>JANPLH010000500.1:0-1975 GCA_031426435.1 Saprospiraceae bacterium | reverse complement strand
AGCTGGGGACATGACGCCCGCCGATGCCCGGCTTTACGAAAGTGTGCAGTTGCAGGCGGACGAGTCTTCCCTGACTGGCGAGAGCGTCCCCGTAGAAAAAGAACCCGGCGAATTGTCCGCCGACACGCCGCTCGCCGAGCAATCGAACCTGCTTTTTAAAGGAACTTTCATCACCAAAGGCAATGGCCGTGCGGTGGTCACAGGCACGGGCATGAACACCGAATTGGGAAAAATCGCCCACCTCGTCGGTACTTCCGACCAGGCAGCTACGCCATTGGAAAAGAAATTGGATGCGTTCAGTGGCCGCCTCATCAAAATTACCGTCGGCTTGGTGGTCGTCATTTTTGGCGTGGGCGTGGTTGGCGGCAAGCCAATCTTAGAAATGTTTGAAACCGCCATTGCGCTGGCCGTAGCCGCCGTCCCGGAGGGTTTGTCCATCGTTGCCACGCTCGCACTGGCGCAGGGAATGCTCAAATTGGCCCGCAAGAAAGTGATTGTGCGCAAACTTTCAGCGGTGGAAACGCTGGGCGGAACCACCATCATCTGCACCGACAAAACCGGAACGCTCACGCTCAATAAAATGGAGGTCGAAGCACTCGTTTCGCCGGGTGGCGATTGGGCAAAAAGCGAGAATGCCGCCGATTTGCCCGCCAAAATTTTGCCGGAGGCGCAGTACCGCCGACTGATGCAAATCGCCATTTTGTGCAATACCTCGGAAATAACTGCCGGAAAAAGGAGCATCAAGGAAATCGGCGACCCGCTCGAAACGGGCTTGCTCAAGTTCGCCCTGCGGCAAGGCGAGGACATCAACAAACTCCGCAAAGAAAGCCCCAAACAGTCGGAAATGCCATTTTCCTCGGAGACCAAAATCATGGCGACCCAGCACAAGACTCCGGAGGGCAACCTGATTGTTGCCAAAGGCGCTGCCGAAGAAGTGCTCGACTGTTGCTCGTTTCTGCTAGACGGCGAAACAAACACCTCCATGACACCGAAAGCCCGGAAGGCCTGGCTCTCCGAAGCGGAAAAAATGGCTTCTTCAGGGCTGAAAGTAATTGCAGGCGCTTTTAAAACGGAAGCAAAAGGCTCGAAGGAGCTGACCGATAACCTGGTGTTTGCCGGGCTTTTCGGGCTGATAGACCCGCCGAGAAAAGAGGTGCCCGCCGCCATCCGCCAATGCCGGGATGCAGGTATCGAGGTCGTCATGGTCACGGGCGACCACCCCGCTGCCGCCAAAGCCATCGGCAGGCAGTTGGGCATCATCGAGTCCGATGAGGAAGACGTGGTGCTGGGAAAGGAAATGCCGGACTACGAAAAACTCAAGGCGGCGGACAAAAAGCGCTGGGCTGCCGCCAAAATTTTTGCCCGCGTCAGCCCAAAACAGAAGCTCGATTTGATACGGGTTTTTCAGGAACGAAAAGCCATCGTGGGCATGACCGGCGACGGCGTGAACGATGCCCCCGCCCTAAAAAAAGCCGACATCGGCATCGCCATGGGCAAGCGCGGTACACAGGTCGCGCAGGATGCCGCCGACATGGTGCTAAAAGACGACAGTTTTGTCAGCATTGTGGTTGCCATTCGGCAGGGGCGGGTCATTTTTGACAACATCCGCAAGTTTGTCATCTACCTGCTGTCCTGCAACATGAGCGAGCTGGCGGTCATCGCCATCGTATCCCTGCTGTTCCTGCATTTCCAGTTGAAGCCGCTGCAAATCCTGTTCATCAACCTCGTCACCGATGTGTTGCCCGCGCTGGCATTGGGCGTCACGCCCGGAGGCCCAGACGTTATGCAGCTAAAGCCGCGCAAAACCAACGAACCCATCATTGACGGGCCGCGTTGGCGGCGGATTTTTTTCTATGCCGGCGTCATTACGGCGGCGACCATCGGGGCGGTGTATTTCAGCCATTTCTTCATCCATGTCGAAGGAGGCGGGGACATCCTGCGCTGCAACAATATGCTGTTTTTCACCTTGATTTTC
>JANPLH010000499.1:0-19020 GCA_031426435.1 Saprospiraceae bacterium | reverse complement strand
TAAGTGCAAAGTGATTGTGTAAGAAAGTAGATTAAAAAACCATTTTTCATACTCCACCAATGTTGTCATTACTTTACGTAGACAATATGTTCCTTTGAACGGCACAAACATAAGACAATTTGTGTATTGAAAAGTTTCATTTGAGGTATCAAAGGTTTGTTAATGTTAGGGCTTTTGACTTTTCTCGAAAACTGACCCTTGATACCTTGTTGAACCTCCTCATACCAATGTGTAAATAAACACCTCTAAAGTAGGTTCATCAAAAAGAAGAAATCTTGTTCTCGCAAGTTTTGCAGAATGTTGGGTTGACGCACAGCTATTATTGGTTTTGGCACTAACCCAACCCAAATGGAACGGGGTTGAGTATTTGGTGAAATATTTTTCCAATCTATTTCGCCTCCTGTTTTGAGAAATAGGAAAAAGGGCTATCTTTGCCCGCTAATTTTAAAAATAGAAAAAATCTGACATGAAAAACGATATCCATCCAAAGAATTACCGTAAGGTCATTTTCAAGGATTTCTCTTGCGACGAGGCTTGGATGAGCTTCTCCTGCGCACAGACTAAAGATTCCATCGTTTGGGAAGACGGCAACGAATATCCGCTGGTTAAGCTGGAGATTTCTGCCGCATCGCACCCATTCTTTACCGGCAAAATGAAATTTGTTGACACGGCTGGCCGTATTGACAAGTTCAACAAGCGGTTCTCCAAGTTTGCCAAGCCAGCCGAAGCTGAAGCTGGCGAAGAAGCCGCTTAACCAAGCTTTCAACTTAAAAAAAGCCTCAACCTATCCGTTGGGGCTTTTTTTGTATTATTGCCCCGAATGGAGCTGATGTTGCCACTCCTTCACATCCGATTATTAATGCAAGCCAATTAATGAAAAATCTCATCCTTTTCGACAACGAAACAAGGGACCACTTGCTCCCTTTCACTTTTACCCGCCCTGTTTGTGAAATCAGGCTCGGTGCAATGACCAACCGGGAGCGATGGGAGAAATGGATGAATGGCACTGCTTCCTACATTACGCAAGACTACCTTTCTGACCGGTACGACATCACCATCTCAGAGGTCAACTACCTTATCAATGGCTCAGTGCTGCCTACCCATGAAATCGTTTCACTCATCAGTCAAATGGAAAACGGCGGTGCAATGCTCCTCGACGGCGAACTCGTGGCTGCCGTGCTCGACCGTGACCAGTTCAACCGACTGATGTACGACGATATTGAAGACCTGAACAGCTTTGAAATAAAGGATGCCCCAGTTTACAAGATGAACAAGCTCTGGGATATTTTTTTGTTGAATGAAAAGGCCATCAACGCCGATTTCAAGTTGCTGACGGTGGGCAGAAGTTCCCAGCACATCAGCACTTCCAATACCATTATTGGCAACGGGTCTATCTTTTTAGAAGAAGGCGCAAAAGTGGAAGGGGCCACTCTAAATGCCACTAAAGGGCCTATCTACATTGGAAAGAATGCCGAGGTGATGGAGGGGGCGCTCATTCGTGGGCCCTTCGTGCTTGGCGAAGAAGGGGTAGTTAAAATGGGCGCAAAGATTTACGGTCCAACTGCCATCGGCCCTAATTGTGTAGTAGGGGGCGAGGTGAAAAACATCGTCATGTTTGGCCATTCCAACAAAGGGCATGAAGGCTATCTTGGCAACTCCGTTATCGGCGAATGGTGCAATATCGGGGCGGATACCAATTGCTCCAACCTCAAAAACAATTGGAGCGAGGTCAAGCTTTGGAGCTATGTCAGCGGACAAATAGAGGAGACCGACCAGCTAAAAATTGGCATTTTCATGGGCGACTATACCATGTGTGGTATCAATTCGATGTTCAATACCGGCACCGTGACTGGCCTTTGTTGCAACCTATTTGGCAGCGGCTTTTTGCCCAAGTTCATGCCATCGTTCTCATGGGGCAGCAGTGACAATTTTACCACTTATATTCCTGAAAAAGCATTTGAAGCCGTAGAGCGTATGATGAGCATTCATGGCCATCACCTGGAGACCGAGGACCGGTTATTGCTGATGAGCGTATTCGAAGAAACAGCCAAATACCGTCCATGGGAGATGAAGGAGGAGACCGGGCGCAAGTTCTTCAAGTTGTTTGATGTGAAATCCTAAGTAACGCAACCATCAATTTGCTCCGTTTCAAAAAAATCCTTAGCTATCTGGTTGATATTCAATTAGATAAAGCTTCTACGGACTTGAATCCAGTGCTTGACCTATCGCTTCGCAAAGGCCGATTTTATCTGACCACTTCGAACGCCGTTTACTCCTATGGCGATTTGTACGACAACTTCCTGAAGGCTTTACAGCAAATAGATTTTCGTGAAAACAAGTTTGAAAAACTCCTTGTCTTAGGCTTCGGCATGGGCAGTGTACCGTATATGTTGGAACGGGTTTTCCATCAAAAATTTAATGGAGTAGGCGTGGAAGCGGACGCCAAAATCGTGGAGTGGGCGCAGCAGTATGTTCTGCCTGAGCTGGCCAATTCCATTCAGTTGACACATGCAGATGTCCTTGTTTTTGTTGAAAATTGCAAGGAAAAATTCGACCTAATTGTCATGGACGTCTTCCTCGACGACCTCGTGCCAACTCAATTTGAGACCACCAATTTTTTGGAAAAAACCAAAGCGCTGCTCTGTGACAACGGACTACTCCTGTTCAACCGACTTGCAGATACAGAGGCAGCACTGGAATTCACAGAGGATTTTTTTGAACTAGCCTTCAAATCCGTTTTTCCTGAAGGAAACTATTTAGATGTGAACGGCAATTGGATTTTGGCCAACAAGCGAATTTTCAAATAACCGATTCTATTTCAGCAATTCTTCCACGCTTTCACGACTTACCGAATGGTACCCCGCCTTTGCTTTTGCAAAAAACCGGCGGGCATCCTCAATATGCCCAGTATCCTTTAAGGCGGTGTAAACGGGCATGAGGAAGCGGCGGCGGCCTACGTTTACCAAGAATTCCTCAATTTGTGGCAAGATTTCCGTCACATACCCTTTCCGTATGACGGAGTCGAACCAAGCGCACCGGATTTCCGCATTGCCAGAGGTGGTGATATTGAACTTTGCATCCAGTTCTTTTAGCTTTTCAATACTTGTTTCCTTCGGTAAATTCCTGACGAAATGCACCCACTCATGCGGTGTCCAGTTTTTAGAATCGGGTAGGGTAGTGGCTACCTTCGCAGCAGCTTTTTCGATATTGGCTAATTTAATGGAATTGGGTTTTGGGCAATTGGCTGGGAGGCCAGGGCCATAGACCCATTCGTCCACATTGGCGGTCAGCTTGTGTTTTTCAAGGTAATTTTTCTTCAAAAAGGCGAGAAAGTCTTCCGTTGTTTTGGAGGTGAACTTGTTGGTCTCGAACCAGCTTTTTAGGAACTCGTCCCACTTGGTGCGGTCGGTCAGGCGCTCCAGCATTATCAGGAAGAGGCTGCCTTTTTGGTAGGCAATGCTCGTCACGCCGTCATCTGGGTTGCGGCCCGTAAAATCACTTTTCAATTTTGTATCAGGGCTGCCATCGCCGAAGTCTTTTAACTCCTCCAAGAGTTCCCAATACTCCAGTTGCGCAAGCATCTCCGTGTATTCAGCACCATATAGCGCCTCCATGATTCGCCGCTCGAAATAGACGGTGAAGCCCTCGTTCATCCAGAAGTCGTTCCAAGTGGCGTTGGTCACGAGGTTGCCCGACCATGAGTGCGCCAGCTCATGCGCCACTAATGATACAAGGCTGCGGTCGCCAGTGACTACGGTTGGGGTGGCAAAGGTCATTTTGGGGTTCTCCATGCCACCAAACGGAAAGCCAGTGGGTAGCACGATAAGGTCAAAGCGCCCCCAAGCGTATGGGCCGTACAGCGATTCGGCGGTCGTCACCATTTTCTCCATATCGGCGAACTCCCAAGCCACTTTTTCCAGCATGGAAGGCTCGGCATAAACGCCAGTGCGGGCCCCAACTGACTTGAAGGCGATCTCGCCAACGGCCAATGCGATGAGGTATGGCGCAATGGGCTGTTCCATCTTGAAAATGTACTTACCATCAGCTGAGGGCTGCTGCGGGTTATCGGCGCTCATCACGGCCATCATGCCCGTTGGCACTTCAATATTAGCGTTGTAGGTGATGCGGTTGCCGGGCGAGTCTTGGCAAGGAATCCAATTGCGGCTGAGGATAGCCTGCCCCTGTGTGAACAAGAATGGCAGCTTTTTGCCAGCCGTCATGCTGGGTTCCATCCAGCCGAGCGCAGCGGCATCGGGACGGGTAGCATAGTGGATGGTGACGAGGTTGGCCTGCCCCTTTGGGGTTGTCGGTTCAATGGGTATTCGCAGCGCAGAACCAAGAATGGAATCCCGATTGTCGAAGGTGAATTTGGCTTCTACTGCCTCCTTGCCCAATGTGATTTTATGAATGTCGAGGTTGTCGGTATCAAATATAATTTCGCTGGCATTTCTAGGGTTTTCAATCGTCCAAGCTGCCGTTCCGGAGAGCGTTTTTTTATCGAAATCAACTTTAAGATTCAGTTCGAGGTGCTTCGCAACGGCTAAGTCGGGCCTAGCGAAGGAGTGCGGGTCGGGTCGTTCAGTCGTTGGTGTTGGGATAGGCGTATTGTTTGGTTTGCAAGCAGCAATAAGCGCAAGCGCAAATAGGCAAAAGCGGTGGTGGATTTTCATGTCGAGTGATTTATGAGGGGTAAAAGTAGGAAGGAAAATGAGAAGGTGCCAGATGCTGTCGAAAGCAGTCAATCCTCGTGTGCGGCATTGGTACAGACTTTTAACCTTAATTCTCAGGGCAATTCACGGTTTCATAAAATAAATTCCATCCTGATGCAAGGGTTACCCCCACCGAGGAACTGTTCAATTTGAGGGTCAACACCGGCAGCCCTTGGCAATTGAAAGTTTGCATTTCATTGTTGATAACGGAATCAAATTCACAGGTGCCCGATGGTTCGCACAAGGCTATGCCCACTACCCTAACTTCCTCACCACAATCCCGAAACACGACCAGTTTCTGTTCCAAGTTTCCCTTCGAAAGACTTAGTTTCAAGAGCCGTTTACCCGTGCTTCCCGATAAGCAGGCAGGCAGGGAGAGGTTCCCACGCCTATATTGTTTCTTTGCACTGGTCATCACGCACCGGACACAAGGGCTTATGGTAGGCATTTCAACCTTTTTGAAAGTGTATTTCTGGGTGGCTTGAACCGTGCCGGAAGTTTGGGATACTGAGTGGCAAGAAACTATTAGGACTGCGAGCAAGGCAAGTGTGAATTGTTTTTTCATTGGTGGTGAATTTTTGGTAAATGTAGGGAGGAAATGGGAAGGTTGTTTCAAATTCGATAAGATATTCCTATCAGTAACCCTTTACCAACACGACGGTT
This sequence comes from Saprospiraceae bacterium, assembly GCA_031426435.1. Taxonomy (GTDB): domain Bacteria; phylum Bacteroidota; class Bacteroidia; order Chitinophagales; family Saprospiraceae; genus UBA6168. The sequence goes on along the minus strand of JANPLH010000499.1, from coordinate 13,648 downwards.
GTCATTAAACCATGCGATTGCATTGTATTCTGAAAGTGCATTTTTGACGATACCATTTATACTTAATTCCAACGCATTACCTACTTTGAATCGCCATACCAGACCAACTATATGGCTTATTCCGCTTGAATAATAGTCTCTTTTGTCCTTAAAGGCAGGGATGTCAAAACAGAACGCATTGTAAAGGCCGATGGCGGCTTTTCTCCCCATTAAAATCGAAAATTCGTAACTCCCAATAAATCCAATATAATTCAACACTTCTCGGGATGGAGCGCCAGCGTCGTGATTCTCGCCAAACTGGCTGAATTGGAACCCCAATCCGACTTTGTGTTTTTGCTTGAAACGGTAGTTCAAAGTAAGGTTGGAATGTATAGCAGAAGTCGGCGCAGAATCCAAATCATCATCTTCATAACCATGGCAGCAAAGTTCATGGTACCAATCGTAATCTCGTACATTCATGTACGTGGTTACAATACCGGATTCTATTCCAATTGAAAACCTCGACAGTTTCTTTTCCACCCTATCCTGTGCATGAGCGAAAAAAGGCAGCAAACAAAGCAACAAAGCGTATTTCATATCAATGTATTTTGAATTCAAATCCGATAAGCCAACCCCACCATTGCACCATATCCGAAACGGCTGTTTTTCCCCGTCCAAGCATAGTCCGCATACTTCGTTAATGCAGTTTTACCAATGGCACTTAGCTCCACATCGAAGGAAGGCCAAAGGCTATAGGACAGCGTAAACCCACCGGTATGACTCACTCCAGTATGCGTGTTTATATAAAACGAAGCATTTTTTGGAATTTCCAAATTGAAGGAATTGGACATGGAAAAATCCAACCGATGGCCATTGAAAAGCTTAAACCGATGCTGGGCGCTAATGCCTCTGAAATCTACTACTTGTCTTTTATATTCGCCTAAAGTAAGCTGCGATTCACCATATTGGCTCATTATAAAACCCAAGCCGATTTGATGCCTTTTATTTAATTGGTAATGCAACATAATGGCCGCTTGCCTTGAATTGGTCGGATGCGGAAGCAGGTCATAATCATCATTTGATGGAGACGGCGGTAAAACACAGTCTCCAAAACAGCAAAAACAACCATAGTAATATTCTTCTGGAATATTGAGGAACGTATTGACTGTCCCAGCTTCAATGCCGATGGAGAACCTATGCGATTTGGGCAGCGCTTGCTCTTGGGCAAAAAGCGGGAGGCAAATAAGGAACAAAAACGGTGTCAATAATTTTTTCATTTTGCATTTTTTTTGGGAAGACAGGCCAATAGTTCGCTTTGGTTGGGCAAACTGCCAACTTAGCCCAATTCCGCCAAACTCTTTCTTTCCAGCTTCCATGCCACGCCCAGATACCCCAGCATCAGCACCGAATTGACCACCATTTTTGCCACGAAGCCATACCCTCCCCATTGCGCAAGCAACTCAGCAACTATATATAGCAAAATTGCCAGTCCTACATAAAGCGCCATGCGCCCCAATGGATAATTGACGGGAAAAAACCGCTGCCCAAAATACCAGCCCACGACCATCATGCCGCCGTAGCAGAGCAGTTTTGAATAAGCCGCTCCCATATAGTTCATCGTTGGAATCCAAAGAAGGTTGAAAACAATGGTGATGGCCAAGCCAAAAATGGAAATATAAACGCCCCAAATCGTTCGGTCGGTGAGGCGGTACCATGCGCTAAAATTGTAATAAATACCGAGGAATAGACTTGCCAACAGCACGACCGGCACAGCGTCCAATGCCCCACGGAATTTTTCGCCCAAAATATGCTGGAACGCATCGAGGTAGAGCAGCACGACCAACATGCCCAGGGCACTGATGAGCGTGAAAAACTTGGCCACTTGGCCATAAAGCGCTGGGGCGTCCTTGTTTTTTGCGTGAGCGAAAAAAAACGGCTCGGCAGCATAACGGAACGCCTGCGTGAACAGCGCCAGGATGACCGTCAGCTTGTAACAGGCCGAATAAATGCCCATCGTTGCTCGGTTTTGTTCAAGCGTACCGGGCAGCAGCCGCTCCAAAAGGATTCGGTCGAGGGTCTCGTCGGCGACCCCGGCCAGGCCAACGATAACCAAGGGAGCGGAGTAGAGCGCCATTTTTTTGAACAAGGCCGTGTCAAATTGCAGGTGAAATTTAGATGGGTCATCTGGGGCATCGAGAGCGGCTGTAGCGGTTTTTCCTTTTTTGGCAAAAGCGCCCAACAACAGCAAAAGCAGCACAACAGCGCTACCGATGAGGTTGGCGAGGAACACATAACCGACGCCAAATCCGGGGTCGTATTGCAAGCCAAAGACATTGAACGACGGGTTGTTCCGCCACCAAACCAGGAAGGCGACGGTGAGCAGAACGTTTACCAAAATGCCGATGATTTTAATGCTGGCGAAACGGATGGGCCGCTTTTCGAGCCGAAGCCGAGCGAAGGGGATTTCAGCAAGCACGTCGAGGGCGAGGATGCAGAGCACCATCAGCACGAGGTCGCTGCGGTCGGGCAGTTGCAGCCAATTAGCCAGGTTTTGTTGGAAGACCACCCCCAGCCCGAGCAGTATGCCAGTGCTGACGAACAGGGTGGTCAGCGCCGTGCCAAAGCTGCGGTCACGGTCAGTTTCCTCGGTGCCGAACCGGAAGAAGGCGGTTTCCAGCCGGAAGGTAAGGAACACCATTGCCAAGGCGATATAGGAGTAGAGGAGCTGCATTACCCCAAACTCGCCCTCTCCGAACACCCGGCTGTGGACGAAGATGAGCAGGAAATTGATGACCCGCCCAGCGATGCTGCTTAGGCCATAAATGGCGGTCTCGCTGGCAAGTTTTTTTAGTAACGACATCCCGTTGTGGCCGCCCAATTTATTGGGCAGGCCGTGAGTGTTGGCCAAATGGCCAGCCCAATCACCCAACAAAAATGTCGGGAGGGCAGCCAAAAAGCGCTCGGCGGCAAATGTAAAGCTCAAATTTTAGGAACGAGGAACTTTCCCTTTCGTCGCTTGGGTTAATGCCCGCAAACCCACCAAATTCCTACATTTGCAGCCGCTAACCATGTTACCCAACTGTTTTTACGAATGTCAAAAATTTTCAAGACCCTAAAAGAAGCCCTTTCTGGTTCCGAGCAAGAATTCACCTCCGGCAGCATCAACCGGGCCATCGTACTGTTGAGCATACCGATGGTGCTGGAAATGATGATGGAAGGCATTTTTGCCTTGGTGGACATCTATTTTGTTTCAAAAATAAGTGCGGAAGCAACGGCCACAGTGGGTATGACGGAGAGCGTGGTGACCATTATTTACTCCATTGCAATGGGCTTGGGCGCAGCTGCTACGGCCACCGTTTCGAGGCGGATAGGGGAACACGACCCAGATGGGGCGGCCAAAGCTGCGGTGCAAGCTGTCATCATCGCCGTTGTGCTTTCCATTCTGATTTGCGTGGCCGGGCTTGTATTTGCGGAGGATTTGCTGCTTGCAATGGGTGCCACTGCTACCCAAGTAAGGGACTGTTCAGGCTATACCAAAGTCATTTTCGGCACCAACTTCGTCATTATGTTCATCTTCCTGCTCAACGCCGTTTTTCGGGGAGCGGGCAATGCGAGCATCGCCATGTGGGTGCTTGTGGTTTCCAATATTATCAACATCATCCTCGACCCGATTCTGATTTTTGGTTGGGGGCCAATCCAGGCGATGGGCGTTACCGGGGCAGCGGTGGCCACGAGCATAGGCCGGGGCATCGGTGTTTGCATCCAGGTGTATTTCCTTTTGCGGGGCACCAATATCATCAAAATAGCCCGCCGGCACTTGGTTTTGCACGTTGAAACCATCGTGAACATGCTTCGGGTGGCCAGCACGGGCGCCTTGCAGTACATCATCGCCAGCGCCTCTTGGATATTCCTGATGCGCATCATCGCCGAAAGTGGGACCGAGGCTGTTTCGGGTTATACCATCGCCATCCGCATCCTCATTTTCACAATCATGCCCGCATGGGGCATGGCCAATGCCGCCGCCACGCTCGTTGGGCAAAACCTTGGTGCTGGCAAGCCGGAGCGGGCAGAATTGAGCGTTTGGCGAACGGCACATTTGGACATGATATTCATGCTCCTCGTGTCGGTATTCTACTTCATTTTTGCGAGGCAGATTGTTTCCAGCTTCGACCCGAATCCTTTGGTGGTCGAGTCGGGAATACTGGCACTTCGCATTTTCTCAGTGGGCTACGTCTTCTTCGCCTATGGCATGGTCATCTCCTCTGCCTTCAATGGGGCGGGCGACACAATGACCCCAACGCTTATCAACTTGGTCTGCTTCTGGTTGATTGAAATCCCGTTGGGCTGGCTCTTCGCCCTTCATTATGGCCACGGGCTGGCTGGCGTCTGCTGGGCCGTTTTTACTGCCGAAAGCCTGATGGCGGTGATTTTGATTGTGTTGTTTAGAAAAGGAAAGTGGAAAAAAGTAAAGATTTGATTGTTGAAATTGTTGGATTGCTTGATTGCTGTGTGCATCACGCACAACAATGAAACAATATAGCAATCCAACAATTATTTCAAATCCTTTGTCAGTCCCGCTATCACGAACCACGAATCAATCCCAATATTGGGCTTACCAAAAACGAGGTTGGAGATATGTCTAAAGCGGAATTTCAGGTCGAGGTTTAGTCCGTCATCATTGAGTTTTTGAAGAATACCTGCCGTGAAATTATCGGAGAAAATAAAGCCCCGCTTTTGTTGCCTCGTGTGAACCGTGATGAAATGTGGCCCAGAGCCGATGGCGGCAGTGATGGCGGTTTTATCAGAGACATTTAATCGGTATTCCAGGCCCAGGTTCGAGCCGAATTCCCATTCAGTTTTGTCTTTTGGCGAGAAATGCACCCAGACCAATTGCGGTTCCAAATAGATGAACAGGTCGTTTTTTTTCCCTTTCAGCAGGTTGGTAAAATTGTAGTAGAACAGGAGTTGGTAGGGCTTGTATTGGCGGCCTTCCTTCAGCGTCTCATGGATGATGGGGATGCCGAGGTGGAAGCCGACGGAGCGGGAGGTTTGGGCGGGGGAACTAAATGCATAAAATAAGGGAATTAAAAATAGTATAAGCCGCATTAGTTTTAAATGTTGATTATTGATTCTATATCTGTCAGTAAAGATTTTATTTTTGGTATTAATGACTCAATATCTTCTTTTTCCACGAAAAAAAAATCTTCATAGTCGGCTTCTTGGCGCAGCCCAAATAGGTTGTTGAATAATTTGCCATCTTCTAATTCTACTTTTCCTGATTTCACAAGCTCTTTATTAAATGCAGACTTTAAACCTGAATGTGTAAAAGCCTCAATTTCCATTTTGGCAAAATAGGCTGAAACAATGTAAAAACAGGCATAATATAGCCTATTTGCTGCCGAATTCCAACGTTCATTTTCGGCTAATATTACACCATCTTCGAAAGCTTCTTCAGCTCTTTTTAGTCGGTATTTAATTAATTCTTCTTTTGAATAATTCATGACCTTATGCCTTCTTTTTTTATGATTTTGTATATCGTGGAAACGGCCATTTTTTCCCATTCATGCTTCGTATAAATAATTGAACTAATTACTTCGTCAGTTTCTAGTTCTAAATTGTACAACTGATTTTGAATATTTGACTTTAACTGGCGGCTAACTTGTTCAGCGTTAATCAAAATCAAAAAATCCCAATCCGAATCTTTTCTGTGGTCTCCTCTTGCACGAGAGCCAAAAAGTATCACTTCATTTTCAGGTGCCACTTTATTGATTTGAGACTTGACAGCTTTAACTATATCCATTACTAAGATATTGAAATTGTGATAAACTGCGTCAAAGTTCGCCATTTTCTTTCTCATTTCAACTTTCATTTCCTAATAATTCTCGACTCTTGCATCCAAGTAGCCCCCGACTGCCAACTGCCCACTGTCGAACTGCCAACTAAACAATGACTCCATACCTTACCGAACGTGGCCTCTACCCACCCTTCCTCGATGCGAAACCCTCGCCGCTGCTGGGGATTATGGTGGTCATCCCGTGCCACGACGAAGACTTTTTGCTCCTCAGCCTCATGTCGCTGCACAAATGCGAGCGGCCCCGCTGTGATGTGGAAGTTATTGTCGTCATCAATGCCGGGGAGGATGCCCCGCCTGCCGTCAAGGCGAAAAACCGCAAGACCTTCCAACAAGCGCAGACCTGGGGAATGGTCAACAGCCGAGGCTGGCTGAAGTTCCATTTCCTGCACCTCGACAATTTGCCAAAGAAACACGCTGGCGTTGGGCTGGCCCGCAAAATCGGGATGGATGAGGCTTGCTACCGCTTCGCAAAAGCAGGGAATCCGCAAGGCGTCATTGTCTGCTTCGATGCGGACAGCCGATGTGAGCGCAACTATTTGCAGGCCATCCACGCCCATTTCACCGAAAACCCAAAGGCGCAGGCCGCTGGCATCCGTTTCGAGCACCCGCTTTCTGGTCCCGACTTTCCCGATGAAGTTTACCAAGCTATCACGCTGTACGAACTGCACCTGCGCTACTATGTGCTGGCGCAACGCTGGGCGGGCGTCCCACACGCCTGGCAGACCATCGGGAGCAGCATGGCCGTTCGCTGCGATGCCTACCAGCAGCAGGGCGGCATGAACCGTCGGCAGGCGGGCGAGGACTTCTATTTTTTGCACAAGTTTATCCCATTGGGCGGCTTTGCCGAAATTACGGCAACAAAGGTCATCCCCTCGCCCCGGCCGTCGCACCGGGTGCCGTTTGGTACGGGCCGGGCGGTCAATGAACTGTTGAAAAATAGTGGGGGATACCTGACCTACTCGCCCCGCAGCTTTGAGGATTTGCAGGTGTTTTTAAGCCAAGAATTAAATGGGCTGCACGAATTGGGGGACTTGGAGGCATTGTACGCACGTTTGCCTGATAGCATTGGCAGCTTTCTTCGCTTGAATGGTTTTGAAAAAAAGCTCGCAGAAATCCAGTTGAATACAAGCGGTACCGAGGCGTTCCAAAAGCGGTTCTGGCGCTGGTTCGATGCGTTTTTGGTAATGAAATACGTGCATTATGCAAGGGAAAACTACTACCCGGACGTGGAGGTAACTTTGGCGGCGGGCTTGCTTTTAGAAAAAATGGGAATTCATGCGGAACAGCCAAGCACCCAGCAAATGCTGACGATTTTTAGAAAATATTAGGCCTATTCAACTGCAAATTGGGGGCGCTCGCCCTTTTCTTTGATACCCTCCCGAATCATTTGATTTACTTCCTCTAAATCGCCATTTTCCAATTCTTCCACCAGTTCTTCCTGTGCATTGTCATTGCGGTTGATGTAAAATTTGCAGAACAATGGAAGGTGGTCTGAGCCAAAATCGGGAAGTACCGTTAAGTCTTGGATGAACACATCGGGCGTATGGTACAGCTGGTCTATGGGGAAGCGCATGAACCAGTATTTGGCATGAAACGTAGAAATTAGCCCCCTCCCAATCCGTGGGTCAACGGTTTCGGAGGTCTTGCGGAATAATACAGCGGATTTTGCCCATGCTACATTGTTGAAATCACCAACAACCACGGTGGTTTTGCGGTCTTTCCGAATCTTTTTTGCGACGCAAAGCAGCTCACCATCCCGCTCCTTGGAGGTCTCTTCTTCTGTTGGGCTTGGCGGCGGCGGATGTACGCCGAAAAAGGTAAACTTATAGCCTTCCCTCGTTCTCAATTGAGCTTCTATACTCGGTATATCATTGGCCACAAAATAATGGACCTGGCATTTATCCATTTTTAACTTGGTATATAAATGAATACCATAGGTGTTTTCCAATGGCACTTTGCAAGTATATGGATAATCTTTTTCCAATACTTTCAAGGCATTTTCCCATGCCTGATTGCTTTCCATGGTGAGCACGATATCAGGTTTTTGTTGGTTTATTAATTCTATGAAACGGTCATAGTCGTTATTGAATTGGTAAACATTGGCTGACAATATGGAAACACTATCCGAATGATCGTCGAAGATATCAATGTCTTTTACTTTATAATAGGGCGTATATTTTATTAAAATAAAGCTATTGTACACAATACCAGCAAAAAGCAAGGATTGTAAAACCCACACTGTGGAACTCAATGGAACAAAGACAAACGCCAGCACAAAAACGACGATTTTTATAACAAAGAACTGCACCTTACCAAAGTCAAAACCCCTGAAAAACCAATGCGGGTGCGGCACAAATGGCAACAGCGTAGCCATTATCAAAAAGCAAGAAATGATAACATACAGGTTGTACATCCGATTTTCGTTTTGGGTTTTTTAAAGTAAAAAAACAGGGCTATAACTGTTGAACCGACTAAACGTTCACGAAACCAACCGGGATTTTTTGCCTGCTTACTTCCTCGCCGCCAGCAAGTACAGCACCGCCATCCGTATCGCCACACCGTTTTCCACCTGCTGCAAAATGATGGAATGCTCCGAATCGGCCACGTCGCTGGTGATTTCCACGCCCCGGTTGATGGGGCCGGGGTGCATGATGATGATTTTCTTGCCGATGCTGTCCAGAAGTTCCCGATTGATGCCGAAATATAGCGAGTATTCCCGCAGGGTAGGGAAATACTTGATGTCCTGCCGCTCCAATTGGATGCGCAGCACGTTGGCCACGTCGCACCATTCGAGGGTCTTGCGCACGTCGTGCTCCACACCGACGCCGAGCTGGGGCAGGTGCTTGGGGATGAGCGTCGGGGGGCCACAGACTTTGACCTCGGCACCGAGTTTTTGCAAGCAAAAAATATTGCTGAGGGCCACCCGTGAGTGGGTGATGTCGCCAAAGATGGCGATTTTCTTGCCGGCCAAGTCGCCGAGTTGCTCCCGGATGCTGAAAGCGTCGAGCAGGGCCTGGGTGGGGTGCTCGTGGGTGCCGTCCCCGGCGTTGATGATGTTCGCTTTGATGTTCCTTGCCAAAAATTGCGGAGCACCCGGCGCTGGGTGGCGCATCACTATCATGTCCACTTTCATGGAGAGGACGTTGTTCACGGTATCGAGCAGGGTCTCGCCCTTGCTGACGGAGGAGGCGCTGGCGCTGAAATTGACGGTGTCGGCGCTGAGGCGTTTTTCGGCCAACTCAAAGGAAATGCGGGTGCGGGTGCTGTTCTCGAAGAACATATTGGCCACCGTGATGTCCCGTAAGGACGGCACTTTTTTGATGGGTCGGTTGATGACTTCCTTGAACTCGTCAGCCGTCTCGAAGATGATTTGGATGTCATCTTCGGTAAGGTATTTTATACCCAAAAGGTGCTTGGTGCTGAGTTGTGCTTGCATTTCTTTGAAGGATTGAAGGATTGGAGGATTGAAGGATTGAATGGGGGCCCCTATTCAATCCTTCAACCCTTCAATCCTTCAATCCTTTTCTTTTTGCGGAAACAACAAAACCTGGTCGTCGCCTTCTACTTCCTGCCATTCCACACGCACATAGGCATCGTCGAGGGAGTCCACCCGGAGGCCAGCGTAGTCGGCCTTGATGGGCAGGTCCCGGTTGAAGCGGCGGTCAACGAGCGTCAGCAACTCCACTTTTTGCGGCCTGCCGAAATCGCCGAGGGCGGACATGGCGGCCTGTACGGAGCGGCCCGTATATAGCACGTCGTCCATCAGCACCACGTTTTTGCCTTCTATGAGGAAGGCCATCTCCGTCACGCTGGCCCGAATGGGCTTGGTGCGTTGGCGAAAGTCGTCCCGGTAAAAAGTGATGTCGAGCTTGCCGTTTTCGATGCTGGTAGCGCCCGTGATTTCGAGCAGCCGCTGGTGTATCCTGTTGACGAGTGGCACGCCGCCCTGCTGTATCCCAATGAGGCAGGTGTTGAGGAAGTCGTCGTGGTTTTCAATCAATTGATGGCAAAGGCGGTCAATGGTCAGCGCAAACCGCTCTTTTGGTAATATGACACGTCCGTTGCTCATGGGGGCAAAGGTAGAAAAAGTTGGCAGATAGGCAGGGGCAGTTGGCAGTCGGCGAAAAAAATGCACTCAATTTTCCGGGCGGCCTAACTGCAAAAAAACCGTTCCAATTTTTTGTCACTTGAGGATGTTTATTTGTACTTGAAGATATTTCTTTGACAGAAGCGGGCGTGGGCGAAATAGTTGTCGATCAATCCTCGACATTAGCGGGCGTGGACAATGTAGCATTTTTCACTTTTTCTTGCCCCTGAATGTTGAGTTTCTTCCATTACCACCCAGCCAAGATTTCCATTCATTCCAAACTAAACTATCGGTATTAATGTAGAACCAAGCATAACTTTCAGAAGAAGCTCCAAAAGAACTGTAATATACTACTTCTTCAGTCATTGTTGAATCGTCGAACCAACTTAACCCTTGGTTGCTAATTGAGGTAATTAAGTCAGTTGAATCTTGGTGGAAATAGACCTTTTCCGTGGCACTATTAATTGTCGTATCATATGTTGTTACTTGTGTAGAAGTGTTTGTCTCATAAATTATAGTTGTCCATTTGCCGAGGTATTCCCCAGCCATTTTCTCATAAATCGTTAGCGTTTGTTCAGCTGGTTCTTCATCAATTGGCTCTTCGATTACTGGCATATTATCATTGCTGTCTTTTTGTTCATTGCAGCCAAAAGACAAAGTCAGGATATAAAGGATTAAAATCCAAGTTAAGCTATGAATCATTGTGGTAAAATAACTTTTCAAGTGAGTAATATTAATTAGTTGTCATTCAAATTACAAATTGCAAAAAAAGCATGAAGCATTAAGGTAGGAATCGCCATTTGCCTGTTATTGGACTTTTTTTGATCAGAATGTGGTAAAGCGAGGAAGACGTGCAATTTTCTTCCTCGCTCTAATGAAATCCCCCCTCACGGCCTATTCTTCAACCACCTATCCAACCATCCATAAAACTCCCGCTGCCATAGCAAGCTGTTCTGTGGCTGCTGCACCCAATGCCCTTCATCGGGGAAGTAGAGGAACTTGCTGGGAATTCCCTTTAACTGCGCCGCTTGGAAGGCTTGCATCCCCTCGCTCTCCGGCACCCGGAAGTCGAGGCCGCCGTGGATGACGAGCATGGGGGTGTCCCAGTTGTCCACGTATTTGTGGGGGCTGTCCAGCTTCCAGGTTTCGCCAGCCTTGGGGTTCCAGTAGGGGCCTTCGAGGTCGTGGTCGGCGAAGAACAGCTCCTCGGTGGTGCCGTACCAGCTTTCCATGTTGAACATGCCGCAGTGGGAGATGAACGCCTTGAAGCGCTTGTTGTGGTTGCCCGCCAGCCAGTAGGCCGAGTAGCCGCCGAAGCTGGCGCCCACAGCACCGAGGGCGTTTTTGTCCACATAAGGCTCGGTGGCAACGTCGTCAATGGCCGAGAGGAGGTCTTGCATGGCCTGACCGCCCCAGTCGCCGGTGATGTCGTCGTTCCATTTTTGGCCAAAACCCGGCAGGCCCCGGCGGTTGGGGGCCACCACAATATAGCCGTTGGAGGCCATCAGTTGCAGGTTCCAGCGGTAGCTCCAGAACTGGGTGACGCCGCTTTGTGGCCCGCCTTGGCAATAGAGTAGGGTGGGGTATTTCTTCTTTGGGTCAAAATCGGGTGGGTAGGCGACCCAAGTGAGGATGGGCTGGCCATCCGTTGCCTTTACCATCCGCTTTTCCACTTTACCGAATTTCATGGTGCCGAGCAAGTCTTTGTTCGTGTAGGTGAGCTGCATGTCCCTGCCTCCTGAGAGCGGCACATTGAACAGTTCGTGCGGGTCGGCCATGCTGCAACGGGTGGTCACGATGCCGTTTTTGCCGACAACGAATGGCCCAAAATTGAACTGTCCGGCGGTGATTTGCTTCAAGCCATTGCCCATCATTTCGATGGCATAAAGCTGTTCGGTGCCAGCCTCGGTGCTCTGGAAAATGATGCGCTGGCCATCCGGCGACCAAGCGGGGCTGGTGGCATTGCGGTCGAGGCCAGTGGTGGCTTCCCACATGGTTTTCTTCGCAAAATCATAGACCATGACCCGGTGGCGGTCAGCCTCGTAGCCGGGCGTGGATTGGCTTTCCCAGAGGAGGTATTTCCCATCGGGCGAGAAGGCTGGGTTCATGTCGTAACCGTCCATTCCTTCACTGATGTTGATGGTCTTTTTTGTGGTCAAGTCATAGATATACACATCGGAATTGGTGCTGGTGGCGTAAGCCGTACCGTTGAGCTTCTTGCAGGTATAGGCGATGCGTTGGCCTTTGTCGTCCCAAGCGATTTGCTCCATGCCCCCATCAGGTTTCAGCGGCGTGTCGAATGGCTCGCCCATGATATTGGTGGGCTTGCCTGTGATTTTCCCAGTGGCATAGTCGGCGACGAATACGTTGGAATAAGAGCCGTCTTCCCACTCGTTCCAATGACGGTACATAAGGCCGTCAATCACCTTGCCGCTTGCTTTTTTCAGGTCAGGGTGGGCGTCCTGCGTGGTCTTGTCGTACTTCACATCGGCGATGTAGAGGATTTTTCGCCCATCGGGCGAAAACTTGAAGCCGTTCATGTCAAGTTCAGAAACTTGTGTGGCAACAGACTCATGGCCGAGGCCCATTTCCCATAGCTTGCCGCCCCGCAGGTAGGCTATTTTGCGCCCTTCGGCGATGAAGGCGGCGTCGTTTTCGTTGCCTTCGAAATTGGTGAGCTGTCGGGGCTTGCCATTGCTGGAGCCGTCCGTTGAAATAAGGTACAAGTCTCGGTTGCCCTTGTTTGCCTCGATATTGTAATAGCTGACGCCATAGACCGCCGATTTTCCATCGGGCGAAACATCGAAAAGGGCGACCCGGCCAAGCTGCCAGAGCTTTTCGGGCGTGAGGCGGTCGGTGGGCTGGGCTTGAGCGGAAAGGCTTTGCACAAGGATTGCGCAGCAAAGAATGGTCAGGTGATGAAGTTTCATGAGCAACGAAAATTTTAAAAGTACAAGGTAAAATATTGCCGCCAAAGTACGCATTTCTTCATTTGCGCCCTATTTGTCAGCCACCTGCCAATAGCTGGATTGACCGTTTCGAGTTCGGCCAAGCTTTTGGAAAAAACTATCTTTGCCCGCTCGAAAGATGACCCGCCACCTTCTAATCACAATTTCACAACTAAATCATTGAATACTGATATGAAAAAACTTGTACTTGCCTGTATTTGCGCCATGACGTTCGGCAGCGTTTTCGCCCAGTTGAACATGACCCTGACCGACCAAATTGACTATGCGCAGGACCTGAGCAGCCTTTGGGGCTATATTGACCCAGAAGATAGCACGGAATACGCAGCCGTTGGCACCGCAACTGGTGTCGCCATCGTGGACCTCAGCGACCCGTACAATGTGCAGCAGATTGCCTTCAAGCCAGACCAACTCAATTCTAACAGCTCCTGGCGGGAAGTGAAATCCTACGGCCACTACATCTACTCCGTGACGGAGGCGGGTGGCGGCGTTCAGGTCATCAACATGACCGACCCGACCAACGTGACTTCGGTGAACTGGGCGCCGAACATCCCCGGCCTTGGTACGCTTGGCTCCATACATTCCATCACGGTGGACGAATTCGGCTTCCTCTACCTCAACGGCTCCAATCTCAATTCGGGCGGCCCGCTTATCGTTGACGTGAGTGCCGTCAATGGAACTCCTGTGTATGTTGGTAAAATGCCGGCCATCTATTGCAATGATAGTTATGCAAGGGACAATAAACTTTACACTTCTGATATC
>JANPLH010000498.1:0-7459 GCA_031426435.1 Saprospiraceae bacterium | reverse complement strand
GACTCCATCAACGACGCCCGCAAAGTGGCCGTTGACATGAAGTTCCACCATTTTATCGTGGACATCCGGGAAGAGTTCGGCGACCATGTGATTGACAATTTCGTGGAAGAGTACATGGCTGGGCGCACCCCTAATCCCTGTGTGCTTTGCAATACCCATATAAAATGGAGCGCCCTGCTCAAACGGGCCGATTCGCTCGATTGCGAGTTCATCGCTACGGGCCACTACGCCATTATCAACCAACTGGGCGACCGGCACTTTATCACCAAGGCCAAGGACCTTCAAAAAGACCAATCTTATGTGCTTTGGGGCCTCAGCCAAGAGTGCCTACAACGAAGCCGTTTCCCATTGGGCGAAATGACCAAGCCTGAAGTCCGTAAAATCGCCTTCGACCGGGGCTATGCCGAACTTTCAAAGAAAAGCGAGAGCTACGAAATTTGCTTCGTGCCCGACAACGACTACCGGGGCTTCCTCAAGCGCCGGGTAGAAGGACTGGAAGAGCGGGTAGCTGGTGGCAAATTCGTCAACACCGCTGGGCAGGTTTTGGGCGAACATGAAGGCTATCCGTTCTATACTATCGGGCAGCGCAAAGGGCTTGGCAAGGCTTTTGGACAACCCATGTTCGTGGCCGAGATTCAGCCCGAAACCAACACCGTCGTTCTCGGCACTGAGGACGAACTGATTAGGAACAGCATGAGGGTCGGACAGGTGAACCCGATGAAATACGCCACTATCCCAGAAGATTTGGAGCTGGTAACGAAGGTTCGATACCGTGACAACGGCACTTTCAGCATGCTCCGCAATATGGAGGAAGGGCATGTGAAAGTGGATTTTTTGGCCAATGTGAAGGGTATCGCCCCCGGCCAATCTGCCGTGTTTTACGAAGGGGATGATGTGGTGGGCGGCGGAATCATTTACCGATAAACAACTGATTTTCAACAGCTTAAAACATTTGTCGTGAAAAACCATTTACCAATAATCGCCTTCGGACTTCTTGTAGCCCTGCTCTCCGCTTGCAAAGAAACATCCGACGACTATACAACCGAGTTTGGGTTTGAGTATTACCCTTTGCAAGTCGGGAATTTCATCGAGTACCAGATGGACTCGACCATTTATGACCCCAATGGCGATACGACTGTGTATCACTCTACCACTTTCATGCGGGAGGAAATATTGGATACCCTTAGCGACAACAACGGCAACACGCTCTATAAAATAGAACAGTATGAACGGGCTGCTGATACCCTACCTTGGGCTATCAAAAAAGTGTTGACCGCTGCAATAATGGACAACGAAGCCATCCGCACCGAAGACAATCTTCGTTTCATCAAATTTACATTTCCCGCAAAAAAAGGCAACCAATGGAATGGAAACGCCCATTTTGATACAGGCCTTATTGTGGATGTGGCCGGCGAAACTTTGGAGATGTTCAAGGGCTGGGAATACCGCACCCAAGCCGTTGGCGAAGCCGCAACTGTTGGCAGTTTTCAGTTTGAAGAAACGGCCATCGTAGAAGAGGCTGACAATGAAAACTTGATAGAACTACGCCGCTCCATCGTCACTTATGCGAAGGATATCGGTTTGGTGCAAAGGGAAATGTGGATACAGGACACGCAGTGCATTGATGATTGTGTCGGCAAAACTTGGGAGGAAAAAGCGGAGAAAGGTTTTATTTTGAAACAAACCATCCTTAATCACAATTGATGTCTGACAAGCTCATTTCGGTAGGTTTTACGAAGAAAACACACGGTGCCCAAGGCGAACTTAAGATAACGCTCAAGGACGAATACTTCGATGACTTCGTCAATGCAGAGGTCGTTTTCATCAACGTACAAGGTAAACCGCTGCCGTTTTTCATCGAAAACCTACGTGACGCAAGTGATATTTTGTTGAAACTGGAGGACATTGACTCGCCAACTCAGGCCAAGGACTTGTCTTCCAAGGAGCTTTTCCTGCGGGAAAAAGACATCAAAATCATCAAAAAGGCTGGTACAGTTCTGACTTTTGAAATGATGACCGGTTATGAACTATTTGACGAGCAAGCAGGATTAATAGGTAAAATCGAGTCGGTCGAAACCCTGCCTCACCAACATTTGGCGGTGGTTAATCATCAAGGCAGCGAGGTTTTCATCCCGCTACACCCCTCTTTGGTGGCTTCCATTGACGAAGTGGCCAAAAAAATCGTACTTAGGCTACCAGAAGGCTTATTGGATTTATATCCCGCAAAAAAGGCAGCCGCCCTTCGGACAACTGCCTCCTGAATTCATTTGGTTCTAAAAAGACCAGTTCTAAATTCAAGCTTCTGGGGCTTTTCCTGCGCTGAGGAAATCCTGGTATTCTTTTAGTTCTGTCCATTGACCTGCGGCGGCAAATTCTGCCTGCCGTGGCCAAGTGCCTGGGTCAGCGATTCGGAAGGCTGGGCCAGCCGCTTCGAGTATTTCATTGAGTCTCTCGACGGAAGTCGAAGCCAGCTCGGCAAAAGTCCAAATGCCGCTTTCATTGCAGATTTTCTCAATCTTGGGGCCAATTCCCTCCACTATCTTTAAGTCATCCTTTTCCGTCGGAACGGGAATGGGGTTTGGAGCTGTGGCGGCAAATGCAGTGGCGACAGTGGCGGCAGCAATTTCATCGCCGGACAAGCCTCTGCTGCTTGCTCTTTCTGCAAGCGAAGTGGCCATGTCGCTTTCGCATTTTTCGAGGCGGAACTTCAAGCCGGTCACATCTCCCTCTAATGACATGATTTTGCGGCGCAAACTGGAATTGTCTTTTTCGCATTCTTCCAATTTGTACTTAAGACCAACATGGTCTTTCTCCAGTTCCACATGGAGGGCTTTAAGGCGATTGTGCTCGGCATTCAGCTCCTGATAGAGCTTGTTCCATTTGTACCAAAGAATATAGCCCAAAAGCAGCCCCAATAGGAAGGCCACTAAAAGCATTAACAAGATTTCAATGGTATGGTCAATATAGGTGCCCGCTCCGGGGCCTTGAAATGTATTCTCAAACATGGCACTTATTTTTTTGGTGAAAACAAGTAGGCAAACCGCTTTGCCCATTGATTTTCAGATAGTTAGCTCAAAGATTTTCTATTCAAAACCAGTACGACCCGGCGATTGAGGCGGCTGCCTTCCTCTGTGGCATTATCCGCTACAGGTTCCAGTTCGCCTTTCGATGCAATGGACAATCGCTCTTTTTTGATGCCCTTCGAAATCAGGATGTCCTGGATATGCTTCGCACGTGACATGCCAAGTTGCTGGTTAAAAGCAATGGTGCCTGAATCGTCAGTATGCCCGGTAATAGCAACTGTTTCGTCCGTTTTCATCAGGCGTTGCGCCAGTTTTTCAATATACTCGTCAACCCTTGGGTCTGGCTCCCTCGTTGATTGTGCGTAAGGGAAAAGTATGGTAATGGTATTATCCACTTCCACGATTTCCACCACATCATCTTTGGGTTTGTCCTTGATGCTGAAATTGACGGCTTCAAACTTGTCGGTTCTGGCACCGGCAGGTTCATCTGCCATACGGGAGGTCACCGTGAGGCGCTCTGGGTCGAGGCCGGGGACCTCTGCCAGCAGCAGTTCCTTGACTTTGGTAGCACGGGCAAGGCCCATGTTGGAAAAGCCTTCCGGCGGTGGTTCATCTTTGAAATAAAGGCCCGTGATTTCGAGCAATTTGCCTTCAGTCAGCTTGCCGAGCAATTCGTCACGGTAAGCCTTCCAAGCAGGGCGGGTCTCTGGGTCAGGTTTTGACCAAGAGAAAACAAGCGGGCGGTTATCAGCAGTGGAGTCAAGCGGAGGTGGAACCTCGGTCTTGTCGCCACAGACCTGTTTTATGTGGCAGACGTACCATTGCTGGCAAACGACGCACCACAGAACAAACAACCCCATCGGGAGCAATGCCAAACGAGTGGACATAGGGTTTCTTTTAAAATGAGTATTAATGAAGCAGAGCAGAATTTCATAAAGAGAACTATGAACTTAATTTTGGATGTAGATTGAAATTAAGGCTTACTGATGGCCTCGAAAGTTCAAAGTAGGAAAGCTATTGTATAAATTTGAAAGGGTCTCAAACTCCTCTCAAACCTCATTATTGGGCAAATCTAAAAACAGTGTGAATAAATTTCACAAAAAGCCTAAATAAAAAAAATTTATAGTAGAAAAATCCAAATAAATCAAGCTGAAACATTCCGCTACGTGGTATAAAGGTACACAATATCCAATCCAGGTACCGCTTCCAACAGAATGGCTTCTTCCACCGAAACTTTGGCAACATGCGCTTTCAAAAGCGTGAAAGTTTGCTGTGTAACGCCCTTCCGTATGGCAATTTCCAGTTTTGCCTCCTCTTGGAAGTCCTGCTTCAAAACAGGTATTTCAAGCTTCTTGACGGAATTCATCACGGCGGGCATGATGGCGTAAGGGAAGGTCAATTGGTAAACATCCTCAACAGTTTTCTCCACGATTTCGGCTTTTTGCAAAGCATCTTGGGTGCTCATTCGGTAGGCATTGATTAGGCCGGAAGTGCCGAGCAGCGTACCGCCGAAATAGCGAACCACCACGACGAAGACATAGGTAAGGCCAAAACTGTCTAATTGTCCAAGGATGGGCTTGCCTGCTGTGCCACTTGGCTCGCCGTCGTCGTTTGCCCGGAAATTGTTTTTGTCAAGGCCCAATCGGTAAGCATAGCAATGGTGGCGGGCTTTGGGATGCTCCTTTCTCAGCCATTCGAGGTGCTGATGAGCCTCGGCTTCTGTGCGAATGGGCCATGCGTAGGCGTGGAACTTGCTGCCCCGGTCTCTGAACTCACCCGTGGATGGGAAAGCCAGCGTTAGGTAGGAATCTTTCAATGGCGCTATTTTTCGTCAATGGATGGGTGACGCAGTCAAGCCTTCAATATGCTCGACAAGTTCCTCCATCTTCCATGCTTTCTCAACTGAATAATTGCCAATCTTGGTACGTCGAAGTGCCGACAAGTAACCGCCGCTTCCAAGTGTTTTGCCAAAATCATAGGCGAGGGAGCGGATATAAGTCCCCTTGCTGCATCTCACCCGGAAGCTTACCAAAGGCATTTCTAGATTGGTGAATTCAAACTCATAAATAGTGACAGGCCGTGGTGATACCTCCACGATGATACCCTGTCGGGCTTTTTTGTAAAGCGGTTGCCCATCAACTTTGATAGCGGAAAACATGGGAGGCATCTGCAAAAGGTCGCCAATGAACGATAGTCGGGCTTTTTCCAGCGCTTCGGTTGTGATATGGTCAACTGGATAATGGGCATCCGGTTCCGACTCGGCATCATAGCTGGGTGTCGTGGCTCCAAGTGTAATTGTGCCCTCGTACTCCTTGGGCTGACCTTGGTATTCCGACAATTTCTTGGTGCTTTTTCCCGTGCAAATAATGAGCAGACCAGTTGCCATTGGGTCAAGCGTTCCAGCATGGCCTACCTTGATATTCTTTAACCCAAGGTTATGTTTTAAGCTGATACGAATTTTGTTTACAACATCGAAGGAGGTCCAACCCTGCGGTTTGTCAACCAATAGCATCGTACCGTCTACCAAACTCCGACTCGGCAAAGGATCTTCCATTGTATTAAGTTTATTGGCAAAGCAACCCGCTATGCTACTGTTTCGGTGGCTGCCGAATCGCCTACCGTATTTTTGAAAATCGCCACGATTTCCACTACCAAGCCTATTAGGATGATGGCTGGTGCAATCACCGTGCGGCGACGGCTGTAAATAAGGCTTTCGTCCCAGGTGTTAGGGTCAGGCATGGCGCCACCTGTCATCAGCACGAGGCCGAAGCCAATCAGCGCCAGACCGACGAGCATAAGCATGTAGTTCGTTTTTCCAAAAATCAATACGGTACTCTTTGGCGTGTAGGCCGTGGCCTTTGCCCGCTGAACTGTTGATGCCGTTTTGGGTGTTGTCGAGACGATTACTTTCTTTTTGGTACTCATTTTTAAAGTTTTTGAATCCAATACCCCGAATGCTGTTTGGGGTTCGATTTTAAAAGAAAAAAGGTAAATTGAGCTTACAAAATCCCATACTGTTGATCAGGAAGGAAAAAGTAAAGGTAAGTGATGAGGCATTTACTTTTTTCTTTTGAGTTTTAGTACATATCATCCACCCGCATCCGCAGGTATTTTTTCACGACGTAATAAGTGCTGGAAACCATGATTGAAAAACCCAATAAAAGCAGGATTCCGAATACAATGGCCACACCCTGCAGATTGATGGCTGACTGCATGTCCGGCACGTTTTTGAATACAAAATATAGTAGTGACGTAAGGCCAAATATAGCCAATAAACTGCACAAAATCCCTTGCCAAAAACTGCGGGTCAAGTAAGGTTTGCTGATAAACCCCCATGAGGCACCGACCAATTCCATGTTTTTTATCAAAAAACGGTTGGCATAAAGCGCCAATCTAACTGTATTGAGAATAAGCGCAATAGCCACCAGTACAAAAAAAAGCCCTAAGCTCAGCACCCAAATACTGATTTTGTTCAAATTGTTGGCTATGGATTCCGTCACGCTTTGCTGGTAATAGACATCATTGACGAAATGGATAGCCTTTAGGTCTTCCCGAACCAAGCTCATGCTATCGGTCTGCATCCAATCGCTGTTTACATGAAAAATCAGCACGTCGTAAAGCGGGTTTGCCATATCGAGCTTGCCAAAGTCTTGCCCAAATTCTTGTTGCATCAGGTTTGCGCCCTGCTCCTTGTTGATGAACTCAAATGAGTTCGGCTTGCAAAACACACTTGCATTCAGGTGGTTTTTTAGCGAGTCCACTTGGTCAGGCAAGGTTCCTTCTTTAAGCTCTACGATGATGTCCACCTGTTCTCGCAGCGTTTTCAAAAGTTGTTGGCCTTGCACCACCAATAGACCGAAAAGCCCCAGCAAGAACAGCACCAGTGTGACACTGAAAATGGTGTAGAAGTAATTCGGCCTATGAACGGGTGGTTTTTTCATGATGGCGATGGCCTTTGGCTATTGGCTGTTGGCGATTGGCTATTGGCTACCAATGGCCAACAGCCAATAGCCAATAGCCAATCGCTCTCAATAGCGGCGCAAATTTAGAAAAAACCTACACCTATTTCTCCGATTCCATTTCCCTCATTAATGCCTCAAGTTCTTGCATCAATTCTTTGGAGTCTTCCTTGATGGCCCTTGTCTGAGAAGTTTCGCCGCTGGTGCCAGCCGTATCGCTTACGGTTTCCAGTTCGTCCTTCAGTGTTTTACGCTTGCGCTCAAGTTCCTCGATGCGTTGCACATAGTTCTCGTCGAAATCCTTGGCGTTGCGCTTGAGGTTGGACAACATGCCGCCAATTTTGTCAATGGCCTTGTCGTACTTGCCTTTGTCGAATTTCTCTTTTTCGGCCTTGAGCAAGTCCTTGACGGCCACACCCACGTCCTTCACCTCACCGACAATCTTTTTAGCGCCTTGCTTTTCATCGTCGGTGCCAA
>JANPLH010000497.1:0-6503 GCA_031426435.1 Saprospiraceae bacterium | reverse complement strand
TTGAAATACCATGTGTAAGGTATGGCGAATTATATCACATGTACAATGAAGTCATCGTCGAAGTTTTCAATAGAACCAATCTAAATCGTGACGAACTACTCTTTAGCAAAGGCGATGAAATTTTACTTCCATCAGCAGGTGAAGACCCTATGGATATTGGCTCTGCCTCAGCATTACCTTTTAGCGGTATAGCAATCGGCAGAACAATCAATATTTTGAGGCCAAAAATTGAATCGTTTTATTCGCAAATCTATGTCTCCTATTACATCAACCAGAAGTTAAAAGAGAAAATCGCAACGCTTGCAAAAGGTGTCAGTATCAGCAATGTATATAATTCCGATTTAAAGAAATTAGAGATAACGCTCCCCACCCTCCCCGAACAACAAAAAATCGCCACATTCCTCACTGCCGTGGACACGAAGCTGCAACAACTGACCCGCAAGAAAGCCCTGCTGGAGCAGTACAAAAAAGGGGTGATACAGCAGTTGTTCAGCCAGCAGTTGCGGTTTAAGGGGGAGAATGGGGAGGAGTTTCCAGCGTGGGAGGAGAAGACATTAGGGGAAATTGGAGATTACTTTAACGGTTTAACAGGAAAGACCAAAGATGATTTTGGACTAGGGAAACCATATATAACCTACAAGCAGATTTTTGCTAACTCTAAAATTGACACGTCGAAGTTTGAGTATGTACAAATCAATGATAATGACAGGCAAAATAAAGTGAAATATGGTGACATTTTTTTCACTACCTCCTCAGAAACTCCTAATGAAGTTGGATTTGCTTCGGTACTCTTAGATAATGTCGAAGAACTGTATCTAAATAGTTTCTGCTTTGGTTTTCGCCCAAAGTCATTCGATATTTTGCATCCAGATTTTGCTAGATTTTTATTTAGAAGCGAACTATTTAGAACAGAAGTAATAAAACTTGCACAAGGAAGCACACGCTATAATATGTCTAAAACCCAATTGATGAAAATAACAGTCAACCTCCCCTCCCTCCCCGAGCAGCAAAAAATCGCCGCCTATTTGACGGCGTTGGATGGTCGGATAGGTCGGGTGGGTGGGCAGTTGGCGGGATTGCGGGCGTGGAAGAAGGGGTTGTTGCAGGGGATGTTTGTGTGAGGGGGTCAGAATCACGGATTTGGCGGATTAGGGGATTTCGCTGAATGGGGCGGCACTAATCCGTGGAATCCATCAATCCGTTTAATCGGCGATTCTGACAGAAGAGGCAGTTGGTGGGATTGGAGAGCGTATTCATGCGGGTCTAATGGAGAAAAGCGCCTTACGAAAGGCAGTGATGAAGCGGCCTAGTTTTGAAAAAGTAAAATTAATTAAGGCTTGGCATTGTCGAGAAATTTGATTGTTTTTCCCCTCCAAACCAGTGTTTTCACACTCATCTCTTGGACGTCACTTGAATTTGGATTGTCAGGAATTGCATCGTATTCGTATTCAGCATCGGGGTAGGTAGCTGAAGTGTATTTAAGTTTGAAACGACTTTCAAATTTTAAGGTGCGCCGGATTTCAAAATCGTTGGTGTCACCTATCTGGACATGTGTGAGTTCTACGCCGTCCTGAATCAAAGCTATCTTGGTGCCAAAGCACAAATCCGGAAAATCACATTTCACGCTTCCTTTAATCTTGAAACGAATTTCTCCTTTGTTATCACTTTTGACTGTTGTATTCTTGTACAGGATGAGGGATAGAAAGGACAATACAAATAGAAGGGGGAAGAATTTCATTTTGAAGTGTTTGTTTTAAGTGTATCAAGACCGTTGAAGCGCAAATATTGTCGAGAGATGTCAGATTGGCAAATAAATCACTGCTTTTTTTGAAGAATTGGAAAATATTTAACAGAATTGGAATCCAAGATTTCTAAGCTGTTTTTATCGGTTACGAAACCATCCTTCGAAACTTCCATGATGACAAATCTTGTATCGTTCTTTACATCAAATTTTTGTGAAAATTTCCCATCACTTTTGGTCGGAATTATTTCTTCAGGGCCATTCAGGAAATGGACGTAAACTTTTGCATTGTCTAAGTTTACTTTCTTTTGCTTTTTCCAAAGCGTATCGGCTGGCATTGAATCAGCAGCCGGAATTGCAATTAAAGTGTCAATAATGACATACCCTTTTACTTGACCGGAGACGGTTACTTTCGTTTTAGAAGCCAAATCTGCCTTATAGTTAATAGCATAAAGGATAATCAAGGTAAAAACAGCTACAATACTTACCAAAAAATCTTTGTAAAGCGAGAAAATCTTGTCTGTAGCTTCTAGCACTTCCTTCTTTTCGTTCTCAGCAGTATTTTTCACAAACGGCTTTATCTTGTCTAGAAAGCCCTTTCCCAAGAAAACGATGAGCTTATCCTGAATGGGTCGAGTCAAATAAGCAACGACACAAAAAATGAAGGCACCCCAAGCTAGCCTATTCAGAGAAATGAAATGTTTTTCAACATTCAATGTAAACACCACTCCAAGGCAAATGATGAAGAAGGTGCTTTGAACCATAAATCGTTTAAAGTCAATCAAAGTCAAATAGGCTTTTTTCAAAATATCAGACATAGCTACAGGTGTTTGAATTAAAAAACATTACATATCAAAAATATCGCCATTTTCACTTTGATGTCTATTTTACGATAAGAAACTGCTCACCTGCTAGCGCAATCCTTGTTGCTTCCTCCCAAAAGCGGGGCTATTCATGTTTGACCACTTCGTGGTCTTTGGTGTTCGTCAAGAAAAAGGCATTGGGCTGTAGGTTGAGGAACTGGAATTGCCCAGAAAGTCGTTAATTTGTCGCTTAATAGCTTGAAATGGCTTCTAAACTTCAATACATACAGGTACAAGGGTTCAAATCAATCCAAAATGAGAGATTGGAGATACGGGATTTGAACGTGCTCATCGGGCCGAATGGTGCTGGAAAGAGCAATTTCATTGCGGTATTTCGGTTCTTGCGGCAGTTGGTAGAAAGAAGGTTGCAAGTATCGGTGCGGGAAGCTGGCGGCGGGGAAAAGCTGTTGCATCATGGTAATAAGGAAACCTCCAATATTTATCTTGAACTAGGATTCCCTCCAAATTTCTATTCCGTTAAACTGCTGCCAAGTGCTGATGATGGAATGTTCATTGAAGAAGAGCACACAGGGTTTAGGGCTGATGGTTACGCATGGCCATTATGGAAATTAATTGGGGAAGGCAACAATGAATCGGCATTGCGGGACGCTGCCAAGCAGGGTGGTATCCCCAGCTATGTTTACGATGTACTAAAAAATTGGCGGGTTTACCATTTCCATGACACCAGCGACAGTGCAGGCGTAAAGAAAACAAACCAGCTTAACGACAACCTCTACCTGAGAGAGGACGCTTCCAACCTCGCTGCCTTCCTGTACCGGATGCAGAATGAAAACCCAAAGCATTTTGAACGGATAGAAAAGACGGTACAGTTGGTTGTGCCAATGTTTCAGGAGTTCTTGCTTAGGCCCGACCCCAATAACCCCGATACCATACGTTTGGAATGGTTCTCCAAAGATTCCGATTATGTATTTGGTGCATCTTCCCTCTCCGACGGCTCTTTGAGGTTTATCTGCCTCTGTACCTTGTTGTTGCAACCAGAGCGAGCAGACCTGATACTTTTAGATGAGCCTGAATTGGGGCTTCATCCGCTGGCCATCCAAATACTTGCGGGCTTACTGCGGAAAGCATCCCATTTTTCCCAGCTTATCATCTCGACTCAGTCTTCGGATTTGGTATCTGGGTTCACACCGGAGGACATCATCGTGGTAGGGCATAAAGATGGAGAGACGGTTTTTGAACGGCAAGATGAAGTGCGCCTGCGGGAATGGTTGAAGGATTACTCCCTTGGGGAACTTTGGGAGAAAAACATCTTAGGAGGTCGCCCATGAAAAGAATCAACATCATCTGCGAAGGGGCAACCGAAGAACAGTTTGTTCGAAAGGTGCTTTATCCTCATTTCCTTGCCAAAGGAATCATCGTCTCTGCGAGCAGCTTGGATGGCGGGTTCAATTACGATAGCTTGAAGCATCATATCATTCAAATGCTAAACAGTGATAAAGACGCTCATGTAACTACTTTGATAGATTTGTATGGCTCTAAAGGGCCTTTTCCCGGATACGAGGACAATAAAAATAAAGAAGCCTTGGTGAAAGTAAAAGCAATAGAAGCTGAAATATCAGCAGATATATTGGGAAACAATAAAGTGCACAACCACAATTTTATCCCATATCTTCAGCTTCATGAGTTTGAGGCATTGCTTTTTTCAGACCCAGCAGTATTGGAAGCTTGGCTAAGTTTGGATAGAGAACTGCCAGAGGGTTGCTTTGCCGAAATTTTGGACGCATTTGAATCACCGGAGCATATCAATGATAGTCCGCTAACAGCACCTTCAAAGCGGATCATTGCCATTGCTGATTTCTATGAGAAAATAAATGAAGGCGTATCAATTGCAGATGAAATCGGGCTTGAAGCTATTCGTAAAAAATGCGCTCATTTTGATGATTGGCTAACAGCACTTGAAGCTTTGGCTCTAAGAAATGACAAGATAAACTACACAACACAAGCAACAGGATAAACAGCAAGGGGGGGGCACAACAAACAACCAGCACCGCATGGCAACCCAATCAGAAGAAATGCTCGAACAGAACCTTGTGCAGCAGCTCAAGGACTCGCTCGGCTATGAATACGTGGACATCCCCGACGAGGCCGCCCTGCTCGCCAACCTAAAGGGGCAGCTCGAAAAGCACAACGGGGTCCAGCTCAGCGAGGGGGAGTTTGCGCAGGTGCTCAACCAACTCAACAAAGGCGGCATCTTCGACCGGGCGAAAATCCTGCGGGAGCGCATTTCCTACGATTGCGACAATGGCGACACGGGCTACCTCCAATTGCTGAACCTCGAATATTGGTGCCAAAACCAGTTCCAGGTCACCCGCCAAGTGAGCATGGAGGGCAAGTATGCCAACCGTTTTGATGTCACACTGCTTATCAACGGACTGCCCTTGGTGCAGATAGAACTCAAGCGGCGGGGCGGCGAACTCAAAGAAGCCTACAACCAGATAGACCGTTACAAAAAGCACAGCTATTGGGCGAGCAACGGGCTGTTTCTCTACGTGCAGTTGTTCGTCATCAGCAACGGGGTGGACACCAAGTATTTCGCCAACAACGGCAGCAAGGACTTCAAGCAGACGAACTATTGGGCGGATGCCGACAACCAGAAAATCACCCGCTTGGATGCCTTCGCCACGGCTTTTTTGGAGAAATGCCACCTTTCCAAGATGGTCTGCAAATACACCGTGCTGCACGAGAGCAGCAAGCAATTGATGGCCATGCGCCCCTACCAGTACCATGCCGTGGAAGCCATCATTGACCGGGTGCAGAACAGCATGAAGAACGGCTATATCTGGCACACGACCGGGTCGGGCAAGACACTGACCAGCTTCAAGGCCAGCCAGGTTTTGGTGAAATTGCCGAAGGTGTATAAAGTGGTCTTCGTGGTGGACCGCCGTGACCTCGACGCCCAGACCATCCAAGAATTCGAAGCCTTCCAGAGCGGCTGTGTGGACAGTTCCGACAACACAGAGATACTGGTGCAGCAGTTCACCGACACTTTCCGGGACCCCGGCACAAAGGAGCCGAAGGACACGCCGCTCATCGTCACCACCATCCAGAAGCTGAACAATGCCATCAAGAACCCCCGGTTCCAGCAGCGCATGGCGCCGCTGCGTGACAAGCGCATCGTGTTCATCTTCGACGAATGCCACCGCAGCCAGTTCGGCGAGACGCACGAGCGCATCAAGGATTTTTTCCAAAAACACCAGTTGTTCGGCTTCACGGGCACGCCCATCTTCGCCGACAACGCCAACCGCAACGAGCACGGCCTGCGCACCACCAAAGACCTTTTTGACCAATGCCTGCACAAATACGTCATCACCGATGCCATCCGTGACCAAAACGTGCTGCGGTTTTCGGTGGAATACAACAAGGTGTTCCGGCAGAAATTGGAAAGCATATCGGACGTGAAGGTGCAGGCCATCAACACCAAGGAGGTCTTTGAATCAGACGAATGGGTGGAAACGGTGACGAACTACCTCATCGAGCACCACGACCGCAAGACGCACCACCGCTTTTTCTCGGCTATTTTCTGCGTGAGCAGCATCCCCATGCTCATCAAATACTTCGACCTGCTGCGCAAAAAGCGGGAGGAAGGCAAGCACGACCTGCGCATTGCCACTATTTTCTCTTATGGTACAAATGAAGGTGAGGAGGAAGAAACGGGCGAAATCGCCGATTTCAACATCCCCGACGAGGGCCATGTGGACAAACACAGCCGCAGCAAGATGGACGAGTACATCCAGCATTACAACGAACAGTACAAGACCGATTTCAGTACCAAGGACGGCCTCAAGTTCTACAATTATTTCCTCGACATCGGCAAGAAACTAAAGAACCGGGAAAAGGAAAGCTTCGACGACCGTGACCGCATTGACATTCTGCTGGTC
>JANPLH010000496.1:0-10794 GCA_031426435.1 Saprospiraceae bacterium | reverse complement strand
CCTTGGGTTTTGGGGCAGTCAATTATGCCTGATTCTCATTTTCTGCATGGACTATTGTTATAAAAAAGCTTGTCGGCCAGCACGTCGCTCGCCAATCCGTTGAAGCTTTCGGAGTCTTCCATCATGCGGTTCACGATGGGTTCCAACATCTTCGGATCCCCGTAGCCGCCGAAATAGCCAGCAACCCGGTTGTAAGCCATCTGGCGAATGTCCTCTTCAGTCACTTCGATTTCGTACTGCTTCGAGAGCTTATCGGTGATGAGCGTCCAGCGCATGTTGTCGGAAAACGCTTCATAATCGTTGAGAAGCGGGTCGGCCTTTTCTTCGTGGCTGATGCGTACCCAGCGTTTGATGAATTCGTCGGGCAGCGGCATGGCATCCCGATTGAGTTCAATCAGCCGCTGGCGCAATTCCCGGTAAAGCAGCGAGTCGGCCTGACCCTGTTGCGCACCGCCAAGGCTCTCAGCGATACGGGCCTTTGCCTCTTCCTCGTTGTAGATTTCGCCAGGACCGAACACCTTGTCGTAGAACTCCTGGTTCAGTTCCGCAGGTGCACGGCGGGTAACGCTTTCGATGGTGGCCTCGTACATTTCGCCCGTCTCCGTGCCCTCGTCGAGGTCGGCCTTGGTGAAATTCAGCAGGTACTTCTTTACGAACTCCCGGCTGGTGCCTTCTTCGAATTCAAAGATATTGAAGCGGACTTTATCGCCCTTTTGCTTGCTTTTGATTTCTTCCTTTACGCTACCTTCGGCAATGCGGTTCACCAATACAGAAAAGGTAGTTTTCCAACCGTCTTCCTTCGGAGCATCTCCTTCAAGTTCTACGGCGCTGAAATACACCATATCGTCTTCGACAATGGGCTCAGTACTGTCCACCTGCTCGCCATAGTGCTTGCGGGCGGTTTCAAGGCGCTCGTTTACCTTCTCGTCACTGATTTGCACCTTGTAATAATCGTAGGTCGTGTTAATGTCCACGCCCTTCACCTGAAAATCGGGTGCTACGCCAAGGTCAAACTTGAAGACATATTCCGACAGGTTGTCATAGTCAAAATTGACGGGTGGTTGGTTCAACGAGGGTATTGGCTGGCCCATGAACTGAGCCTCTCTGTCCTTGATTACCTCTGTCAATTCCTTGTGCAGCAGGTTGGTCACAATTTCTGAAAGCAGGCCCTTACCGTACATTTTCTTCAAAAATGGCAACGGCGTCTTGCCCTTCCGGAAGCCCTTGATGGCTCCCCTATCTTTTAGTTTGTTGATTTCTTTTTTGAAGGTAGGCTCATAGTCGTTCTTTGCGATGGTAACGGTAAGTACGGCGTTGAGTGCATCAATGTCCTCTCTGACAACAGTTGGCATGGTGGAATTTGCTTTTGTTTTTATTGAAAAAATCCGGTGGGGAGGGGTTTGGAAAATGGTGGATGGGGGTTCACAAAGTTAGTAAGGGCTCCTGCTTGTTGTCAGGCAGGGATACCTGCCATTGTTCTGCGAGCCATCCTTGTCTGATGACAGGCAGGTACCCTAACCAATCTATTAGAAACCCATATCAACCCAAAAATGTGCGGGTGGAGGGACTCGAACCCCCATGCCTCGCGGCACCAGATCCTAAGTCTGGCGCGTCTACCAGTTTCGCCACACCCGCAATCTGTTGATAATCAAGTCAATGCGCCAAGCCAAATAGCAAAAGCGGGCGCAAAGATAAACAGTTTTTGATAAAAATTGATTTTACTAATCGAAAGAACTTCTGTCGTTGGATTCCTTTACTTTTGATGGGCAAAAGCTGCTTTTACTCACATGGGGCTTCTTTTGAACATTTACTAACTCACACAAAATCAACTTTGTCTTATATTCGGCATGGAACTGATACCTACAATGAACTACTTTTGCACTTGATGTCAAAATTCTTTTCCATATTCATGGCTATGCTTTTGTTGGCGACCTCATCGCCGACCAATAATGGCGTAGATACAATGATAAAGCTGGGCCAATTTTTCCATCACTTCCTTCATCACATCGCTTGCCACCAAGAAAAAATCGGCATCGTTGATTTTGTGCATCTGCATTACACAGACAACGAACACCATGAGGCAGACCATGCAGAACATGAAAAACTGCCATTTAATCACCATCACGAACAACAAAATCTGACCCCACAATCCCCCTGCCTGTTGCCGCAACATGATGATTTACTTGCTTTTGGCATCCAAGACAATTTCTCCTCTCCTTTGATTTTCCACTCACAGCAATGGCATTCCTCGACTTATTCAGGCGACATCTGGCAACCGCCAAGGGCATAATCGCCTAACCTGACTATCTATCAAATTCCCGTTTATCAGGTTGTTCCTGGCATTGCTATGTGTTGTGCCGGGCAATTTCCATTCATTCAATTTCAACAACAATGAAAAATATAATGCTGCCATTGGCGGCTCTTTTGTGCTTCCTGTTTGGTTGCACCCACTCGCACGATGCAGAAAGTGAGCATGCCCACGATTCAGACGGTAACCACATCGAGACGACCAAACCGACGACCGAAGCCCTGGTCTACACCCTCTACACCGACAAAACCGAACTTTTCGTGGAGTTCAAGCCGCTCGTGGTGGGAGCAGAAAGCCGCATAGCTGCACACTTCACGGCGCTCGGCGATTTGTTCAAGGCTGTCGGCGAGGGCAGCGTGACCCTCTCTTTGAAAAACGGCGAGACCATTGTGCAGTCTATCACTGCCGACAAACCCGAAGTACCGGGCATCTTCCGCCTCCGCTTGACGCCCAAGCAGGCGGGCAAATTCAGCCTCGTCTTCGACATCAAAACGCCAGCCTACACCGACCAAATAAGGATACCCGACGTGGAGGTTTATGCCGACGAAAAAACGGCAATTGCAAAACAACCCGCCGAAGGCGGGGGCGGCAGCGACATTTCCTACCTGAAAGAACAGGCTTGGAAAGTCGAATTCGCCAATGCCCCAGCACGGGTACAGCCCTTCGCCGAAGTGGTGCGCACGAGCGGGCAAATCCTCGCCGCCCCCGGCGACGAGGCCGTTTTGACCGCCCAAATCAGCGGCATCGTCTCTTTTTCAGGGAAAAACATGGTGGCGGGAACTGCCGTCGGAGCGGGCGCAACGCTTTTCACGGTGAAAAGCAACGAGGTGGTGCAGAGCAATTTGGGCGCAGCCGTCCAACAGGCGCAGAACGATTTGGCTACCGCAAAACAGCAATACGACCGGGCGAGCGAACTGGTGAAGGACAAAATCATATCCGAAAAGGATTTTTTGGAGGCAAAGCTCCGGCTTGAAAATGCCCAGGCACAACTAAAGGATGTTTCCGTTTCCAGTAGTTTCAATAAAAACAGGCAAAGCGTGGCTGCGCCGATTGGCGGTTTTTTGAAAAACGTGCTGGTCGAAAACGGCGCATTCGTACAGGCGGGCCAACCCTTGGCAACGGTCTCGAAAAGCAAGCGGCTCTTGCTGCGGGCGGATGTTTCCCAAAAATACTTCCCGAAGCTCGCCACGTTCACCGCCGCCAATTTCAAGACCGCCGACGGGCAGGTTTTCAGCACAAAGAACCTGAACGGGCGGGTCGCTTCCACGGGCAAATCCGCCACTGCGGGTTCGCCCTTCCTGCCCATCCATTTCGAAATTGACAACGTGGGCAACTTCGTCCCCGGCTCGGTGGTGGAGGTGTTCTTGCAGTCTGGCACGACGCCCTCGCTGGTGATTCCAGCCTCAGCACTGGTGGAGGAGCAGGGCGTTTTTTACGCCTACGTCCAAACCGAAGGCGAGTCTTTCCAAAAGCGGGAACTCAAAATCGGCGCAACGGACGGGATGAACGTGCAGGTGCTTTGGGGTATCGTCGAGGGCGAGCGGGTCGTGACCAAGGGGGCTTTTCAAATCAAACTTTCCACCGCTTCCGGCACCATGCCTGCGCATGGCCATGAGCATTAAAACCCCAAAATCATGCTCAACAGAATAATTCATTTTGCACTCCAAAACCGCCTGCTTGTTATCACCGCCTCAGTCTTGCTGGTCATCTTCGGCAGCGTCGTCGCCTCCCGAATGGAGGTGGACGTATTCCCCGACCTCACCGCACCGACCGTCGTGGTGATGACCGAGGCGCACGGCATGGCACCGGAGGAGGTCGAAAAACTCGTCACTTTCCCCATCGAAACGGCGGTGAACGGGGCGACCAACGTGCGCCGGGTGCGCTCGTCCTCGATGGCGGGCATCAGTATCGTCTGGGTCGAGTTCGAGTGGAACACCGATATTTTCAAGGCCCGGCAAATCGTGACCGAAAAAATCGCCGCCGTTGCAGCAAGGCTGCCGCAGGGCGTGGGCAACCCGACCCTTGCGCCCCAGGCGAGCATCATGGGCGAGATCATGCTCATCAGCCTGACCGCCGACTCGACCTCTCAAATGGACTTGCGGACCATCGCCGACTGGACGCTGCGCCCCAACCTTTTGGCGACGGGCGGCGTGGCGCAGGTCGTGGTCATCGGCGGCGAGTACAAGCAGTACCAGATTTTGGCTTCGCCGCAAAAAATGGCTGCATACGGCGTATCGCTCGACGAACTGTTGACGGCTTGTGAGGGCGCAAACGGCAACTCGTCGGGCGGCTTCATGTCCGAATTTGGCAACGAGTATGTCGTGCGTGGCATGGGCCGGACGAGCGATTTGGCGGAACTCGGCAAGTCGGTGGTCAAGGCGACGCCGCAGGGCATAGTGAAAATCGAGGACGTGGCGACGCTGCAAATCGGGGCTGCGCCCAAAATCGGCGACGGCTCGCTGCGGGGCAAGCCTGCCATCATCTTGACCGTGCAAAAACAGCCCGCCACCAACACCCTCGCCCTCACCGAGACCATTGACCGAAACATCGCCGACCTGCAAAAGACGCTGCCACCCGACGTGCAAATCAACACCCGCATCTTCCGGCAAGCGGATTTCATCAACGCCAGCATCAGCAATATCCAAAAGACCTTGCTCGAAGGCAGCGCATTCGTGGTCATTATCCTGTTCCTGTTTTTGATGAACTGGCGGGCGACGGCGATTTCCCTCGTGGCCATCCCCATCTCGCTCATCGTCGCCATTTTGACACTGAAATGGCTCGGTTTCACCATCAACACCATGTCGCTCGGCGGCATGGCCATCGCCATCGGCGACCTCGTGGACGATGCCATCATTGACGTGGAGAACGTTTTCAAACGGTTGAAACAAAACGCCGTCTTGCCGCCGGACGAGCGACGGGGGATTTTGGAAGTCGTTTTCGATGCCAGTTTTGAAATCCGTACGAGCATCATCAATGCCACCTTCATCATCATCGTGGCGTTCCTGCCGTTGTTTTTCCTGTCGGGAATGGAAGGCAAACTGCTTGCACCGCTCGGCATTGCGTTCATCGTTTCGCTGTTCGCCTCGCTGGTGGTGAGCATCACGCTGACCCCGGTTTTGTGCAGTTTCCTTTTAGAGAACGAGAAATCGCTACAAAAGCAGCATGGCGAAAGCTGGCTCGTGCAGCGGTTGCAAAGCGGTTATTCCAAAATGCTGCGAGGCGTGATGCGGGCAAAAACCGCCGTCATCGCGGCCGCCGTGGTGCTGGTCGCTGTCGCAATTTTCGGGCTGACGCAATTGGGGCGCAGTTTTTTACCGGAGTTCAACGAAGGCTCGTTGGTCATTTCGGCGGTCAGCTTGCCGGGTATTTCTTTGGAGGAAAGCAACAAAATCGGCAACCGGGTAGAAGAGGAACTGCTGAAAGTGCCTGAAATACAGGCCACCACCCGCCGCACAGGCCGGGCGGAACTCGACGAGCACGCACAGGGCGTGAACTCCGCCGAGATTGATGCACCATTTGTTTTGGAAAAAAGGACCCGTGCCGAGTTTATGGCGGAGGTACGGGAGCGGCTTGGCACCGTCTCCGGGGCGAACCTGACCATCGGGCAGCCTATCGGCCACCGCATTGACCACATGCTTTCTGGCACGAGGGCGAACATCGCCATCAAGGTTTTCGGCAGCGACCTCAACCGACTCTACACCATCTCGAAGGAAGTGCAGGCAGCCATCACGGGAATACCCGGCCTCGTGGACGTGGGCGTGGAGCAACAAATCGAAATCCCGCAGGTGCAAATCAAGGCGAGGCGGGAAATGCTCAACCACTACAGCATCACGGTCGGCAAGTTCAACGAGTTCGTGGACGTGGCATTTGCGGGGGAAAAAGTGTCGGAGGTCTTCGAGGGCAACCAGCGCTTCGACCTAGTGCTGCGCTTCGACGACCAGAACCGGGGCAAAATCGAGAACATCCGAAACACGCTAATTGACGGGGCGAACGGTCAAAAAATCCCGTTGAGTTACGTCGCCGATGTCGTTTCAACTTCTGGCCCGAACACGATAAACCGGGAAAATGTGCAGCGCAAGACCGTCGTCTCGGTGAACGTGGCGGGGCGTGACCAAAAGAGCGCTGTGGAGGAAATCCGGCAAAAAGTTGGGGAAAAGGTGAAGCTACCGCCGGACGGCGGATACCGCATCGAGTACGGCGGGCAGTTCGAGGCGGAAGCGGAGGCATCCCGGACGCTGGTGCTGGCGTCGCTGCTGTCGCTGCTGGTGATTTTCCTCTTACTTTTCCAAGAGTTCAAGAGCCTGAAAACGACGACCATTATCCTGTTGAACCTGCCGCTGGCCTTGATTGGCGGTGTGTTCAGCATCTGGGTCACATCGGGCATTTTGAGCATCCCAGCCATCATCGGTTTCATCACGCTGTTTGGCGTGGCGACCCGCAACGGTATCCTGCTCGTTTCCCGCTACAAAGCCTTGCAGGAAGAAGGCAAACCGCTCCTCGAAACGGTCATGGAAGGCTCGGTTGATCGCCTCTCGCCGATTTTGATGACGGCACTGACGGCTGGGCTTGCGCTCATCCCGCTCGCCATTGCAGGCGACGTGCCCGGGAACGAAATCCAAAGCCCGATGGCGAAGGTCATTTTGGGCGGCTTGTTCACGTCCACTTTGCTCAATATTTTCATTGTGCCGGTGGTGTATTATTTAACCAACAGAAAAAGGAAAGGAAATGAAGCCACGATATAAATTGCTTTTCGCCCTGCTGGCCCTTACGGTCAGCGTTCGGGCGCAAAGCAACCTCGACCAGGTGCTTGCCTCCGTGCAAGCCAACAACAAAACCCTGCTGACAGAACAACGCCGCATCGAAGCAAGCAAAGCCCTGTTCCAAACAGGGCTTTCCCTCTACGACCCGGAAGTAAGTTTGGATTGGATGCGGGGCTATCCATCCTCGGCAGGCAACCAAACCGACCTGACCGCTGCACAAGCATTTGATTTCCCGACCGCCTATAAGTACAGGCGGCAAGTGGCAGGCTTGAAAACCGGGCAAACGGTTTACGAAAGCGAACTGCTGCGCAAAGATATTTTGCTGGAAGCAAAGCTGGCCGCCTTTCGCCTTGTTTTCCTCAACAAGCGCAGGGCGGAACTGTCGAAGCGGCTGGCAAGTGCAGAACGATTTCTCGCCAATTACCAGAGAAAGATGGAAATGGGCGATGCCACCATTTTTGAATTGAACAAGTCCCGACTCCAATTGCTGAACATCAAAACCGACCTGCAACTGCTGGAAACGGAAGCTGCCGAGAACGGGCAAAAGCTTACCGAACTGAACGGTGGCATTCCAGTTGTTTTCACCGACACAATTTATCCACTTTCGTCCGACCTCCCAGATTTTGAAACCCTGGAACGAACGATTGAGGAAAGTGACCCTACGTTGAAATACCTGCAAACACAGCAACAAATCGGGCAGGCAGAAGCCCGGTTGACCAAGGCTTTGCTGTTGCCGAAGTTCGAGACGGGCTACCACTACCAGGGCATTTTGGGGCAGCAGTTTCACGGCGTCCATGCTGGCATGAGCGTCCCGCTTTGGGAAAACAAGAAGCGGCTGAACTATTCTGCGTTACAGGTGCAGTTGTACGATGCCCGCATTGTGGAACACCGTACCGAACATTACCACGAAATCAAACGGCTGTATGAGCAGTACCAGGCACTACGGCAGGGCTACGACGAATACCGTAGCCAACTGCAACAGGTCTCTGGTAATGCCTTGCTCGACAAGGCTTTGCTGGCGGGTGAGATGTCCGTGTTGGAGTATTTTCTAGAAACGTCGCTGTATTATGAGAGCTTGGACAAGTTCCTGGAATTGGAGGAAGCTTGGCAGCGGGTGGCAGCGGAGTTGATGAAGTTTGAGTTGTGAGAAGGATAAAAGCATTAATAAAATCACCAAACGGTTGAATTATTATTGCCTGCCAATGAGCGGCGTACAAGTTGAACCGCAGGACGGTGGCGGTTTTTTTGAGGGCCATGGGAAATAATCGGAGTCGAACCGATGACCTTCCCGACCGCCTGTCGGGACGCTATTCCAGCGCGGACTGAAACAGGAACGCCCCACCGGGTTGCGGTGAGGCGTTTTTTCTGTGGAGATAATCGGAGTCGAACCGATGACCTCTTGCATGCCATGCAAGCGCTCTAGCCAGCTGAGCTATACCCCCAGATTTTCAAAGCTACAACTCGAACCGATGACCTTCCCGACTGCCTGTCGGGACGCTCTAGCCAGCTGAGCTATACCCCCATATTTCAAAATCGGCTGCGAAATTACAAGTTTTCTGGAAATGAAAAACATAAGGAGAAAAAAAACCTCATTCTTCTGATTGTGGTGGTCGCTCTTCCAAGCCTTTTTGGAGCTTGCCCGCATTCTTCAGCATAATGAAGATGAGCCATTCCATTTGGCCATTCACGCTGCGGAATTCTTCAGCGGCCCATCGCTCCAATGCAGCGTACAGGTCGTCCTCTATCCGCAAGACGAATTTCTTCTTGGCCATTTTCTCTATAGCTGCGTGTTCAAGTCAAGCTGTTTTTTCGAGGGCTGGCCTCCGAAAAACCGCTAAAGCATTTGCGCACGCCATAAAAGGCAAAGCTCGTGGCCCAGCAGAGAGCCGGGCCACGAGGCATATGCAGAATCAGTAAGTTAAAAGGCTCCAGCGTGTTTTAATCCGTGAAATAATTTGACAGCATTGTGATATTGTATCAACATCGCAAAGGTAGTTTTTTGATATTATTTTGATGTTATTTTTTTTATTTTTCTTTAAAAAACTTCTTTAGCTGTCATCGTTGCTGGTACTTTGCTTTGGGTCCTTGGCCTAACTTTTTGAATGACTTGCCGTTAATAACTCCCTAACAAACCTTGACAAGTTTTCCAAAATCACCGAATCCATTATTTTTGCGCATTAAAAAATTTATGATATGAGACTTGTAATCCTATTAGCGTTTGCAATTTTC
The DNA here is from genome assembly GCA_031426435.1 of Saprospiraceae bacterium. Lineage (GTDB taxonomy): Bacteria > Bacteroidota > Bacteroidia > Chitinophagales > Saprospiraceae > UBA6168. The sequence continues at coordinate 1,497 of JANPLH010000496.1, read as the reverse complement.
CTTGTTGCTTGTGGCAATAACGAGCCGCAGCCCCAACAAGGCCAGTCCCCTGCCAAAGGGCAACCACAGTACAGCGAAACCTATTTGGTGAATAAAACAAGGAAGGAACAGGCCGAACCGCCCAATATCACGGTGCAGGTGCAGGGACTGTCCGGAGGTGGTTTTGCGAAGCTCATTGGTAGCTTCGAGGGTCAAAACTACTTGGCCGACTCTGCTCAGATTGGCCCCACCGGCCAAATGGTGTTCAAGCGGCAAGAGGCTTATTTCCCAGGCCTGCTTTATCTCTTACTGCCTGGCGATATTAACATTCAGATGCTGGTGGACCTCGACCAGACCTTCACCTTGTCCACTTCATTGGCTAACCCAGTTGGTGCGATGAACGTGGAGGGCAGTGTTGACAACCAATTGCTTTACGATGCTTTAAAATACGACGAAAAGCAGCGGCCCCTGGTGCAGGCTGCCTCCTCTAAAATGGCAAGGTTCAAGCCCGGAACACCTGAATACCTGCCAGCAAAGACTGAACAGGACAAGCTCGTGGAGGAACGCAGGCTGTATTTGGAGAAGCATTTCAAGGAAAACCCCACCTCATTGTTTACCTCCTTCAAGCGGGCCGGCCAAAACCCAGACCTGAGGGACAGCTACAAACCTGACGGCACCATAGACACACTCCGTTATTCCTATAACTATCGCCAGCGTTTCTGGGACGGCATGGACTTCAACGATGAGCGGTTGCTCTATACCCCAGTTGTGAGCAAAATGCTGGAGCGCTATATCACAGAGCTGACGCCGCAGCACCCCGACTCGGTGGTGAAATACTCCATCTCACTTGTTGACCGGGTAGTAAGCAAGCCGGAGTTCTTCAAGTATTTCGCCAATTGGATTGTGCTGAAATATGACCCAAAAGAGTCCACTCTGATGGACCCACAGGCGGTGTTTGTGAACATGATAGAGCGCTATTTCACCTATGACAAAGCTGTTTGGTCGGACTCAGCTGAAGTGTTCGCACTGCAACAGCGGGCCTATGAAATGTCGGCAAGTCTGATGGGCAAGAAGGCACCCAACGTGCAGGTACCCGACCTGAATGGCAAGGTTCAAGCCCTTTATGACAAAAAGGCACCCTACGTGGTGGTATATATGTGGAACCCTGAATGCGAACATTGCGCCGAGCAAACGCCGAAGCTGGTGCAGCTTTATAACCAGATGAAGGACAAGGGTCTCGACGTTTACGGCATCGCCGTGAACACTGAGGATGCCAAATGGCGGGACGCTGTAAAGAAGTATGGCATGCCTTGGACGAGTGTCTTCGACCCCACCAACAAAAGCATTTACGCCAAATACTACGTGGACAACACGCCAGAGGTTTATCTGCTGAACCCAGCGCGAACCATCATCGCCAAAAACCTACAAGTTGACCAGATTATGGAGATGGTGGAAAGGGACAAGGCCAAAAAGAGCTAAAGGCCAATATTTCCCAAAAGAAAGGGGGCGGCGTTCAAA
>JANPLH010000495.1:0-20521 GCA_031426435.1 Saprospiraceae bacterium | reverse complement strand
CCAACGGGTTTTGCGAAGCCAAAGCCGCCTGCACACGGGCGTCGGATTCCTTTAGTTCCAGCACTTCTTCTTTCGTTGGAATGGCGGCAAGGCCAGCCAGCTGTCCCAGGTTATTGGCACTGAAAACATGGCTTTCCAAGATGCTTTTTGGCAGCGAATCAAAACCAATACAAGGTGCTTCGATCGCTTGCGCAATGGTGTAGATGGCGCTTCCGCTCGCCCGCACGTAGTATGCCCGACCGAGGCGGCCCATGAGGTCGAGCTTGTCGGGTAGGATGCGGCCTTTTTCATCCAGCACCTCCTCACGGACGTGCATCCTGAGCATTTCGCAGATGATGAGGTGCCCAGCCCCGCCTTGGTCGCCAAGGGTGATGATGTCCGTCACCTTGCACTCCATGTTGATGGGCGACTCCCCGACCCGAAAGGGCCGAACAAGGTCAGATGGCACGGGGGTCAGGCCGCTTTTAACGAACTCGTTCACCCCCCGCTCGAACTGTGCACTGGCCACTGCCATTTGCCGCACGATGTTGAAGTTCACAGCATTGATGACCACCTCTGGCACTTCCCGCACGTTGGCGAGGGTGTCCTTTACGGTGTTGTTCGTGGCCCGGCGGTTAGAGCTGAACACGAAAATTGGTGGGTTGGAACTGAAGGCGTTGAAGAAGCTGTAAGGGGCTAGGTTCGGGTTGCCGTCCTTGTCCACCGTGCTCACAAAGGCGATGGGCCGTGGCCCGATGGCTCCAACTATGAATTGGTGGAAGTCATGGCGGGGGATGGTGCCGGGGTCAATAGTGCGGTAGGTTTTTTCAGATGTTTGCTCGTTCAAATCAGTGCTCATTTTAAATTGTAGAAAATTGGCTTTTTGATTCCATAGGATAGTTGGTGGTTCAGGACGGCGAGTTTTACTTGAACTGGTTACGTCGTGCGAAAGCCCACGCTGCAAAAGTAGCACAAGGATTTATTCTACCTTGAATAGTTCCGTTTGCGGCGCAACCATTGGATTTGGAACAGATTGGCAACTGGGCTGGTTTATTTATTTCATCCCAAGCCGAACCACCTTCCCCGATTATTCGTACCAAACTGTCTGGCAGTTTTTTTTCACCAAAAAAAATCAAATCACAAAACAGGGGTTACATGCCTCCGGCAACCATTCCCTACCTTTGCGCCCTTATGAAAAACGAATTACAGCTTTTCAACAGCTATTCCGGCAAAAAAGAAGTTTTTGAGCCTATTCACGAAGGCCAAGTGGGCATGTACGTGTGCGGCCCGACCGTTTACAGCGACGTCCACCTCGGCAATTGCCGCACTTTCGTCAGCTTTGATGTGGTCTATCGCTACCTCATGCACCTCGGCTACAAGGTGCGCTACGTGCGCAACATCACCGACGTGGGCCACCTCGAAGGCGATGCCGACTCCAACGCCGAGGACAAAATTTCCAAAAAAGCCCGCATCGAGCAGCTCGAACCGATGCAGATCGTGCAGCACTACATGAACGGCTTCCACGAAATGATGAAGGTGTTCAACGTGCTGCCGCCGCAAATCGAGCCAAGGGCCACGGGGCATATCGTCGAGCAAATAGAGATGGTGCAGACCATCCTTGACAATGGGCTGGCCTACGAGGCCAATGGCTCCGTCTATTTTAATACTTTGAAGTTTGCGGAGCAACACGGCGTCTATGGCGCCCTCTCTGGCCGCAAAATAGAAGACCTCCTCGCCGAGAGCCGTGACAACCTGAAGAACCAGGACGAAAAACGCCACCCCTCCGATTTCGCCATTTGGATAAAGGCCGCCCCGGAGCACCTCATGCGCTGGAAAGCGCCTTGGTCGGTGGGTTTTCCCGGCTGGCACCTGGAGTGCTCAGTGATGAGCACCAAGTATTTGGGCGAAAAATTCGACATCCACGGCGGCGGCAACGACCTCAAGTTCCCGCACCACGAAAACGAAATCGCCCAGAACTACGGTGCCTGCGGCCATGCCCCCTGCAACTATTGGCTGCACGCCAATATGCTGCTGATGAACGGCAAAAAAATGTCGAAGAGCGATGGCAATTCCATCATGCCCGGCGAGCTTTTCACGGGGCAAAGCCCAAACCTGACCAAGGCGTATTCGCCAATGGTGGTGCGGTTTTTCATGCTGCAATCGCATTACAGCAGCACCCTCGACCTCACCGACGAAGCCCTTCAAGCCGCTGAAAAAGGCTACCGCCGACTCATGGAAGCTTTCAAGGCACTGCAAGGCATGGCGCACCCCGGCGGCGGCTCGGCTGGCAGCTTGGACAAAGATATCAACGCCACCATTGACCAAGCCTTTGCCGACATGAGCGATGATTTCAACACGCCGAAGGCACTGGCAAACCTCTTTGATTTGGTGACGAAAGTGAACAGCCTCAAGGGCGGCCAGCTTTCGTTCAGCGACCTAACGGATGCAACTTTTGAGCGCCTGAAAAAGACCTTCAACGACTTCTTGTTGGATATCTTTGGCTTGCAGGAAGAAAGTTTTGACTCCTCCGGCGATGGTGTGGTGGATGGCCTCATGCAGATCATCCTCGACATGCGCCAAACCGCCCGCACCAACAAGGACTGGGGCACTTCCGACAAAATCCGGGACGTGCTGAAGGAATTGGAAATCGTGGTGAAGGACGGGAAGGAAGGGGCGACTTGGACGAAAGGATGAGCCTCAGGATTTGAAAGCCGACTTACATCAGGCTTTCCAATCCTGAGGCCGCAACAATTATCAAGCCTGCGCCGTTTTTAGCAGGTTGCAAAAACATCACGTAAACATTCGGTTGGCAGTTAGATAGGTTTCGGTCGCTTCGCAAAAGGGCACCGTCCACCGTCCACCTTCCGCCGTCCACCAAAAAATATATGTCTGCCTACAAATCCGATGTCGAAGCAGTTGACGCTTTGGCGCAGTCGTACAAAGACCTCAAAAAAGAAATCGGGAAGGTCATCGTTGGCCAGGACGAAGTGGTGAAATCCGTCATCATTTCCCTGTTTGGCAACGGCCATAGCCTGCTGGTCGGGGTGCCGGGCCTGGCGAAGACCTTGCTCGTGAGCACCATCGCCGAAGTGCTCGACCTTGGCTTCAAGCGCATCCAGTTCACGCCTGACCTGATGCCTTCCGACATCACAGGTTCCGAGATTTTGGATGAAGACCGCCATTTCAAGTTCAACAAGGGGCCGCTCTTTTCCAATATCGTCCTCGCCGACGAGATCAACCGGACACCCCCCAAGACCCAAGCCGCCCTGCTCGAAGCCATGCAAGAGCGCTCAGTGACAGTGGCAGGCACCCGGCACGTGCTGCCCGCCCCGTTCTTCGTATTGGCTACGCAAAACCCCATTGAGCAAGAGGGCACTTACCCATTGCCGGAGGCACAGCTCGACCGTTTCATGTTCAATATCCCGTTGGGATACCCTTCTTATGAGGAGGAAATCAATGTAGTGAAAACCACGACTGGATTGGAGAAACCCATCCTCAAGCACATCCTGAACGATACGCAAATCCTTGCCTTTCAGCAGCTTGTGCGCAAAATACCCGTGGCTGACAACGTGCTGGAATACGCCGTCTCATTGGCCACCAAGACCCGCCCCGGCACGGAAAGGGCCACGGCCAAGGTCAACGACTATATCTCTTGGGGCGCTGGCCCCCGTGCTTCGCAATATTTGGTGCTGGGCGCAAAATGCCACGCTGCCGTCTCCGGCAAATACTCGCCGGACATAGATGACGTGAAGGCCATCGCCAATTATGTGCTCCGCCACCGCATTGTGCGGAACTACAAGGCAGAGGCGGAGGGGATTACCGAGGAGATGATAATACAGAGCTTGTTTTAGTTGGCATTCGACCATTCAGCCAATTTATAGATAAACGGAGGGCCGACGAGCGAAAGCTGGTCGGCCCTCTGTGCATAAAGCACTTGCACATTTTATTTTGCCATCTCCACCGCCACCAGCGCTGCCAGCCTCGCATTGTTCAGCACCAGTTCAATGTTCGCCCGCAGGCTTTCGCCGCCCGTCAGTTCCTTTATTTTTGAGAGCAAGAAAGGGGAGACATCCTTGCCCTTAATCCCTTGTCGTTCCATTTCCACGAGTGCTGTTTCAATGGCTGATTGAATAGGAGCGACCTCCGGCTCGTGCGCTTCGGGGATAGGGTTGGCGATGACGACGCCACCATTCAAACCTGCTAACCATTTGGCTTTCAGCACATTGGCAATTTCGGCTGGCGAGTCAATGCGGCGGTCAACGCCGTGGCCGCTGCGCCGGGTGTAGAAGGCAGGGAACTCGTCCGTCTGGTAGCCGATGACGGGCACGCCATGGGTTTCCAGGTACTCCAGCGTCAGGCCGAGGTCGAGGATGGATTTTGCGCCAGCGCAAACAACGGCGACGCTCGTGCGGGCGAGTTCTTGGAGGTCGGCGGAGATGTCCATTGTTTCGGCAGCGCCCCGGTGCACGCCGCCGATGCCGCCCGTGGCGAAGATGCGAATGCCCGACATTTCGGCGATGAGCATGGTGGTGGCGACGGTGGTGGCTCCAGGTTGGCCGCTGGCCAATAAAAAGGGTACATCACGCCGGCTTACTTTGGCCACATCACGGCCCGTTTTTCCCAAGTATTCGATTTCAGCTTCCGAAAGACCCGCCTTTAGCCTGCCGCCCAAAATAGCGATTGTTGCTGGAAAAGCGCCATTTTCACGGACGGTTTTTTCCACTAAAAATGCCGTTTTGACATTTTCGGGATAAGGCATGCCATGCGAGATGATGGTGCTTTCGAGGGCTACAACGGGATGGCCGTTTTGAAGGGCCTCTTTTACCGCAGGTGATATATCGAGGAAGGGATTCATGTACTGGTTGATGATTGGGTTGCAAGATAAGGGCAAATGATTTTTCGGAATAAAAAAAGGGCGTGACCGAAGCCACGCCCATGCGGTATTTCTTTGAAATTGGATTTAGCTCGACACCAATTTCATGATTTCTTAATTTCCGTGTTTGCCGACAGGCTGGCAATTACTTCCTGCCGAACAGCTTGCCCAGCAGTCCTTGACCAACCATGCCAGCTACGTCATCCATCATAGAGCCGTCGCCGTCCTTGTCGAGGAAGCGGGTGGCCATATCCATGAGGGGGTTGCCAGCTTGTTTTTGTTGGCCTACGCTGTTGGTGAGCAGACCAGCAATGCCAGCCACATCGAGGCCCTGCTGGCGCTTTTGTTGGCCGAGCAGGCTCATTACCAAGGGTGCGAGTGTGGTCATCAGGTTGCCAGTTTGACCGCTGTTGAGGCCGCTCATTTTGCTGATCATGTCAACGGCACCGCTTTGGCTTGGGCCGAGGATGTGGTTCACGATGCCAGCGCCGTTTGCCGCACGGGATTGTTCCGGTGCCACTTGGCCGCTGAACATGCCCATCAGGTTGCTCAGCAGGCCGCCGTCGTGGTCGCGCTCAAGGGCATTGTTGAGGCTGTTGGCGCCTTCGGGGGTAGAGGCGTTTTTGGCCAGGCCAGCGAGCAGGGTGGACACGATGCTCTGGGCAGCCGTGGCGGTTTGCGCCCGGTCGGCTCCGCCAATCTGGTTGCTGAGTTGGTCAACAACGTTCTCGTCCATGTGACCTTGCAATAAATCGAACAAATTTGCCATGTGGAATTTTATTTATGTTTTGGTGAAGGTTTCGCCTTTTAGACGTTTTGCAGGTTATGACGCAAAATGCCAGACAAGTATCAAATTATGCAGAAAATAATTTCGTGCTGGGCATTTTAGGCGCATTCACTACGTGCGACCAAAGTTAGGAATAAGCCCCGATTTTTCGTCCTATCAAAACTAAAAGCAGGAATTGTTTTTTTTCAAATAAAACATCCTACCTTGGCATTGAGATTTTTGTCGCCAAAAACAAACACTAGTATGAGCCGGGAACTACACAGCCCTTCGGAAGAAATCATCGCACAAACAGATATTGCCAGCTTGGCGCAACAGTTCGTCCTGAACCTGTTTAATCAAAAGAACGACGCCCGACTCGTGTTCCGAACCTATCGCCAAACGATGGAAATCGTGAAAATGGTGAACAGCCTCGCACAAGCCAATGGCTCCACCCAGCAAGAGTGGGAGACTGCGGCGCTGGCTGCTTGGTTCAGCAATGCAGGCTACCTCTTCGACTACCAAAACCCAGAGCCGAAAAGCGTCGAACTCGCCGAAAAGTTTTTCACTGCCCACCATTTTCCAACGGAAAGAAAGGCACCTATCATTGCTACGCTACGGGATTATTTCAACGATAAATCGTTGCGCACCACCGAGGGTCAACTGATGTCCGATGCGGTGAACGCCGTTCACTATAGCAATGCTTTTTTTGAATACTCACCACTGATGCGCTTGGAGCAGGAACTATTGGTAAATCGGCATTTCACGAAGGAGGAATGGGAGGCTTACCAGATGCAGTTGTTGTTGAACGTGCGCTTTTTCACATCCCCCGCCAAGCTGAACTACGAGCCAATCGTGGGCAACCACATCCTGTCACTAAAGGAACGCCTCGACAAGCGCAAGAGCAAGGAACAACCACAAAAGCAGCTGGGCGACAAGAAGTTTCAGGGCCTGAAAAATAGGCTGTCTCCGGGGGCGCAAACGTTTTTCCGCACCAATTACCGCAACCATATCAACCTAAGCGCCATCGCCGACCAAAAGGCTAACATCATGATCAGCGTGAACGCTATCTTGATTTCAGTGATGATTTCGGTGATTTCGTACCGCAATATGACAGAGACCAACCCCGCTGTGCTGATGCCAGTGGTCATCTTCCTCGTCACGGGTTTGTCGTCACTTATTTTTGCGGTATTGGCCGCCCGCCCCAAGGTCACTTCCCTCATCAACGATGCCACGCCGATAGAGGAAGCCAAGCGAAACCTCATGTTTTTTGGCAATTTTACTGCATTGAGGCAGGAGCGCTACGAGCAGTTGATGGACGAAGTGTTCAGGGACAGCGACCTGCTCTACGGCAACATGACCCGTGACCTCTACAACCTCGGCAAGGTGCTCGACCGCAAGTACCGCTTCCTTTCCATCTCCTACAATATATTCATGGTAGGCTTTGTGGCAACGGTGCTGCTTTTTATGGTGGTGCTTTTTAGTTAATCCACCAACCGCCACGAAATCCCCATCCGCATCCCGCCATTTTTGTAGCCGAAGGGCATTGGGTAGTTGGCCGTTTGGTAGAAATAGGTTTGCAGCGGGTAGGTCAGCAAGTTTTCAACCTTGAAAAAGAATCGGAAAGTCTTCACCTTGAAACTCAAGAAGGCGTCGAGCAGCGGTGTGAAGGGCAGCTCTTGCTCTTTTTGAATAATGAACTGCCCAATGAGCGGGTTGTAGCCCGGTGCATTATACGGAGCAATGAGGCGGGCGTCCACACCGATTTTTGTGAGCATCACTTTCTTGAAAATTTTCCCTTCCAAATAAAGGCTGTGCTTGGTGTAAAATTGCGGCAGCGGCAACACGTCGGAGGTGGTCTGCTGCAAAAAGGCAGCATTGTCCAAGTGCAACGGGCCGAGCGAGAAGTCCTTTTTGACTGTCAATTGCAGGATGCTGAACGTGCCGCTTTGTCGGGGCAGCCCCAGCGAGTCGAAATACACGAGGTTGTTGAGCAAATGATACTGCCCGCCAGCGGAGAACCGCAATTGCGGAAGCGAATAGGTACCCGAAACACTGGTTTCGAGCGTCTTGCCGAAGCTGTTTTTCCAAATCTCTTTTTGCGTCACATAAAACCGTTGCGGCAGCAGCGAAGGCGAGTACAACTGGTTAACGGCTTCCACTTGCAGCGTCCCTATTTTTTTCAGGTTCAAAAAAAGTTCGCCGCTCAGGCGGAAGTCGCCCGCATTGGCACCAATGGCGAGGTGGGCGTAGGTGTTCAGTCGCAGTCGCTCGCTGGGCGAAAAATTGAGCCGCCCGGTGAGGAACAGGTTGTGAATGATGTTCGTGTCCACGGGTTCCTGCTCCACGAAGTTCATGGAATGCAGCAGCCCCACCTCCAGCAGGTCGCTTTCGCTGGGCAATGCCCGGTCGTTGTTGGTGCTGCTGTCGGACGTGGCGGACTTAAGCTTGAAGGTTTGCAGCTTGAAGCTGTTCTCCAATTTTCTGACCTCCAGAAATTGGCGCAGCCCCCGTTTGTCCACCAGAAAGATGTCGCTGTAATAGATCGTATCGGGTGACTTATCTGAAAACTTGTAAGCCTCTTTTCGCCAAGCGATTTGGTGGTAAAGGGTGAAGGAGCGGGCAGGTGGACGGCCAACGGTGGACGGTGGACGGTTGGAGACCGAGTCGGCTTGAAAAGATTTTGGAGTTCGAATTTTCAAACTGTCTTTGGCCAATGAATCAGGCTGCCCACTGCCGACCACAGGCCGTCTGCCGTCCACCGTCTGCCGTCTGCCGTTCAAATAAAAATACTGCGTGTAAGCCAGTTCCCGATTGTCATGGCGGGTATTGGCAGTGCTGAGATAAGTGTCCACTTGAAAAGCATCAATGACCTCATTGCTCAGGTCTTCGGCAGCGCCGCCGTTATTTTGCTGCTCAATGGCGTTGGTAACGACGCTGAGGTAGCCGTCGTACCTGCCACTTTTCGGATGGATCCACATGCCAGCGGCGGTGGCTATATTTTTGGCCAATTGGGTGTCGTAAGCTCCGATGTTGTTGATGCGGCGATGTTCGATAGAGAAATTTAGGCCGTTGGCGAAGTTGCGGCTGAACTGTACGTTGAGCTGCGCATCGCTCTGCGTGGTTCCCTGCGTGAAGTTGCCTTGGGTGTAGGCCTGCGTGATTTTGTAGTAGCGCACATCGGCGGTGGTCAGCAGGTAGGGGTCGAACTGGTGCAGCCCCACATCGAAGCCCCTGCGCCAAGTGGGCTGAAAAAACAAGGGTCGGGTGGCCGAACCGAGATTGCCGAGGCTTGCAAAATCAAAAGGCTGCTGCCGGATGGGGTCGTACTGGTGCAGGTTGCCGAGCAGGCTGTCGCTGAACGGGAAGACGAAATTCGGCTCGTCGGCAAAGAAGAAATAAATATCGGAAGTATCGAGCGTGAGGCGCTGCGTGCCGGGCACACCCGCACCGCCGCCACCGCCGCCAAATTTTCCGGCGATGCCGCCGCCAAGCCCACTGCCGCCGCCGCCGAACTGCGCTTGAGCGGAATAGGTGAATAAAACGGTGGTTATCAATAAGATATGTCTAAAAAGCCACTGCATGGATACCATTGAAAATCATGAAAACGGTGGGTTGGCAAACCTAATCCTTTGGTTTACCAAAACTTAACACCTCGTCGGGCCATCTTGCCCTAAGAGAATTTCGACAGGTGCCAGAAATCTACCGAGCCATTTTCAAAATAAACCTCAAAGGTATTGCTTAAACGCTGCACGGCGGCGGCGAGGTGGGTAAGTTTTTCATGGAATGCAAGGCGTCTTATTGGTTGCCCAGCAAATTCACTTTTTGTTTTTCCAAAACTGATAGCCAAATTTTATCTCATAACTGGCATAAGGCAGGTTCCAAACCCCTGACCGCTTGTCTTTTTCAAATGAGAACTCTTCGATTGGTGGGTTGGGCAGTTCCACGAGATTTTCCAGACGGTGTTGAATTGAGACTTTTTTATAACCCAGCCCCAATACTATCTCGCCAAAAAAATGTTTGGTGTCCCAAAACCTGCCCCCTATTTTACCCAAAAGCCCCCAAGAATCCCTTGAAATAACTGACTTGTCGTAACTATATGTAGGACCTTCTTCCACATAAAGCAAGCCTCTTATTTTTGTATAATCCTGCTGAACATTGAAATATTCGATGCCAATAAACGATCGTTTTTTATTGCCGATAGGCAAATAATGCCGCAGTTCTCCTTTAAGTTTATGGTATTTCCAGTCGAGGCGCCCTTGGTTCCAATCCATTGCTGCCAGTTTTTCAAATTGAAGTCCGTATTCAGCTTGGACGCTCCATTTTGGCAAAAACCAAAACTCAAATCCCGTTTGGATACAAGCGGTGTTGGCGTTAAAAAGGGCAATGGGTGAAAATTTAAAGGCAAGGCGATTGAAAGAATCTATGGCTTGTGCGCCACATTCTAAAGCACCGAAGACCAATAGAACAGAAAGTATCTTTTTAATCATGGAGAAGCGATTTTGGTTTGTTAAAAAAACGTGGTTGCAGCGTTCAACGCTGCTCATCGGCCCAACTCTCGCCAACCCCTGCGCACCACCTCCAAGTCCCGCCAAGGCTCGTAATCCTTTGCATAAAAAAAGTCGAGCCGCTTGGCGGTGGCCTCGTCGAGTTGCTTTTTGGGAAATGCGTGGCCGGGATTCAATACGCTCATTTTTAGCCTTGGTAAGGTGGGATTGACAGCACCTGCCTGCCCACTCGAATAGCCTACCCACGATTTTTTGCCCAAAATAACCTGCACCAAATTCCGCAAAAAGCCCCCCGGTTTTTTCACCAAAAACAACAGCGGGATGGCCAACAGCAAAAAGCAAAAAGCGAATAGCAAGTCCAGCAGGCGCTTGCTTCGCCGAGCAGTTGGCGATGCAATTTGATAGCGGATGGCGGTGGTATAAAGCTCGCCCGCCGAGTCCTTCGAGCTACTGCCGATGATGGTCTGGCCGCCCTCCGGCACGGTGCGGTACTCGATGCGGGGGCCGAGGCGCTCCATCCAATACATTGTCTGTGAGGCGGTTACGTCTTTTAAGCAAAAGATGATTTCGTCCAAATGGTACAGTGCAGCGAGTTCTTGCAGTTGGCTGATGTTTCCGATGGGGTTAGAAAATTGAAACTTGAAATTTGGTATTGGTGAGACGGTGCCGATAAGGTTTTTTTCGACACCGATTCTCGTCAACAGCTGCTGCACCCGCTCGCTTTCTGCTTCCGACCCAACGATGGCGATGTTGGCGGGGCGTGAGCGGCCCACGCTGAGGTTGCCTGTTTTGAAAAAATGGAACAAAAAACGAAGCGCCGTAAGTGCCAGCAACGACCACGCCGTGCCTAGCAGAATGACCGCCCTTGAAGGCCGCAGGTCTTGCGGTAGGAAGCCGTACACTGCCGAGATGACGACTGTGCCCAGCAGCAGCCCACGGGTGAGTCGGCGCAGGTTGAACGGCTCGTCGTAGCCGCCGCTGAACCACAGTGAGGCCAGCCAAACGAGCGTATAAAATGGCGCATTGAACTGCATGAAACTGTCCTTGAACCAGTTGGGGTCGTGGTAAAAATAATTGGCCCAGAAGGTTTTGGACAGCCATAGCCCGCTGAACATGAGCAAGGCATCCAGTACTGGGAGTTGGCTTTTTTTGAAAAAATTGCCGACCAGCGTCATGCCCGCCCGCAGCCAGATGGCACCATAAATCATGGCAACGAACAGCATGGCCTGCCGCCCTTGGAAATGCTTCCTGGCGAAGATGATCATGGCTTGGTAAAACGTGCGGACATAGTTCAGGCTGCCCTTTTTGGTGCTCTCGCCCTTATAGTGGATGATGGCCGTATCGGCGATGTAGTAGTTCTTGTAGCCCGCCTGCACGATGCGGTACGAAAGGTCAATGTCCTCGCCGTACATGAAAAACGCCTCGTCGAGTAGGCCGATTTTGTCCAAAACGGAGCGGCGCAGGAGCATGAAGGCCCCGGCCAACACGTCCACCTCGTGGGTCTCGTCCTTGTCCAGGTAGCCGAGGTGGTAGCGCCCGAAAGTTCTTGATTTTGGGAAGATGGCGGCCAGCCCGAAGGTCTTGCAGAAGGCCACCCACGGCGAGGGGAAGCCCCGCTTGCTTTCAGGAAGGAAGGTGCCGCTGCCGTCAATCATCTTCACGCCCAGCCCGCCTGCCTCTGGGTGCGCCTCCATGAAGGCGACGCATTTGGCGAGGGTGTCTTCCTGCACCACCGTATCGGGGTTTAGTAGGAGGAGATAAGGGTTGTTTGATTGTTTGATTGCTTGATTGTTGGCGGTAGAAAACCCCGTATTTTGCTGATTTGCAATGAGTTGTACTTCGGAAAAATGGGTGCGCACCATTTGCACGGAGTCGTCGGAGGAGGCGTTGTCCACGACCCAGACCTCCCCCCCGCCCCCCGCCTGCGAGGAGGGGGGTGAGGCTTTTCGGACACTCAGGAGGCATTGCTCCAGGAAGTGTCGGACGTTGTAGTTGACGATGATGGTGGTGAGCATGGGGTTAGGGGAGGCGGGCGATTTTTCTTTGAAGATAATTCACAGCGGCCATACAGAACGGCTCATATTTTTCATCGCTCAATTGCAACCATCGTTTTATTTCTGCTTTCAAGTCGCTTTCACTCCAAGTTTGTTTTTTGCCCTTACTTCCCATCATGGCAATTCGGGCAGTTTTGATGGCTTCTTTTCTTAACTCGACCAGTCGTTGATTATTCAGTTTCAACACTTCCACTAAATCTTTATGAATGGTTTTATTGACGGAAAATATTTCGCCAGAAGACTCATAACCTATTTGTGATTCGCAATTGGTTTTCATAGGATTAACTGTGATGGAAGAATTGGCTTTGGCAGTGTCGCAATGCTGTAAATGCTTGGCTTCTCCTTCATTTCCCCTGCACACCGCAAGCATGTTTAAGTAATTCAATTGCAGTAAATTATCTCCACTTTTCGCTTGGTAGTGTTCAATTTTGGTGATAGCAAGGCCCTTTTCATCAAATGTATTGTCAATTCGCTGCATGCAATAGGCACAGATGCTGCCCTGCTCCTTCAACAGCGCTTTGCGGATATCATCCTTGTTGCAATCGTCAAAAGCAGCGCCAGGGGTTGAGCGCTTTTCTTTCAAGGAAGCAGGTTCGTTTTTCAGATTTTTTTGGATGTACTTCATTCAAAAAAATGTCATGCAGTTAAAAATTTGAGGTGCAATCCGGCACTGACCAACTCAGGGTCGTCATTGCCATATTTTTCTTCGAGTTCGTTCAGATATGCCTCGGCTTCTTCTTTTTTGTCGGGGTCGTCAATGAGCTGATATAATTTTTTGAAGTCTTTCTTTGCCGTTTCTGGCCTGCTTTCTACTGCAAATAAGTCCCATAAAATGGAATTACTATCCCTGCCAAAAGTGTGCGGCGTTTTCACCAGCTTGAAATCCTCCAATACAAATACATTCTCCCTCGGCACATTGCTCAATACCTGCGGCGAGTGCGTGGTGAGGATGAACTGGATGTTGGGGAAGGTGCGGCGGAGGTTCGGGATGATGGTGCGCTGCCAAGCGGGGTGGAGGTGCCATTCTACTTCATCAATTAAAACAATACCATACCATTGAAGGGGGTCATTTGTTCCTAAGCAAGCCATACATAGCCTGCGAGCAATATCCCCAAATAGAGCAAAAATTGATTTTTCCCCTGATGATAAATTAGTAAGAGAAAGAGGAATACCTTTTTTTTCAATTACCATTTCTTCCTTTGGTTGCCTTCTTATTCTTGGATGTGCAAAATCATCTAAAAATGCAGAAATAGCCCTACGCACGGTTTCCAAACCATTATGCCTAAAGGTGCTATTATTGTATAACCTCTGCTCATTTTCGTAATCTTCCATATTTCTAAACCATTCAAAAAAGGCTGTATAATCTATATGCCTATTAAACGCATCTTCATAAGCATCGTATGCACTCATCTTGGACACATCTTTCGCCTTCAATGAGGGTTCATCCGGGACGAATCGAGTAGAGGGGTAGTAAGAAATTAATGGGATGTTCAAGCCGTGTAATTCCAAATATTCATCAATTTCTGCCTCAGTACGAGTATATTCAGGGTGTACTTTAAGGTCAATTTGTTTTGGATAATGTCCTTCTGCCCTTTGTACCTTGAACCTAATTTTAGTGTCATCTTCTAAATATAGATTACCTTCTGAGTATGGTTTGTTATTAAGAATGTCATCATTGTCAAGTTCAATATTGCTTTCAAATCCAAATGCATGGTTGCTAAATATTTGCAGTAGAGTAGCAACCCCCTCCAACACACTCGTCTTCCCACTCCCATTCACTCCCACGAACACCGCCAGCCCACTCTCCCCTTCTGGGAAGTCAATCGTCAAGTCCTCAAAGCCACGGAAGTTTTTCAGTTCTAATTTTTTGATTCGCATGGTTCAATCTTTAAGTAAAAAGTCTTTTACGGCAACTACGAATTGTTCGGCTGCACGAACAGCCTGAGCCGCTTCTTCTGTTTGTGCGAAAATGACCAGATCGTAATCCACCGCTTGGCGCAACTCGAAAACCATCGAGATGGTGTCGTTTAATTCAACAGGGAGCAAGCCCGTTTTGATATAAAGCTCCCTGAACTTCCCATGAGCGCCACTGTGGGATTTTGTCCTTATGCCTTGTGCAAACAGTGCCGCTTGGACGGCAACAAAGACTGCGTAATATGCCCTGTTTAAGGCACCGTTCAGGCGTTGCAACCCCAGCATATCATTTGCTTCTTCTAGGTTGTAAGATGCCTTTTGGAAATAGACAAGCAGTTCTTCTTTCATGTTATCTCTATTCCGTCTATCCTGACCCAATAAAGGAAGGGGGAACGCTCCTTTTCCAACCTTTTTAAGGCCATTGGATGGTATGATATTTCAATATTGTGTTTCAAAATAAGTCGAGACACAACCTCGCTCATCCTGAAAATTTCAGAAATCGGCTTTACCTCATCATCCTTCAGCACCACCAAAAAATCAATATCCGACTCCTCGTGCGCATCGCCCCGTGCGTAGCTGCCGTACAGGATGACCTTTGCCAGTCGGTCGCCGTATAGCTTGGAGACCGCCGCCTTGAAATCGGCGATTAGTGCCTGTTGTTGAGCAGGTTGTAGCATTTTTATATGATGTCTTTTGGCAAATAAACATTATGAAAATATCACTCGGCCCGTAAGTTGAAAACATTTCCCCAACATTTGTTGCCCTCACCTTAGCTCGCTTCGTCAATTGCGCATACCACAAGTTTTAGGCGGTAAAATTAGCAAAAAATCGGCCCAGAGCGCCCCACATTCGCCAAGCTGCTGTGCCTTGGGGCAAATTTGGCGTTTTTTTATGGCAAGCCACTGCCCAAGCAAACAAGCCAAAAGCCGCTTGGTACAGATTTTGACGAGAGGCCTAACAATTCAGTAACAAACACAGCCCTAGTGCCTGCCCACCTGACGTCCAACTGCCCACCCCCTCCTTTTTGGCGACAAAGCGCTAAGCGGATTTCAAAAATTCTAAAAACAATAACTACTGATGACAACACAGCTTAACTGCATCATGCTCATTGACGACGACCACCCTACCAACGTCTATCACCGCATCATCATTGAAGAAGGCGGCTTTGGCGGGCACATCGTTGTGAAACAGGCCGCCGAGGCCGCACTAGCCTACCTGAAAATGGAGTTCAACGGCAGCGACCATCCTCGCCCCGACCTGATTTTTCTTGACATCAACATGCCTCGCATGAACGGCTGGGAGTTTTTGGAACAATATGAAAAACTGTTGCCGGAACAACGGGCAGGCAATATCATTGTCATGCTCTCCACCTCCGCCAATCCCAACGATATGAGACGGGCAGCCGAAAGCCCATTTATCATGGAATACCACGACAAGCCACTGAGCGAGGAGCGCTTGAACGAAATCATATCGAGATATTGGGAAATAGCGTAATTCGGATTCGGTTAAAAAAGTTTAAAGGTTGTCTCATTTAAAATTGATGTTCGGGTTGAACAATTTAGCAGTGATTTTTGAGAGGCGGGGTTCGATAACCCCGCCTCTCAAAAATCACTGTTATCAACTTTAAATGTGTTCATCTTTAAAGGGTTTAGGAGGTTTAATTAATTACGGATTAAACCTCATAAACCCAATTAAACCTTTAACTTTCTAATCAATCATTGTTCAATTTATACGGCACCCTTGCCACAATGCTCCGCCCCAGCGTCACCTCGTCCGCATACTCTAACTCTCCGCCGAAGCTCACCCCACGGGCAATGCTGCTCACGCTCACCGTGCTTCCCTTCAGCTTTTTTGTGATGTAAAACATGGTGGTATCACCCTCGATGGTCGGGGAAATGGCGAGGATAATTTCCCGGACTTCGCTGTCGGTTGACCCCTGTGGGGCCACCCGGTGCAGCAGCGAGTCAATTGTAAGTTCACTGGGGCCGATGCCCTCCAGCGGGTTGATGAGGCCGCCGAGCACATGGTACAGGCCCCGGTACTGCGAGGTGTCCTCAATGGCCATCACGTCCCGGATGCTTTCCACTACGCAGACGAGCGAGCGGTCACGGCGCTTGTCCGAGCAAACATTGCAGATTGGCTCGTCGCTCAGGTTGTGGCAGATGGTGCAGTGCTGGACGTTGCGGCGCATCTTCACAATGGCCTCGGCGAATTGCTCGGTCACTTCCGGTGCCTTGCCAACGAGGTGGAGGGTCAGGCGGAGGGCCGTCTTGCGGCCAATGCCAGGCAAGCTGGCAAATGCCTCGACGGATTGTTCTATCAGTTTTGAAGAAAAATTCATGTCAATTTTCTGGCAGCGGCTGGCAGTTTATCATTCAACCCCATCAAACAAATCAAACCGAACCCCAGTTACTACATTATTTTTGTACTCCTTTTGAAAACCAAAAACGGCATTTTCCATTTTGAGAAGCGAAATTATCTCATTTTTGCGAAGTTTGCCCCCCGACCCCCGAATACTATATCTTAATCACTCAATATCTCAATAACGAGTAATGGCTGAAATCATAAAAATGCCCCGCATGAGCGACACGATGACCGAAGGGAACATCGTGGCATGGCACAAGAAGGAAGGTGACAAGGTAGCTCCGGGCGACCTGCTCGCCGAAATTGAGACCGACAAGGCGACAATGGATTTTGAAAGCCTTTGGGAAGGCACCTTGCTGCACATCGCAATTAAAGATGGCGTGGTGCCGGTCGAAGGTTTGATTGCTGTTATCGGGAAGCCGGGCGAAGACTGGCAATCGCAAGTAAGTGCTGGTGCGGCGAAAGCATCAGTGAATGGCCAGGCAAAGGCAGCCGAACCCGCACTGGCAGTCGAACCCGCACCGGCAGCAGTGGCGGCGGATGCCCCGGCGAGTGTTGCCGCTGTTGCGGAGCCAGTCCCATCGGCAAGCGAAGGCCGCCTGAAGGCATCGCCGTTGGCTAAAAGCATTGCCAAAGAATCAGGCATTGACCTCGCTGCCTTGCAAGGTTCCGGCGATGGGGGCCGCATCGTGCGCAAGGATGTGGAGGCTGCCCTAAGTAGCGGTGCAGCAGCACCAGCGACAACTCCTGCCTCCAAGGAGGCACCAGCGCCAACTGCCCCAGCCGTCAATTTTACGGTAGGCAGCATTGCCGCAGGCGAAGCTTTTGAAGAAAAACCGGTCAGCATGATGCGCAAGGCCATCGCCCGGAGGCTGACGGAGAGCAAGAACGGCGCCCCGCACTTCTACCTTACCATGGAAATCAACATGGATAGGGCCGTGGAAATGCGCCCCAAGCTGAACGAACTGGCCGCCCCGGTCAAGCTGTCGTTCAACGACATCGTGATTAAGGCAGTGGCCGTGGCGTTGCGCAAGCACCCAGCGGTGAACTCCTCTTGGCTCGGCGACAAAATCCGCTACAACCAGCATATCAGCATCGGCGTGGCGGTGGCAGTGGAGGACGGCCTGCTCGTTCCCGTTGTGAAACATGCCGACCTGAAATCACTGTCGGCCATCAACCAAGAAGTGAAAGCGATGGCAGAAAAGGCCCGCAACAAGAAGCTACAACCGGACGAGATGACTGGCAACACATTCACCATTTCCAACCTCGGCATGTTTGGCATCGAGGAGTTCACAGGCATCATCAACCCGCCGGATGCTTGTATCTTGGCCGTGGGTGCCATCATCCAGAAGCCCATCGTCAAGGACGGCCAAATCGTGGTCGGCAACATGATGAAATTGACCCTCTCCTGCGACCACCGGGTGGTGGACGGGGCGACTGGCTCCGAGTTCCTGCAAACCCTTAAGGGGATATTAGAGGAGCCGATTCGGCTGCTTGTGTAAACAGATTTTATATTGAGATAGAAAACAAAAACCCTAAGCGGCATGAGCGGCTTAGGGTTTTGTTTCTTATGCATTTTGGCCAAAATAGCGCCATTGTTTTCAAGGAAAACACGAGAAAAATCGGCAGGGCAACTTGCCGACGTTTCTTAGTTTTATGCCAAAACATGCCTCAATGCCTTAACGCCGTACCCCCAAACAATAATACCTTTGCCCGCCTTGTTTAGATGGGGTTTGACCAATACAGCAATAATTTTGATGAAAAAAATACACCCTTGCCTTCCGCTCCTTGCCTGTTTGTTTTTCGTGAAAAATGCCAGTGCGCAGTCCGACCTGGCCATTGGACAATGGAAGTCGCACCTGCCTTTTAGCAGTGGGCTATACGTTACGCAGAGCGCCGAAAAAATCTATTATGCTACCCGCTACGCCGTGTTGGAGGTGGACAAGGAAGAGCGCTCCGTGCGTCGCCTAACCAAGGTGGAAGGCCTGAGCGATGTTGGCGTAAGCCTCATCAAATACAACGAGGCAAGCAGCACCCTGCTCGTGGTTTACAACGACAGCAAGGTGGACCTCGTGACCGATGAAGGCGTGCTCACCCTGCCCGCCATTGCCGATGCGCCGTTCCTTGGTGCCAAAACAATATTCGATGTCTATATGGTCAATGACTCCATTGCCTACTTTGCCGCCAACTACGGAATCACCACGCTGAACCTGCGGCAGGGCATTTTCCCAAATACGATCAAGACGCCCGTGGAAGTGCGCTCCGTGCGCCCATACAACGGCCTACTGTACGCCGCTACCGAAGATGGCCTCTACGTCACCGACCCTAATGGAGCTGGCAATATCAATGACTTTTCTACTTGGGAATGGCTGAATGGTACCAAAGGCTTGCCGCAGTCTTTTGAGTCCGACGCCATGACGCTCCACAACGGGCTGCTTTACCTCGACGTGAACGACAGCCTCTATACTTTCGATGGCAACTCGGCCAGCTATGTCATGCACTCCGACAGCCTCGACCTTCGCTTCATTACCTCCGAGGGCGAGCACGTATTGGCGGGTTTTTATTGTGGTTCGGGCTGCAAGGGAAAGGTCTTTTCCTTGAATGAAAACAACCAGTCCACCCGCATCGGCGCTGATTGCGTCATTTTTCCACGCTATGCCATTGAGGACGAGGAAGGCACCTATTGGTATGCCGACGAACAGCGTGACTTCTTTGTACAGGAGCAAGGTGCTGGCTGCTCCTCCTTCAACGTCAACAGCCCTTACACCATCAACACTTATCAGATTGATGCCAACAACGGCAAGCTATGGGTGGCCGCTGGGGGCGTTGACCTAACCTTCAGCGCAGTCTTCCGCACGGATGGGTTTTTCTCTTTTTCCGATGGAAAATGGGAGGTGTTCAACCTCAAAAACACGCCCGAACTCGCTGGTATTTCCGACTTCCTCGACATCAAGACGCACCCCACCAACGGCAAGGTATATGCCGCTGCCTTCCTCGATGCCCTCGTGAGCTACGACCCCGCAACGGGCGCTTTTGAGGTCTTTGATGAAACAAACTCTACGCTGGAGTTTGCCGCAGGCGACCCCAGGACAAGGGTGACAGGCCTTGCCTTCGATGCTCAGAACACCCTCTGGATGACCAACCATAACTCCCCCAAGCCTTTGGCCATGCTCACCGAAGCGGGCGAGTGGCAGAGCTTTCGGCTGCCATGCACCAGCGATAATCAGGTACAGCGGGTGGTGGTGGATGCCTTGGGTTACAAATGGCTGATTTCATCAGGTAATAGCACGGGCGTTATCGTATTCGACGAGGGCGAGGACTTGGCCAGTTCCACAGACGACCAGTGCGTGGTGCTGAACTCCTCCAACTCTGTGCTGCCTACCAACGAAATCACCAGCATCGAAGTAGACCGGGAGGGCAGCGTATGGGTGGGCACCAAGCTCGGCGCAGCAGTGTTCCAATGCGACCCCTTCAATGGCGAATGCCCCGGCAGCCGCCCCTTCGTGGAAGTGGACGGCTTCGGGGGGAACCTGCTCGACGATATTGAGGTAAAGGCCATCGCAGTGGATGGTGCCAACCGCAAATGGTTCGGAACGGGCGCTGGCGTCTTCGTTATGTCGCCAGAGGGCAATGAGCAGATAGCCCATTTTACCGCCGAAAACAGCCCGCTCTTCGACAACGCCATCACGGACATTGACTTCGACGATGCCACGGGCGAGGTCTTTATCGGCACCCAGCGGGGCCTGATTTCCTACCGGGGCGAGGCCACCGCCGCCAAAGGCTTCCACAGCGGAGCGCTCGTGTTCCCCAACCCCGTGCGGGAAGACTACGACGGCCCCATTGCCATCAAGGGCTTGGCAGAAGATTCTACGGTGAAAATCACGGACGTGAACGGCCAATTGGTCTATGAAACGGAGGCCCTCGGTGGCCAGGCCATTTGGGACGGGCGGGATTACAAGGGCCGCCGGGCCAATACTGGTGTCTATCTGGTGTATGCTACCAACCGGAATTCGACCGACCCACAGGTGGCGGTGGCGAAGATTTTGATGGTGAGGTAGCGAAACGG
>JANPLH010000494.1:0-21793 GCA_031426435.1 Saprospiraceae bacterium | reverse complement strand
CTTCCCTATTGACGTTGCAGTTTGCCTGCGGCAATGACAAAGCGGCGCACGCCATGACAAAATGATTCAAAATAAACTGCGCCTTGTCATCGCCGAAGGCGACCTGCGACGTCATGCATGACTGCCCTTGTGGCTTCCCTCGTGACGTTGTAGTTTGCCTGCGGCAATGACAAAGCGGCAGACAGCAGGGCGTGAACCGATATATAAACACCTCCACGACTAATTCATTTTCAATAAATTAATCATCAAACCAAAGCCGCCAAACCAACCTGTTTGGCTGTTTTTTTCAAAAAAATTCTATGAAAAAATCAATCGTTTTTGCAGCCCTAATCGGTGCTGCCTTGCACCTTTTTGCCCAGCCCCTCGACGATATTTCCTTCCGTACCTTGGTCGCCGATAAGCCAGTGCTGGCTTATGAGGTGCCCAATGAACGTGACATTTTTTGGCAAAAGCGGGTCTGGCGGGTGCTCGACGTCCGGGAGAAAATGAACCACCCGTTTACCTACCCCGAAGCTCCTTTGTTCGAGATTTTGACACGGGCAGCGCAAGCCGGCGAACTCACACTCTACAGCGGGGAAAAGGACGACTTCTCGCAGCCGCTTTCCGTGGAAGACCTGAACGGTACGCTTTACACCATTGACACGGTGCTGATTGCAATTGATGAAAACAATTTTGAAACAAAGATCATCCGCACGGAAGTCAACTACGAGGATGTCAAGCGCTTTCGCATCAAAGAGATGTGGTATTTTGACAGCAAGTCATCGGCGCTGAAAGTGCGCATCCTTGGCATTGCACCGCTGAAGGAAAAGTACAGTGAAAATGGTGATTCTTTTGGCGAAAGCCCGCTGTTTTGGGTACACATGCCGAGCGCCAGGCCCGTACTGGCGAAGGAAAACGTCTTCGTGACTGGCAATGAGGCCGCCCGCATGACTTGGGAAGATTTGTTCGAGATGCGGATGTTTTCCAGCTATATCATGAAAGATGGCAACGTGCGCAACAATCGACTACAAGACCTCCACTCTGGGGAGGATATTCTCTTGGAAGCAGATAGAATCAACCAGGAAATTTTCAACTACGAGCACGACCTCTGGTCGTATTAAGCTTGTGGTCATCCGATTTATTGGGTAAGCCGATATGCTGTACGCACGGCCTACCTAGTAAATTGGGTGGCCACAATATTGAGTGATGTATGTGAAAGCCCCGGCACTTTGCAGTGGCCGGGGCTTCGTTTATCCTCAAAATTATGGCCATTTTTACATCCCGCCTGAACGACGCTTGGTGTCTTTCCGGGCAGCTTTGCGCTCTTGTTCGAGCTGTTTCATAACTTCTATTTGTGCTTTGCGGGCATCCTCCATCGCCCGTTCGATTTCCTCCCGGCGCTCGCCCATGAGCAATTGCTGTTGCTCCCGCAATTCGGCCATTTCTTTCTCCAACTGTGCCCGTTGCTCCTCCATCGCTGCCCGCCACTCATCGGAATTGAGCGGACTTGTTGCAGCCAATTCCCATTCCTTTGCCAAGTCAGCGGAAAACTCGTTGTGGCGGAGAGCTTCCAGTTCTGCCATTGCGGCAGCATCAAAGCCGGGAAAATCAGGTGCCATTGCAGGAAAATCAAAATGGAATTGGTCAGCAGCAATAGCAGGGAAGTTCCAAGCGAAACCATTGCCCGGCACATCCTGCATAATGATGGTCTTGTCGCCTTTTTTCAGCCCGGTGATTTCTTGGCCATTCACGATGATGGTGCCCTTCTTGCCGTCTTTCACCGTGATTTCCACGGGTTCAGCACCATCTTGCGTTTCAATGATAAAAGTGGTGCCGTTGCGGTCTTTCTGTGTCGTGATTTTACGGGTACCCGGTGCCGGAGGCGCTGGCGGTGCAGCTGGCGCAGGAAACCTATCGAATGAAGGCGGTGCCGGCGGTGCTGGCATTTCAGGAAAATCAGGTGCTTCGGGCGCTTCGGGTGGGGCTGGCACATTGGCCATAATCTCCCGAACATGCGCCTCATACTCGCCATAACGTTCCTTCGGTATCACTTCTCCCTCTATTTTCAAGAAGGTAATTTCGTCGTCCTTCATCTTAAACTCTATTTCCTCATTGTCATTATTGAAATGGATATGGGCATCACGGTTTCCATCCGGAATGGTATCCATTTCCATCGGGTACTCCATCTCGTCGTAGGGTAACGGTGCATCGGCGGCTTCCATGGCAGGCATTTCATTGGAAACGACCTTGGTGATGAAGTTGCCAAAAGGGGTGTTGGCTTGTACGGACAGCAGCACGACGGCCACTGTCAGCAGCAAGGTGGCTGAAAGTTTCTCCATAAGATTAGATTTATTTTGTGAAGGTTGTAGAATGCGTTGGATGCGTTGCAACAGTTGGTTTTTGTTTTTGGAAAACGACATGGCAAAGGCTGGGGCGGCCATCTGTAGCGCTTGCAGGCTAACGAGGGCCTTGGCATACGCCAGCGAGTTGCCACACAGCCGCACGGCGATGTCGTCACAACAATTTTCCCGCTCGGTGCGCACATGGGCGGATATCCACCAAACGGCTGGGTTAAAATAGAACAGTATCTCCACCAGCGATTGCAGCAGGTTGAGCAGGTAGTCTTGGCGCAGCACATGGGCCAGTTCATGCGCCAAAATGGCCTCAACTTGTACTGGCGTCAGGTGATTCACTGCACCTATGGGAAGCAGCACCACGGGCTTTAGCCAACCCAGTGCCATTGGGGTCTTCGCCAGCGCAGATTCCAACAACTGCACAGGCCTGCGAATGCCAAGTTCGGTGGACAATTTTGCGAAATGCTCCTGCCATTCCGCCGAAAGCGGAGTAGCCATGCGGGTTTTCAATTGTTGCACGTAAAGCAACCCGCCCATCATTTTCAGCATAAAAAACACGAGGCCGAGCCCCCAAACCATGACGATGAGTGGCATGTGCTGGGTGAAATAATCGCTGAAAAAAGAGGAGTTCCCTTCGGAAAAATAGCGCCCAATCAGTTCGCCATCTTCGTTCCAAATCTCCCCGGTCAGTTCAGGTTCAGCTTGGGCCCTTTTTAGGTAAAAAACAAAGGTGGCTACCGCCAACAAGAGGGTCGAGCCGAGCGCCAAGTTGCCAGCGGCATAGCGCTTCCGAGCGTCTGTTTTTTGCCAAGCGAGCAGGTAGGCGGCCAGCAGCAGCGCCACGGCGAAGGCTTGCCAGAGGGAGTGGAGCACCGTCCAGCCGAGGGCTTGGAGGATGTGTTCGGGCAAAAATTGGTGGATGAATTCCATGACGTAAGGAAAAGTAAAAAGGTTAAAGTAAAAAGAGTGGGACGTGCCTATCCTTCATTCTCCATTTTTTCGATGAGTGCCTTTATCTGGTCGAGTTCGTCCTTGGAGGCTTTGTGGTTGCCCAATGCCTGCATGACAAGGTCCATCGCCGAGCCGCTAAACACATTGTCCACAAAGGTGCCAAGGAGGTTGCGCTGTGTTTCGTCCCGTTCAATGGCAGCTTCGTAGATATGGCTGCGGGCGTCGGTGTTGCGCACGACCAGTCCTTTCTCGTGCATGATTTGCATAAGCTTAAGGGTGGTCGTGTAGCCAACCTCCTTTCGCTCACCAAGCAGGTCGTTGACGAATCGGACGGAGCTGGGGCCATTTTCCCAGAGTACTTGCAAGATTTCAAGCTCTGCGTCAGTGGGTTTTGATATCATTTTATAAGTCATTTTTAATGGTTGAAGGACATTGAAAATTATCGTTGGTTATCTACGACAGATTTCGTACTGCAATGTTATACGAACATTTTCGTAAGTCAAAATTTTTCTACGATTATTTTCGTAGAAAGTGGAAAAATTTATTTGATGGGGCGATTTTGTAAGGTTTGCTAAATTTTAACGACGATTTATGCATCGGGCATTGTCCTTCCCGCAACCGTTCTCATGTTAACCTGTTTTATCAATTACTAAAATTAAATCATGAAAATCTTATTAATTCCAGTCATTCTATGTGGCATTGTGTTTGGTTCTTGCGCCCAGTCAAAGCAAAAACCGACCAAACCCGTTTCAAAAGCAACTACTGAAACCATGCAAAACAGCAACTTGGCCACCGCCACTTTCGGCAACGGCTGCTTCTGGTGTACGGAAGCTATTTTTCAGCAATTGAAAGGTGTGGAGTCGGTAGCATCCGGCTACTCCGGTGGCAGCGTGAAAAACCCCAGTTACCGGGAAGTCTGCGACGGCACGACTGGTCATGCGGAAGTGCTTCAAGTGCTATTCGACCCAACAGTTATTTCTTATGAAAAACTGCTGCAAGTGTTTTTTACAACCCACGACCCGACTACGCTCAACCGCCAAGGTGCAGACGTAGGCACGCAGTATCGTTCAGCTATTTTTTACCACGATGAGGCACAACGGGACATTGCAGAGCAAGTGAAAAAAGCTTTTGCCCCGACTATCTGGGATGACCCAATCGTGACGGAAATCACGGCCTTCGACAAATTTTACAAGGCAGAAGACTATCACCAAAACTATTTCAACGACAACCCTGGCCAAGGCTACTGTCGCATCATCATCAACCCGAAGGTTGAGAAGTTCAGGAAAGAGTTTGCGGATTTGCTAAAAGATTAACCAAAAAAGGAGCTTAAAATGAGTGAAAAAACGAAGGAAAATTGGAACAAACTGACGGAGCAAGAGGCTTATGTCATCGAGCGGAAAGGCACGGAGTACCCCTTCACAGGTGAATACGACAAGTATTTCGTGGCTGGCACTTATACCTGCCGACGTTGCGATGCGCCGCTTTATCGTTCGGAGGATAAGTTCAACTCCGGTTGTGGTTGGCCAGCTTTTGACGATGAAATCACTGGGGCGGTTCGGCATGAACCGGACGCCGATGGGCGTCGGGTGGAGATACTCTGTGCCAACTGTGGTGGTCACCTCGGCCATGTCTTCAAGGGCGAGCGGCTGACGAAGAAGAATACACGGCACTGCGTCAACTCGCTTTCTATGCGTTTCATACCAGGTTAATTTAAGATTACAACAAGAAAAGCGCAACTTCAATGCCTGGGGTGCGCTTTTTTTGTTATTTTCGAGCCATGTGGTAGCAAGTTATTTTGCTTCCAGGGAGAACCTATTTTTTACCATCAAAAACTTACGTCATGTCAGTAATGAAAGTCATAGAAATCTTGTCCGAATCTGACAAGAGCTGGGAAGATGCAACCCGTATCGGTATTGCAAAAGCATCCAAATCGCTGAAAGGAATCCGTTCCGCATGGGTACAAGACCAAAGCGTCACGGTGAATGCCAACGGTGAGGTAGAAAAGTATCGAGTAAGTTTGAAGCTTTCCTTTGAGGTGATGTAAACCTTGTTGCTCAACAAAAGCCCCCATGTACTGATGTTTCATGGGGGTTTTTCTATTTTTACGCCCTTGATTTTCAAATAATTATGGAACAAAACCTGGTTCATGAACCAAAGCCAGTTGCTGCTTCGCAAACAGTGATGACAGAGCTGATGATTCCGGCGTATGCTAATTTTGGGGGTAAGATTCACGGCGGCATCCTCCTATCATTGATGGACAAGGCCGCTTATGCTTGTGCTGCCAAGCATGCCGGGGGTTATTGCGTCACTGTTTCCGTAGAAAATGTTGACTTCAAGGAGCCAGTGTCCGTGGGCGAACTGGTTTCCATCCATGCCTCGGTCAACTACGTTGGCAGGACTTCAATGGTCATTGGGATGCGGGTCACTGCCGAAAACGTGGAAACTGGATTAGTGAAGCATACCAACACCTCTTATTTTACAATGGTGGCAAAAGACAAAACTGGACTACCCACCCTTGTACCACCGCTTTTATTGCAAACAAAAGAGGACGCCCGCCGCTTTTTGGAAGCCATGAAAAGAAAGGAGCTAAAAGCTCAGTTCAAAGATGATTTCGACAATGAGAAAAGTAGATTGAAGGTAGATTCGGGGCTACCACTACTTTCTAGCGAGCGTTGTGTCATTGCTTTTGAAAACAGTTCAAAATGATATACGAATTCAACGGTTATAGACCGGTTGTGCATGATTCTGCTTTCGTTCACCCCCAAGCGGTGGTGACTGGCAACGTCATCATCGGTCAGCAAGTGTATATAGGCCCAGGGGCTGCTATTCGAGGCGATTGGGGCGAAATCATCATCGAGGACAGCTGCAACGTTCAAGAAAACTGCACCATTCACATGTTCCCTGGCGTCACTGTACGGTTGATAGAGGGGGCGCATATTGGGCATGGTGCAGTCATACACGGAGCAGTCATTGGTCGAAATTCGCTTGTAGGCATGAACGCCGTCATCATGGACAACGTGGAAATCGGTGAGGAGTGCATCATTGGAGCGCTTTGTTTTGTGGCAGCAGATACCAAAATCCCAAGGCGAAGCTTGGTGGTAGGTAATCCTGGAAAGATTATTCGGGAGGTGAGCGATGAGATGATTGGATGGAAAACGAAAGGCACGGCGCTTTACCAGCAATTGCCAAAAGAATTGTACGATACGCTAAAGCCTTGCGAACCATTACGAGAAATACCTAAAGATAGGCCCTCACAGCTTACCGTATTCAAGCCATGGAAAGAGACTAAGCGATAATTCCAAAACAAAAAAGGTTCATTGCGGGGTGCAATGAACCTTTTTTGTAAGCTATCTCAGCCAATGATCAATATGACCATAGGTCATGTTCGAAGTTGAAGATTTCCTGCTTTATTTTGTCAGCCTCCAACAACAAGTCAATACCAGTCAGGTAGTCTTGGATACGGCGGTCACGCACGTTGGACTCTTTGAAGATATAGCTGGAGAAAAAGCGCATCTCCATCAAATCTTCCCAAGTCATTGGGCTGGCATCGTTTCCTGCATTGAATACACGCTCCCTCGACAGGATTTCACGAGCTTCGGGGTAGTACACCCAGAACATTGGCTTTTCGTAAAGGAAGTTGCCATTCTCGTCTGTTTTGTCAATGAGTGGAGCAATGCCCAATACACGTACCTGCAAAGTGGATGTCTCTTCATCAAAGAACCATACCTCTTTTACGCGGAAACGTTTTACGTCTTCCGGGTTGATGTCGTTCCGGACGACTTGCAACTGTTCTTCGTAAGTCTCCGGATCGAAAGTAATAACAGTATCAATGGTAGCACCCATCGAAGCCACCTCGTCCGGCGTCAGTTTGGAAGAGAACTTATCATCTTCCGTGCTATAAACCGTGATTTCGCCGCCTGTAGCAGCATCCATAAGGATGGAGAAGAACGGCCGCTCTGGATAAGCAAAGGGCAGGTTCATTTTCTCACGAATATCTATAACCCTCCAAATACGCTTTTCCCAGAAAATATCTGCTTCCCGAACATGGTCGTAAGGAAGAAGACGTTTGTCACCAGTAAGTCTTTTACCAACGATGTCGTCCAATGGACGGCCTTCGTTGGGGTCACTGGATTCGGTTAAAATGTTTTCGGGCTGCTGTGCATAAGAAATATTGCAAAGCATAAGCATAGAAACCAAACTGAACAGTCTGAATACAAACTTCATGTTTCTCAAAAGTTTTCAAAATGAAAAAATACTAACTACCGGGTATAAACTTATGTACCCCGGCAGTTAGTATCCAGTGTTCAAATTTTATTTAATCCTGAACACCAAAGAGTTGATTTTACGCCCAGCGGCGTCGCCGGGGCAACGGGCTTTTACGTTCTCAAAGTAAAATGTGTCACCAGGTTTGGCAGCGTTTACCAAGTTAGAAGCTTTGCCACTAAATGAGCCACCATTATTAGGTGCCTCGGCAGGGTCTTCACGCTTGGACACTTTGACAAGGTTAAAGCCTTGTATTTCACACCGAGCCTCAAAGTCAAAGTGTTCCAGCCAAGCTATCAAACCTTTTTGAACTTTGAATTCACCGTTGCCCATTTCGCCGTCGGCTTTATTACCGAGCTTTGCAACGGGGTCAGGTATGCGCTTCACACGGAAAGACTTGCTCGCTTTCATCTCTTTTGCACTTACAGAAATCTTGCAATCATCTGTAACAGATGAAACCTTTACCGTCCAAGTATTACTACCTGTTTTTGAAAGTTGACCGCCTCCACCTGAAATACCAACTTGTAAGTCGTTGCTTGAGCTACCAGCAGCAGAAATAGAAATCGGGTTGTCAACACCAATGTAGAACACGTTCATTTTGTCGGCAGAAATTGCGACTGAACGCTGGCCTACTTCGTAAGTAAATGTTGAGCTACCTTTGGACACTTCGCCCGTAAGCGGGTTGCGGACTTGTGCGTCCAATTTGAGCGTCTTTTCGCCCAAACCAGAAGTAGCGGCTGTGTACTTAGCCTTGCCATCGTTGCCAACCGAAATTTTGCTTCCATTTACAAAGATACCAATGTCAGAGGGATTGATTTGTGAGCTGTAAGTACCTACTGAAATTTCTGCCTCAAACGGCTCACCTGCAATCAGGTACGATTTCTTGGCAGAGACCACAGGAAAGAAGGCGTCGAATTCAATTACACGACCGCCTGCAAGTTCAGCCATACTGTTCACCAACGATGCTTCAGAGCTTTTGGCGTCTGCCTGCATTTGGCTCAATAGTGGCAATACAGCCGCTACGGGCATTTGACGGAACTTGAATTCCTCCCAGCTTTTCTTTTTGCTTTTCTTCCATGTTTCTTCATCTACCTTCAATGGAAGGTTATTGGCGATGTTCTGGATGCGGTTGTCAATTTCTTCCTTTCTAAGACCGAAAGTTTGGCCATTTTCGTTAAGAAGTTTGGTGTAGGCATCAATCATTTTTTGTTTTACCTCAATCAGTTTGGTTTTGAGTTCCGCTCCTTTCTTCTCATCAACAAGCATCCGTGTGGTGATGTCCTTGTTCTTGATACCTTTCGGAACTTTTTTACCATATTCTTCTTTGAAATCGCCATCATCAACTTTCTTATTCATGTTACCAGATGCGTCAAGAACTTCATCCCTTAACTTGTTAACATAAGCGTCGAAATTGACTACTTCATTGCGGATTTCATCAACTGCTGGGCCAATAGCACGATATTTAGCTTTTGAATCATCGTTCAAAAGATCTTTAAGACCCTTCACTGTTTGATCGAGTTGTGAATTCACAGTGGCAGCACTGGCTTTGTTTCCTTCATCCAATGTGATGAATGCGTTCATTACCTCTGCGGAAACGTTCAATGCGAGCAGCGCCGTGAGTACCAAGTACATCAGGTTAATCATGAGCTGCCGCGGCTCCTTTGGAATGGACATGTGCTTTTAATTTTTTCGTTAAACAATTTAGTTATTCAATTTGCCGCAAAATGCCATTCGCATTACTGCTGCGGACGGAAGCTGGCAATTGCGTTCAACATGCCACCATAGACGCCATTCAAGCCAGAGAGGTTCTTGTTAAGAACGCCCAATTGATCTTTGTAAACCTTGGTGTCAGCGATAGAATCATTGAGGTCAGCCATGGCTTCGTTCAACTTCGTGTAGAAATTGTTCATGGTTTTCAACTGCTCACTGGTACCGGAGAAATCTACCTCTTGCAGAGCCTTCAAAGAAGAAAGACTCTTGGACATGGTTTGTAGCTCGGTCAGCATACCACCTAATTGGTTCTCGATGACATCGCCATGCAAGGGTGTTCCCATGTCAATGTTGTTTTGTGGCCCAGCAGTTAGCGGTGTGAGGTTTGCATGGTAGTCATTAAGCCCCGGATAAAGCTTATCCCAATAGTAATCCGGTTCTGGTCCGATAAGGCCAAGGAAAAGGAAAATTAATGCCTCAAAGGACAAGCCAATCGTAAGCATCAAGCTTGCGCCAGGTAAGCTTTCCAATTTAAAAAGTGCACCCATCAATACAACGGCGGCACCAACACCAATGAATAGGTTTTTAAAGTACTTGAAACCTTTAGTTTTTAAGAAACTCATTTTTACTCGTTTTAATTAGGTTAGCTAAATTCAGATTAAAGCACAGGAAATTTATTCCTCGACAAATAACGACTGAAATCAAAAAGGTAACAGGCTATTTGATTGCGGAAGCAAAAAAAATCAACATTATTCCAGAAGATCATCTTTTGCGACGCGAAAATAAAAAAAAATGGATAGTAACTGAATTACTATCCATTCTGGAATTTATTTTTTTAAAAATAATTAAAAATCGTTGATTGAACGGCCCAAGAAGGTCAGGGCACATCGGAAGCCTACATACGATTTTGTTGTGTCTTGGTATTCCCAGTGACGGTTTCCTGTTTGGAGGAACCAAGCAACATCTTTCCAAGAACCACCACGAATAACCTTACGCTTGGAAGCCTCTGGATCATCTTCTGTTGCATCGTAGCGGATATCTGGGTTCAAGTCATGTACGAAGGAGTAGGCATTTTCATAATAAGCAGTAGAAGTCCACTCGGCTACGTTGCCCGACATGTTGTAAAGGCCATAATCGTTGGGGAAGTAGGCATCTGCCTTTACCGTGTACTGGCCACCATCTTCTGGATAGTTACCACGGCCAGGTTTAAAGTTGGCAAGAAGGCAACCTTTGGAGTTACGGAGGTAATAACCACCCCAAGGATACGGAGCAAGGTCGTGACCACCACGGGAGGCATATTCCCACTCATGCTCAGTTGGCAAACGGAAATCCTCAGAGTTGATACCGTCTTCACGAGCAGCCTGGAAGGTGTCCCAGAGTTTGGTGCGCCAATAGCAAAAGGCATTTGACATATGCCAATCAACACCAACTGTTGGATAGTCATCAAAAGCTGGGTGCCAGAAGTAGTTACGTGTCATTGGCTCATTGTATGAATAAGCGAAGTCACGAATCCAAACCATCGTATCAGGATATACATTGATGGTCTTCCGCTTGATGAAGGAAGTACGTGGAGATTTGCCTTGATCATGGGCAGCAGCTTGCCAGTCGTACCATTCGTATTCGAATTCCATTTTGCTTACGTCCAATTCTTGACGGCCGGCAAAGCGGTCATCACCTTGGTAGTAAAGGTCTTGGAGGGTTTCATCCTCCCAATCAATCTCAAATTCCCAATCTATGTGTTCTTCCCCCGTCTTTTCATTTGTGATGAAATGGTCGAGGTAAGAGTGGGCAATTGAGTCCTTGACCCAATAGACGAATTGGCGGTATTCGTTGTTGGTGATCTCCGTATCGTCCATGTAGAATCCTTGAATGGAGACGGATTTGGGTCGCTGGACAAAAGTATTGGAGATGTCTTGGTCGCTAGGGCCAATGTGGAGGGTGCCAGATGGGATGTACACCATTCCATAAGGATTGATGCCTTTCCATTCTGGCCTTTCTAAAACGCCGGTAAGCTGTCCTGTTTCTTTGCTGCCACAGGATGAAATTAGCGCTGCCAAGCAAAGCAACGCAGACGAAGTCATTAATAGTTTTTTCATTTTTAACACCCGAGTTTTCCTTCTTTAGTGAAAAAGAGACGTAAAAATAACGCTTTGACGCTGAATTCAAACAGTTGTCTGAATTTTCTACATCCAAAGGGGCAAATTTAACATTTTACGCCAGACAAAAACGACACATTTTTTCTACTTAGTGTGATTTTGCCTATTTTAATTTACTGATTCCAAAACTTTGGAGGCTGAGTGGGGATGAGTATGGATAAAATAAAATAATTCAAAGTGACCTTGGGTTGTAGATTATCACAGGGGGCCTGCCCTTTCCTATCGGTTTGCCAAGATTGTAGTTCAGCATTACCTCGTGAGAACCCGAGTTGACGGTCTTCAAATTTGAAAGGCCTAAGTCATAAGCGTATCCGATAGAAATCTTTTCGCTCAATTTGAAACCACCCATCAAAACTACAGCATCAATACTGTTGGCGTGATAACCCCTTAACGACCCTCCAGCAAAGATATTATCGTTGAACTTGGCTGTTAAGGAAAAATCCATTTGCGTTTGTTGCACGTCAGATTTAAATAAAAGAGCAGGATTGACTGTGATATTTTTATTCAGTTCAAGCTGGTAGCCAAGGTAGAGGAAGTAGGTTCTTTCTTGTTGGAAACTAGCGCCGGGCAAGTTTAGCTTGTTACCAAGCAAATTTATTGCCGAAATCCCTATCTCCAAGTTTTCACGCTGGTAGAATGCCCCAAGATGGGCGGTGGGGGTAGTTCCCCCTTCCGTACCAACAGATAGATCCTCATTATGGGTAATTACGTTTCCTTGGTCATCAATTTCAGTACTTGGCGTGCGCACTTTGGAGCCATCCAATTGCCGCTGTACCAAGCCAGCTGTGAGACCAATGGATAAAAGCGCATCCTTTCCCAACAGCATTTGCCGGGCATAGCTTGCATTAAATGCTGATTGCCGCCAAGACCCGATGGTTTCGTTCTCGATGGCAACACCAACACCACCCCCGATGATGTACAACGGCATGTGCGCATTGAAATGTTGAGAAACTGGGCCACCTGGCAGCCCTACCCATTGGTTGCGATAAACCCCAGTTACGCTTAGGGAATTGTCCAGGCCAGCGTAAGCTGGATTGAAGGCGTACTTGTTGAGTCGGTAAAGACTGTACTGGGCTGGTTGTTGCGCCAATATTGGCGCAGCCAATAAAAGCAGCAACGATAGCGTAAACGTTATTTTCATAGACTTAAAGGAATTTTGAAAATTCTATAAATCGTTCCTTTCTCAAAATTATCCGCCAAGTGGACTTCCTTCCAGGGGTTTTCTAATAACTTCTGTTTTGACGAATTAATTGCCTGAATGCTTCGATTGTATCTACTGGCTGCTGACAGGCGTAATTTTGACATAAATAAACTAATGTGTAGCCATCGCCCTGTTTGTCCTTCAAAAGCGGAAAAGCATCATCGGCAGTTTTTGATGACATCAACACCTTTTGCGGCAAAAATTCGGCACTCACCTCGGCGGAGAGCTTGAATGCCTGCTCGCCCACAACGGCCACTTCCGATAAGCCAAAAACCTCGCCCATCATGCAACTGGCCCATTGACTAAAGGATGACGGATAGCGCTCCAAGGATTCCCGCATGGTGTCCAACATGCCAGAAGCATGGTGGAGCCAATCTTCCCGACCGAGCAGGATGCCTGCCCGTTGGAGGTTACGAACCATCGTCGAATTACCGGAAGGAGTGGCAGAATCGTAGAGGTTTTTCTTGCGCAGCAAGACGTCTTTTTGCTTTGCTGATGTAAAGTAGAACATTTTGTCCACAGGGTCAAGGAAATTATCGAAAACAAATTCGATGTAACGCCCAGCTTGCAAAACATAGTCTTGCTTCGCAGTGATTTCCGCCATATCGAGCAGTGCTTCAATCAAGAACGCATAGTCGTCCAAGAAAGCATCATATTGCGCCCGACCATTTTTATAGGTGTGAAAAAGCGTTAAGCCATCCGTCTGCTTGAACTTTTCCAACAAAAATTCGAGATTCCTCTCCGCAGTTGCACGATACTCCGCTATGCCGAACGCTGTGTAGGCTTTGGCATGAGCAGAACACATCAAGGCATTCCAGTCGAGCAGCAGCTTGTCGTCAAGGCTTGGCCAGATGCGTTGGCTGCGCACCTCAAATAGCTTTTGGCGGCTTTCGGCCAGGCGGGTTTTTAGTTCGTTTTCTGATAAATTGGCTTTTTTGGCAAATTGTTCAAAATCCAATTTCCTCCAAAGAATGTTCTTTTCCTCCCAATTACCATCTTCAGTTATATCATAAAACTTGGAAAACAACTCAAAATCGTCTTTCAGCACTTTTTCCACCTCAGCTTTATCCCAGACAAAAAACTTGCCCTCAACCCCTTCCGAATCGGCATCTTGGGCAGAGAAAAAACCGCCTTCTGGGCTGGTCATTTCTCGCTGTACCCACGCCAATGTTTCCAAAATGGTCTCGCGATAAAGCTCCTTTTTTGTGATTTTGTAGGCATCGGCCAAAACACCTACCAGAAGCGCATTGTCGTAAAGCATTTTTTCAAAATGAGGAACCAGCCACTTGGCATCGGTGGCATAGCGGGCGAAACCACCGCCAAGCTGGTCATAGATGCCGCCCATCGCCATTTTGTCCAATGAGAGCAGCGCATGGTCGAGTGCTGCTTTTTCACCAAAATGAAAATAGTAAGCGAGAAGGTAGTTCAGCGACATGGTGCCGGGAAACTTGGGTGCACTGCCAAAGCCGCCATTTGCCGCATCGAATTGCCGCTGGAGGTTGACAAAGATTTTTTTCAACAGGTCTTCGGTAAAAGGCTGGTCTTCGGTCACAACCCTCAGCTTGTTGTTACCCGTGAAGGTCTTGCCAGCATCCCGAATAATATCCGTCAAGCGCTGGGCCTGGTCTTCAATCGTGTCCCGCTTATTTTGGTAGGCATGTGAAAGGTTCATTAAGACCTGCAACCACGACGGGCGGTTGTAGGCAGGCACAGGCGGAAAATAGGTGCCAGCATAGAAGGGGCGGGCATCTGGCAATAGGAAACAGTTGAGCGGCCAACCGCCGCCGCCCGTCATCACCTGACAGGCTTCCATGTAAATTTGGTCCACATCGGGTCGCTCTTCCCTATCCACTTTGATGCAGACAAAATGGTCGTTCATGAACTCGGCCACCTCGTGGTCCTCGAAGCTCTCCCGTTCCATCACATGGCACCAATGGCAAGTCGAATAGCCAATACTGACTAGAATAGGCTTATCCTCCCTTTTTGCCCGCTCAAAGGCTTCGGGCTTCCAGGCAAACCATTCTACCGGATTATTGGCGTGTTGGAGCAGGTAAGGGGAGGTTTCATGTCGAAGTTGATTCATTTGCTGCGCAATTATTGTCCCTTAAAAACAGGTGAACCTCGTTTCAGTTCTAAGAAGCTTACAAGCCATTTTCCACCATAATTCTTCAAAAACTCCAACTTCTATCTAAGTTTGCCAAAACAACCTGCACCGTGAAACTCATTTTTGGCCTACAACTCGACAACCAATCCCTGCCAAGGCCCGATGCAGAGGTTGGTGTCCATTATGCCGGCCCACAGGGCCTGTTGATACTTTTCGAGACCTGGTACGGTCTCGGCGGGCATCCCAACGACATTGATTACCTACGGGTAGAGCAATACCGGCAAGCGCTGCTTTGGCACCTCGCCCAAGCGACCGAGCCGCCATTTTACAAAAAATCATTTGAAGCTGACCCCTTTACCACTGCCGCCGAAATGCTTTCCCGCCGCGACGAAATGCTGCTGGCAGGCTGGTATTTTGAAACAACAGGAAGCACCCCGCCCCGACTTGCCACCATTGCAGCCATTGAAGCATGCTTCCATTTGGAACAAGAAGACAGTCTGCAATTGGCTTTTGGCTTCGCCGACCGTTTCCATGCCGTGCTGCTTGCGCTGGATGAACAAGGAAAAACGCCCCTTGCCGAAGCATGGATAAATGAGCCGCTTGGCTTGCTGCCCCGCCATTTTCAGCGTTTTTTTGAAAAATTAGGACAAAAAACAGGCATAGAGGTTCGCCAGTTACCGCTACCCGGCTTGCCAAAAGATGCGACGACCGACCTGCAAAAATTCCAGCAGCGTCTCAACGGCGGACAGACTGCCTTCGGCAAGTCAACGCTCCAAAACGATGGTTCCCTGCTACTGCTCCGAGCCCGTCGTTCCAGCGAGGCAGCCGCGTGGCTGGCTCAATTGGTGAGAATAAATCAGGAAATTGGAAATTGGAAATTGGAAATTGAGTCACCCCAAATTTCCCAATTTCCAATTTCCAATTTCCTGATTTCCGAGCGAAGCCATACGCTCGACATGGCACTCGTACAAGAGGGCCAACCGAGCCTCGGCCTCCAGAGCAGTTCGCTGGCGAGGCCCACTTTGCAAATCCTGAAATTGGTCACAGCCTTCCTATGGGAACCTGTCAACCCTTATCACATCTTGGAGTTCGTATCCCTGTCGGTGAAGCCGTTGGCGGATGAATTGGCCTCCCTTATCGCCAACCAAGTGGCGGCCATGCCAGGGATTCAAGGCGAGGGCTGGTATTCGATGGTAAACCGTTATTTTGACGAACTCTCTGCAAATGAGCCACTTACGCTCGTGAACGAGCAGCGGCGGCAGTACAATTTTTGGTTTGAACGGCGACGCTACGACATGGGGCACACAGTGCCAAAGGCGGAGGTGATGGTCATTTTCGATTACCTTCGGCAATGGGCCGTCAGCGCTTTTGAAGCGTTCGGCGGGCGCAACCAATCGCTCATCGTGCTCAGCGAACAAGCCAAGCGGGTGTCGGAACTGCTAAACTCCCTACCGGAACAGGAACTTGGCCATTTGGAATTGGAGCGCATCGTCCGCACGATTTACGAGCCATCGCCGGTGGTCTTCCAGCCAAGGGAGGCAGGCAGCTTGCCCTATGTGCAGCACCCAGGCGCTTTCACGGGGCCTGTGGGCGAGGTGTGGTGGTGGAATTTCATCCAACAGGAGCAGCCGCATTTTTTCTCAAAATGGTCGAAAGGCGAGCGGGCTTGGTTGGCCCAAATAGGCATCCTGCCCGATACGCCTGAGCAGGAAAACGCCCGCCAGATTTGGCAACAGGCCCGTCCCATACTTGCCGCTACCAACCGCCTTGTGCTGATATTGCCCGAATCGGTGGACGGCACCGCTGTGAACCCGCACCCGTTTTTCGGCGACCTTCAAACTGCTTTTTGCAACATACCTGCCATCACACAGGAGTTGGGCGGGAACGATGCGGCGTTTGACCGTCATTTTACCCTGCCCAAATACGAGCCCGTGCAGCTGCGGCAATTGGGCAGGC
The DNA here is from genome assembly GCA_031426435.1 of Saprospiraceae bacterium. Lineage (GTDB taxonomy): Bacteria > Bacteroidota > Bacteroidia > Chitinophagales > Saprospiraceae > UBA6168. The sequence goes on along the minus strand of JANPLH010000494.1, from coordinate 5,119 downwards.
CAACGGCGTTCCTGAAAATAAGGAACCTCGCCAACTTGCAACGGGAAAAGGAATCGCTGACGAGCTTGGAGACACTGTTTTATTATCCTTACCAGTGGTTTTTCAAATACAAAATCCGGCTGAACAAGTCGAGCATACTTAGCGTGGTGCCTGACAACACCCTCATGGGCAACTTGGCGCACCGGGTTTTTGAAAAGTTGTTGAAAGAAGACATCCACGCCATGAGCAAGGCGGAAGTGGAGGCGAGGGTAGAACAAGAAAGCCGCCGATTGCTGGCAAGGGAAGGTGCAGTGCTGCTCCTGTACGGGCGTGAACCCGACCGGGTAGCCTTTGTAAACAAGCTGAAATTTGCGGCATGGAGCCTCGTCACACATATTCGGGACAATGGCTGGCGGGTGGTGGAAACAGAAAAGACATTAGACGGCAGGTTTCCACCAAATGATACATTGAATGGCACGGACGTCAAAGGCATTGCCGACCTCGTGCTGGAGCGGTCGGCCCCCACAGGGGCAAGCCCCATTGGGGCAAGCGAATTGGCCATTGTAGACATCAAATGGGGGGGCAGTGGCTGGCGGGAGTCGGTCATCCGAAATGAGGAAGACCTGCAACTGGTGCTGTACGCAAGGCTGGTAGCACCACCCGGCGCCTGGGCGCATACGGCTTATTTCATCGTTGAAAATGGCAAGATGCTAGCCCGGAACACGAGGGCCTTTCAGCATATTTCCCCAATCTCGCCCACGCATGACCATCAGGAGGTAAGCGAGCGCATACTCGCCCGGATGCAAGCTACCTGGCAATGGCGCATGGAACAATTGGCTCGAGGGCTGGTGGAAGTGCGCTGCCGACAGACACTTGCAGCTATCGAGGATGCCTATTCCAACGACGAAGGTGCGGCCATGCTCGATTTGCTCGAAATGAAAGGCGAAGATGCCAAGTACGATGATTTCAGCGTTTTGATAAACCTCATTGAATAAAAAATCGGAAGCCCATGGCCTGCGCCAAAGGCTTCCGAAGGTGTTTGGGATGAGAATGTCTGTGCAGGATGGAAATGGAAACTGCGTGCCAAAGAGGCGGTTCCTTAAACCATTCCACAAATCAAATATTCAGAACTTACTGGTATTTATTGTGACCTTTTAAGCCAAAATCGTCGAAACTGGATTATTAAAATCTTGATTACCGATTTACTAGTCACAGACACAGACCAACTCATGAAAGCCTCCAAGTACTTTTGATAGAGGACGACCGTTCCGCAGCATTGGATGTTGAGATGCTATTGGAGGAGATGGGGCAGAAATTAGCCGCCATCAAGGACAATGCGGATGCTGCCCTTCAATATATTTATGACGAACAACCTGACCTCATCATCATGGACTTGGAATTGAAGGGCAACAAATCGGGTCTTGACATCGCTAAAGAAATTGACCACCTGCACATCCCTACCATTTTCACTACTTCTTACAAGGACAAACAGACCTACGAACAGGCCAAGTCCACCTACTCGTTCGGCTACCTCATGAAGCCGTTCAGTAAGTTAAGTTTGCAGAGCATGATCGAGCAGGCTGTGAAGGCATTGTTCCCAGGGGGTGGGCTGGAAAAACCAAGCGAAGAAGTAGACGAGAGGATGATTCTCGCAAACGCTGTTTGGGTGAAACATGTGAACGTCCTTTACCCCGTACGTTTCGACAATATCCTTTTCATACAAGGCGATGGAAATTATTGTTCAATACACACCTGCCAGCGTAAGTTCATGCTAAAAATGTCGCTGCGCAAATTGCTGGAATCTGTGCCCGCCAACGAATTTGCACCCATCCACAAGAGTTTTATAGTCCGCCTTGACAAAGTAGAATCCATTGATATCGGGAGCGGGAAGCTCACGGTCGGAAAAGAGGTTTTGCCGCTAGGCCGCAATTTCAAGAATGCCTTCTTGAGCCGCTTTAATTTGCTGAAATAGTTTGACCGTCGGCTATTGGCAAGCTTATCACTAACTCAGTTCTACCGCTTTGATATTTTTTACTTTGCCTAATATCTACCAGCCCCTGACAGGGCCAAAGCCCAATGCTATTCTCCCTTCTCTCCTTTTTTACCAGTCCAAATCCGCTTTCCCTTTAGGTTAAACATGGTGAGCATCTGCTCCGGCGATGTGCCTACCCTCCTGGCTCTGGCTTCCAAAAATGTCGTTTAGCGATGGTCTCCACTTTAATTTCCATTTGGCCGCCTTCACCATAGAATTTGATGGCATTGCGAAGAATAGCAGTTACGCCATTGCGGTCAGCATAAAACAAAGTATGATTTATGTTTTGGAGTGCAGGGCCAGCGCCCTTTACCTTTGCAATCACGCTGTATAGACTTAACACACATGTTTGCAATGCATAGCGAATAAAAAATACCGACTTTCGCCCGTCGAAAAATAGCAACCTGAACTTGGAAACCTACCATCCCGTACCCGCCCACAGCATCTTCGCCGAAGTGGTTCTGCCGCTGGCCGTGCCAAAGCCCTACACCTATGCCGTGCCGGAGGAGTTGGTGGCTGCCGTGCGCCCCGGCCTGCGGGTGGAGGTGGAATTTGGCGGCGCAAAACGCTACGCCGGGCTGGTCAACCGACTGCACCATGACACACCGCCGCACAAGTTCAAGTCCATCCTATCCGTCATAGACGAGGAGCCGATTCTCAACGAAAAAACCCTCCAATTTTGGCAGTGGCTCGCCGAATACTATTGCTGCTCCCTCGGCGAGGTGATGGAGGCCGCCCTGCCCGCCAACCTCAAACTGGCCAGCGAACGGCGGCTGGTGCTCAGTCCGCTCTACGACGGCAATTTCACGGGCCTCTCCGACAAGGAATACCTCATCACCGAGGCCCTCAGCATCCAGGAGACCATCACGATTGATGATGTGCGCAAGATTTTGAATCAGAAGACCATCTACCACATCATCAAAAGCCTGTTGGATAAAAAGGTAATTTACCTCTTCGAGGAAATGGAGGAGAAATATGCCCCGAAGAAGGTCGCTTGCGTCCGCCTCGCCGAGCCGTACCGCTCCGATTCCAAGCAGCTTGCCGGGGCTTTCGACCTCGTGGCCAAGGCCCAGCGCCAGACCGAGGCGCTTATGGCTTTCATCCAATTAGCCCGTGAAAAGCCTGCCAAGGACAGCGGCCTGCTCCGCTCCGAGGTTTACAAAAAAGCCAGCGTGGACTCCTCCGTGCTGAATTCGATGGCCAAAAAGGGCATCTTCGAGTTGTACGAACGGGAGGTGAGCCGCATCGGCAGCTACGAAGACGAGGTGACGGAGGCCGACGACCTTGCTCCGCAACAAACGAGGGCTTTGCAGGAAATCCGCACCCATTTCACCGAAAAAAACACCGTACTCCTGCACGGCGTAACGGGCAGCGGCAAGACCCGGGTCTATCTCGAACTGATGCAGGAGGCCCTCGCCCGTGGCGAACAGGTGCTCTACCTGCTGCCCGAAGTAGCACTTACCACGCAGATTATCAGCCGTTTGCAAAAAACTTTGGGCGATGCTGTGACAGTCTATCACCACCGAATTACGAACAACGAGCGGGTAGAGGTGTGGAAAAAAGTTGGAAGTTTGTCAGTGGACAGTGGGCAGTCAGTGGCTGCTGGACTGCAAACTGACTGCAAACTGCAAACTGACAAACTGCAAACTTGCATCGTCGGTGCCCGCTCTGGTTTGTTTTTGCCTTATGAAAATCTCGGCCTCGTCATCGTGGACGAAGAGCATGATACCAGCTATAAACAAAATGACCCGGCACCCCGCTACAACGGTCGGGATGCAGCCATTTATTTAGCGCACCTGCATAGTGCAAAGGTGCTGCTCGGCACGGCCACACCCTCGCTCGAAAGCTACCACAATGCCCGCAGCGGCAAGTACGGTTTGGTGGAAATGCAGGAACGGTTCGGTGGCATTCAGATGCCCGAAATCGTGGTGGTGGATGCCCGGCAGGAGCTGAAGGAGCGCAAGATGCAGAGCCATTTCACCAGCGTTTTGTTGGAATCGCTGAAAGAAGCATTGGCGAAGGGCGAACAGGCCATTTTGTTCCAAAACCGCCGGGGCTACTCACCCACCCTTCGCTGCAACACTTGCGGCTGGCACTCGGAGTGCATCAATTGCGACGTGAGCCTGACCTATCACAAGTTCCGCAACAACCTCCAATGCCACTATTGTGGCTACCAGCAGGAACTGAACAAAACCTGTCCCGCCTGCGGCAGTCATGAGCTGAACTTGCAAGGCTTTGGCACAGAAAAAATCGAGGACGAACTGAAAATTTACCTCCCAGATGCCAGTATTGGCCGCATGGATTACGATGCCGTGCGCACGAAGGACGCCCATGCCCGCATCATCAACGACTTCGAGGAGCGGCGGATTGAAGTGCTTGTGGGCACGCAGATGGTGACCAAGGGTCTCGATTTCGAGAACGTGAGCGTGGTGGGTGTCATCAGTGCCGACCAGCTTTTGCAGTTCCCCGATTTTAGGTCAGGCGAACGAGGGTTTCAGCTCATCACGCAGGTGGCGGGCCGAGCGGGCCGACGGAACAAACGAGGAAAGGTCATTGTGCAGGCCATGAACCCATCGCACCCGGTCATACGGGAGGTGATTGACAACGATTTTCAGGCATTTTACGAACGGGAAATCATGGAGCGCAAAGCTTTCGAGTACCCTCCGTACAGCCGTTTGATAAAAATAACCTTGAAGCACAAAAAAACGGATGTATTGAACCGGGGTGCAAAAATCTTCGCCAAAGTAATGCAGGCCAAGCTGGGCAAGCGACTGCTCGGCCCAACCGTGCCGCCTGTGGGCCGGGTGCGAGAGTATTATTTGTTGGACATTATGATAAAAATGGAGCGGAACCCCGCCATTTGGAAGGCAACCAAGGATTTGATTTGGGAAGCCACGAGGGTGATGCAGCAGGAGGAGGGTTTTTCGACGATAAGGGTAAATGTAGATGTGGACCCGGGGTGATTTAGTTGGCAGCTAATCAGTTGGCAGTTTGCAGTCAAGCGCCACGTGTTCGATATGACTGCCCACTGGCGAATGTCGAACTAAAAAACCCTGGGTCCACATCTACATTTACCCTTATCGTCGAAAAACCCTCCTCCTGCTGCAT
>JANPLH010000493.1:0-4915 GCA_031426435.1 Saprospiraceae bacterium | reverse complement strand
GTGACAGTTAGCCCTAAAATTTATCGTTAATTACTGCACCTTTTAGCTTGGCTAAATGCAGCATAGCTTTTTTAATTCTTCCTGGAAAATCTTCCGAAACACACAAATTACCAAGAGTAATTGTTGCCATATCAGGATACTCTACTTCTGCATCTGAGTTACCATACATTAATTTTTGCATGACTTTTGCTCCTTCTTGAAACCTAATCTTTAGTTGAATATTCTTTCCTTTCATGCTCGCATTGTCAATAGTAATCGACCTTACATCTCCAACATCAAAAGCAACCGATGTTAAAAGCCCAAGAAAGGGAAGGTGGTTTCCATAAACCATTAAGCTATCTTCAAAATAGACTGCATTTTCTTCTCCACTTTCGCCATTGTTTTGTGGATATGCCTCAATATAAGTTTTAATAAAATCTTGAGCTTCCTCTTCTGTTTGGGAAAATAACAGAAAGGGATGATAAGCAAGTAAAAACAGGATTAAATACTTTTTCATTGTTCATTTATTAATTCCTCATTGTTCAAAAAGAGAGGAACCATGTATTTTGAACAAGAGATATGCAACGAAATTACCCAATCTCCTCTCGGCTGCAAATATCCCACCTTTCCCTGAAAAAAACTACTCAAAACCCTACCTGCACCCCCGCTATCCAAGTCCTCGGTGCTGGCACCGTCCCCCAGTCAATGCCCACGCTGAGGTCAGAGGACAAGCCAAGTCCACGGGTGTCGTTGGAGTTTGCCTGTATTTCGGGGTCGAGGCCGGGGTACTTTGTCCAAGTGAAAGCGTTCTGGGCGGTCACATAAAACCTAAGGCTGGAAATGCCCTCCCAGTGTATCAAGTCCTTGAAATTATAGCCCAGTGTGATGTTGCGGATGCGCAAATAAGAGCCGTCTTCCAGGAAGCGGGTCGAGGGGCGGCGGTTGCCGTTGCGGTCGTCCACGCTCACGATAGGGATGTCGCTGCCGGTGTTTTCGGGCGTCCAGCGGTCGAGTAGGCCACGATAGGCATTGAAGCCCCGCAACTGAGTTTCATAAGCAAAATTGCCGTAGAGGAAATACACGTCGTTGCCCTGAATGCCCTGCAAAAGCGTTGAAAAATCAAGGCTGCCCCAAGAGAAGCCCGCCGATATACCGTAAGTGAAATCAGGGAACGGGGAGCCGACGTGCCGCCGGTCCTTGTCGTCAATCTTGTCGTCGCCGTTGAGGTCGGCAAATTTTACATCGCCGGGGCGAGTGTACTGCGACTGGAATGGGCTGGCGTCCACCTCCTCCTGCGTTTGGAACAACCCCTCCATTCCCCATAGGTAAAACGAGCCGACGGTATGGCCCGGCTCGGTGCGGGTCAGCGCCCCATCCGACAGGCCGAAGCCGCCGAGAATGGGTTCGCTGTCGGCAATGGACAGCACCTCGTTGCGGATGGAGGCAATATTGCCGCCGATGTTGTAGCTGAGCTTGCCAATTTTGTTGCGGAACAGCAGGCCCAGTTCGATGCCCTCGTTTTGCACCGATGCCGCATTCACAAAGGGCGGACGGGCCGAGCCGCCAGCCTGTGGCACTGGCACCCGCACGAGGATGTCATCCGTGCGCTTGCGGAACAGGTCGAGTGTGAGCGAGAGGCGGTCTTTCATGAAACTGGCGTCCATGCCAAGGTTTGTCTGCGTGCTCGTCTCCCATTTCAGGTTGCTGTTGCCTGTTTCGATGATATTGGAACCCGTAACGATTTGGTCGCCAAAAACATAGACGTAATCGCCCGTGCTCACGAGCGAACTGTATGGATAGATTCCGATTTCCTGGTTGCCGAGCTGCCCCCAACTGCCCCTGATTTTCAAGCTGGAAACGAAATCAATATTGGCAAAAAATGGCTCGTTCGATAGGTTCCAAGCTGCCGATACTGAAGGGAAGGTGCCCCAGCGGTTGTTTTTCCCAAAACGGCTGGAGCCGTCACGCCGCACGGCACCACTGACCACATAGCGGCTTTTGTAGGAATATCCGACCTGCCCAAACCACGACAACAGCGCCCATTCCGTGGCGATGCCCGAAGCACCGAGGTTGGTGAGTTCCACGGGGTCGCTGGCATCTATGAAACGGAACAGCGGGTCGGTGCGCCTGAAATTGTTGGCCGAAGCGCCAAGGTAGTCGGTGTGGTTTTGGATGGCCTCCATGCCTGCCAGCGCCGAGATGCGATGCCCACTGAAGGTTCGTTCGAAGTCAAGGGTGTTGTTCCAAATCAGCGTCTGGTCGAACACCCGGCCTTCGCTGAGCGAGGTGGGAGAGTAGATGGCGGCGGAGAGGCGTTTTTTGAAAAGCTTTTCCCGTTGGAACTGAAAATCGCCGCCGAGGGTGCTGCGCAATTTCAGCCCATCCAAAATCGAAAGCTCCGCATAAGCGTTGCCGAACATACGGTAGCGCTTGATGGTCCAGTCGGTGTTATTGACAAAAACTACCGGGTTGGGATTGCCATCGCCAAATAACGTGGGGTCGCCAAGCTCGGTGGTGACCGTGGTATAGGAGCCGTCTGCATTCCGCTCCGGGAAGACCGGGGCAGCGATGAGGGCGTAGCGAATGCCGCTGAGTTCGTTGCCGGGGCCAAAACCATCGCCGGAGCCGTTGATGACCTTGCGGTCGGTATGCGAAAAGACGAGGTTGTTGCCCACCCGGAAGCGCTTGCCGCCCATTTCGCCGTTGAAGCGCAGCTGGTATTTGTCGAACGACTGCCCCTTGAAAATGCCGTCCTGCGTATGGTACTCGCCGGAGAGGTAGAAGCTGCTGTTCTCACTGCCACCCGATGCCGAAAGCGAATAATGCTGTATTTGCGCAGGGTTGAAGAGCAGGTCGAGCCAGTCGGTATCTGCCAAGGAATCGAGGATGGCGGGGTCATAGGTAGGCAGTTGGTTGGCCGGGTTACGGTTGACGTTGGCGTTGGTGATGCCCTCGTTGCGCAGCGTCAGGAACTCTTCGGCGTTGAGCAGTTCGGGCAGGTTGACGGGCTGCTGCACGCCGTTATAGGCTTCAAAATTAAAGGTCGGTTTACCCGTTTTGCCTTTTTTGGTGGTAATCAAAACAACGCCGTTGGCCGCTCGTGCGCCGTAAATGGCGGCAGCGGCGGCGTCCTTCAGCACCTCTATGCTTTCGATGTCGCTTGGCGCAAACATGTTGATGCCCCCAGTGGTCGGCACGCCGTCAATGACATAAAGCGGGTTGTTGTTGCCTAAGGTGCCTGCCCCCCGTATGCGCACGGCGATATCATCGCCCGGCGAACCGGTGACCTGCGTGACGGACACACCAGCGGCCTGCCCCTGCAAGGCTTGGTCAATGCCCACGATGACCAGTTTTCCGATGTCCTTCGATTTTATGGAAGAGATGGATGAGGTCACGTCGCTGCGCACCTCACGCTTGTAACCCGTCACGACGACCTCCTGCATGAGCTTCGATTCCGCCACCAACGTGACCGAAAGGGTTGCCCTGCCCTGCACGGGCACGTCCATCTTTTCAAAACCGATAAAGCTGAATTCCAGCACTGCTTCCGCCGAGGCGACTTCGAGCCGAAAGCTGCCGTCCACCTCGGTAGTGGTGCCGTTCAGGGTGCCCTTTTCCAAGACGTTGGCACCAATCATCGGCAGTTGGTCGTCGCCGGAAATGACTGTCCCACTAACAGTAAACTGCTGTGCGTCAATCGGTTGCGAAGCAAAAAAAAGGGAAAGGAAGGTGAGTAGAGTCAGTCGCATAACAATCGTGGTTTTTATTCGCTTTGGCAAATGTCGGACACAGCGAGTGGATTACATGGTATTATGATGTGAAAGGGATGTACTTTCGTGAAAGCGTTTCTATCGGCGATTTTTCGATTTCACACGGCGACGTTGTTTAACCTCACACGACGACACAACGACACAACGGTTTTTTGTACTTTCACACGACGGCGAGACTTTGTTTGATTTCACAAGACGCCACAACGACACAACGAATTCTTAAAGCGTTGTGTCGTTGTGGCGTTGTGTGAAACAAAACAGGAGCGTCGTGTAAACTATAAACTACTACAATGATGGAACTTACCAAACTACCCTGCGACATGAACGAGAATGAAATCGCAGCTGTCATCATTGAAATTAGCTTTCAAATTCATCGGAAATGGGGGCCTGGTTTATTAGAAAGCGTGTATGAGGCGTTGCTAGTTCATCGGCTTCGCAAACTTGGTTTCGAGGTAGAACAACAAAAGCCAATCCCATTTGATGATGATGATGATGTCAAGCTGGATATTGGCTTTCGAGCTGACGTCATCGTCCAAGACAAGGTCATTGTGGAGCTAAAATCGGTGGAGCAAAATACCAAGGTATTTGCAAAAACACTGCTCACCTATCTACGCATCACCAACAAGAAATTGGGCTTGCTCATCAATTTCGGACAGGCATTATTGAAAGACGGCATTGAGCGAGTGATAAATGGGTATATCGATTAATTTGATTTCACACAATAGCACAGCGCTTTTGCTTTCACACGACGCCGCAACGACACAACGAATTCTTAAAGCGTTGTGTCGTTGTGTGAAAGCAAAAGCGTCGTGTCGTTGTGGCGTCGTGTGAAAGAATACTGAAGCGTGGTGTGAAATCTAAATCGCTGTGCGAAACAAAAATCTTTGTGTGAACTATGAACATCTTCCGTGAAATCACCCCCCTCAAGCAGCAAGACGTCTTCGTCGTGCTGGACTCCGTCCGCAATGGCTTCGACTACCCCATCCACAACCACCCGGAATACGAGCTGAACCTCGTGGCGGGCATGTCTGGCACCCGCATCGTTGGTGACTCCACGGAGCGGTACACCGACTACGACCTGGCGCTGCTCGGCCCCTACCTCTACCATAAATGGGACGGCGACCGGGCCTTGCAGGACAGTGGGCAGCCCTATCGGGTCATCACCGTCC
>JANPLH010000492.1:0-4032 GCA_031426435.1 Saprospiraceae bacterium | reverse complement strand
CGCAGCCGTATCGAATTGCCTGACATCCTGATTTTCATGCGGCAATGACTATTTGAATGAAGCAGCTTGGTTTTGTTTTTGTGCCGCTCCTTGCGGCACAAAACAAACTATGCCGTTGCTTCTACTACTTTCTTCTCCTCTTTCTTAGGAGCGTGCGGACGGTTGGTTTTCTTGCTGCGAGTCTTCCCGTGCGAACCCCTCCAGATTTTACCTTTGGTCGTTCTTTTGTCTCCTCTTCCCATGACTGGTTTATTTTTTTAAATGTGATGAAATAAGGTTTTTAAAAAAGGATTGCAAAACTACGTGTTTTTCCGATACAGCTTCACTTAAAAAATCACCCGCTCTGGGCAAGTATAAATATTGAACTGCCCATTTCGCAGAAAACCCACCAGCGTCATGCCAGCCTCCTCGGCCAGTTCCACCGAAAGGCTTGTGGGAGCGCCCACCGCCGCCAGCACCGCCGCACCTGCGAGTACCGACTTCTGTACCAGTTCAAAACCCGCCCGGCCGCTCACCAGCAAAACCTTATCGGACAAAGGTAAAGTCCCCTGTTGCAGCGCTGAACCGATGAGCTTGTCGAGGGCGTTGTGCCTGCCCACGTCCTCCCGTGTGAGCAGGAGCCGCCCATTTACATCGAAAAGTGCCGCCCCGTGCAGCCCACCCGTGCAGTCAAAAATGGATTGCTGTTTGGCCAACAGGTCAGGCAATGTATGTAGCACATCGGTGTGGAGGAATGGCGCAGGCGCTGGCAGTTCCCAGCGGCCTTGTACCCGCACGGCCTCAATGCTCGCCTTGCCGCATACGCCACAGGAGGAACTGGTATAAAAATTTCGCTCTAATCGCCCAAGGTCCACCGCTACTTCATCGGCCAGTTCGACCAGCAGCACGTTTTCCCGTGCCTCCTTCCAGCGCACAGTGGGTCGGCTGAACCCCGTCACCTGCTCCGCACCGCCAATGACACCTTCGGTAAAAAGAAAGCCGAGCGCAAGTTCCTCATCGTGGCCGGGCGTGCGCATGGTCACGGCGATGGGCTTTTGGTGGCGGACACCGTTTTTGGCGAAGCCGATGCGGATTTCGAGCGGCTCCTCCACCACCACAAAGTCGGTTGTACGGCTGTGGGCTTGGCCCTGCACCTTCGTGATTTCCGTATTTGCGATGCCTTTCATATTGGAAGTGGTTTGCAAAGTTTAAACAGTTTAAAATGGGTCAAAAACTGTCCACTCTAAACCGCTCAATTCTTACCAATTTGTTAAAAACCATTAGTAAATATGCTGCTTACTGACATTTTGGCTCTTTCTGTAAACTTCCGAAAGAATTTCGAGGTTGATGATAAAAAGGCAGTTCAAGTACTTCCCCAAAAGCGCCTAAAGATTTTCGTTTATTTCATGAGATTATAATTTGTTTATGGCAGTCGCACCCGGTGGGTGCGACTTTTTTTTTGCTTATGTTTAAACTAAGTGTTCAATGGGATTCAGTGAAATGCAAGCCAAAACTAAGCCTACTAAGCCGTAAATTTGCGAACAAGTTTTTTGGTTGCTGAAACGTTATGAGGTCAATCATTAAACTATCCAGCCTGTCGGCAGACAGGTTGGCAGTCCAACCATCAATCGCACTCAAATGCCATCAATCGTCTTGCTCGGCCTTTTTTCTTCTTGGTTTTCCTTTTTCAATTGGTTGAAGAATCCCTTCAGCCCAAGCCACCCGCCGTTCCCGTACCATTTGAATGAGCCTGACATCATCCTTGACATGGAAGAAGAAGTCAATGAAATATCTGGCATCAGCCTTGCCACCGACGGCACAGGAACACCTAATTTATTGGCAGCCATCAACGATGAATTAGGCATTGTTTTTTTGTTGGACAAAAAAAGTGGTAAAATCCTATCCAGGATTCCCTTTCGGGATTCCGGTGATTTTGAAGGGGTGGAAATAGTTGGCAACGACGCCTGGGCCATCAAAAGCAACGGCACCCTTTACCAAGTCAAGAACTACCAACAGCCCGACCCGCAAGTGGAAAAGTACAAGTCTTTTCTCAACAGTGACAACGACGTGGAAGGCCTTGGTTTCGACCCCACCAATAACCGCCTACTGCTCGGCTGCAAGGGCAGAGGCGTGGACAGCCTGGGCACCCCGCTCAATAGAGCGATCTATGCCTTCGACCTTGCGACAAAGACCGTTTCCAATACTCCGGCCTTCCTGCTCACCCTGCCCAACTTGCAATTTTTCCTGGAAAACAGCGGTGAAGAAGAGGCCGACAAAAAGATGGAGCGCATGTATTCGCCAGATGAGCCGCAGCTCCGATTCAGCCCGTCGGGCATTGCCATTCACCCCAAGACCGGCGATGTTTACGTCACATCGGCACGTGGCAACAGCTTGCTCGTGCTTGATGCCAATGGCAAAATACTGCATATCGAACGTCTCAAAAAAACTACCCATGCCCAGCCAGAGGGCATCTGTTTTGATACCGAAGGCACATTATACATTGCCAACGAAGGGGTGGATGGGACGCCGGGAAAGATATATGGGTTTTACGGGAAATAAAAAAGGCAAAAGCAGGTTCCCCCACTTTTACCTTTAACTTTAGTATTCATACCTGCCGGAAGGCAGTATAACTTTCTAAGATGCAAACTTCTTCTTCTTAAAGAATGGCTTGCTGTTGAAGTTCCCTGATGACGAGGCCCTTTCCTTCCTTCCATAAAAGCCGCTTTTCCCATTGCTTGCAGTAGTGGCAACGGGCCTCGGTGCGCCATGGCGCTCAAGGCTGTGGCGGGGCTTGAACCCTGGGCGCTCTGGCTCCCTGATTTCAGGGTAGGCGTGGGGGTTCAAGTGGCCGCCGAAGTGCAGTTGCAGCAGCGAGGCCAACAGTTGTTTGGGCTTGCCAGAGGATAGAATCTCTTCCGCCAAGTTGTAAAATTCCTGCGAAATCTCGCCCTCGGTGGCAGCGAATACCCGCTCTTTCATGGAGTTGCGCTTCAGGTCAATCACTTCTTGGCCATAGGGAAGGGTACCCCGGCTGATGGTCGCTTTCGTTATTTGTTGCACGAACTGGAGCTTGCGCCATTCGGCGGGTGTCACAAAGGAAATGGCCTTGCCCGTCTTGCCCGCTCGGCCCGTCCGGCCAATGCGGTGGACGTAAGCCTCTGGGCTGTCCGGCATGTCAAAATTGATAACATGCGAGAGGTTGTTGATGTCAATGCCACGTGCCGCCACGTCGGTGGCCACAAGGATGGTCGCATGGCCGCTCTTGAATTTGGCAAGGATGCGCTCCCGCTGTACCTGCGTAACGTCCCCGTGCAGTGCCTCCACGTCATAGCCGAGGTCGCCAAGTTTGCTGGCCAAACGGTCGGCACCGAGACGGGTGCGGCTGAACACGAGTGCGTAAAACTCTGACTCCGTGTCGATGAGCCGGTGCAACGCACGCAGTTTGTCCTTTTCATGGACTTCGTAAAAAACCTGCTCCACGTTGGTGGCCGACTGCTGCTTGGAAGCAACTCTCACTTCGTCGTACTTGCCCATGAACTTCTTGGCCAGGTTGAGGATGGGGCCTGGCATGGTGGCCGAGAAAAGCAGCATCCGGCGCTGCTCTGGCACGTGTGTTAGGATGTTCTCGATGTCATCTATGAAGCCCATGTTGAGCATCTCGTCGGCCTCGTCAAGCACCACAAATTTCACGTCGTTGAGTTTGAGCGTCTTGCGCTCAAGGTGGTCAATGGCCCGGCCCGGTGTTGCCACCACAATGTCAACGCCCTGCTTGAGCGACTTGAGCTGCGTGGCCATACCTTGTCCGCCATAGACGGGCAGGATGATGATATCCCGCTTGCCCTTGAGGCTTTCAAGTTCTTCGGCCACTTGGTTGGCCAGCTCACGGGTAGGTGCCAGCACGATGGCCTGCACCTTGCGCAAGCCCGGTGTGATACGCTCAATGATGGGCAGGCCAAATGCAGCGGTCTTGCCAGTGCCGGTCTGGGCCTGGCCGATGATGTCCCGCTCGCCGTTGAGCAGCATGGGGATGGTCTGCGCCTGGATGGGCGTAGG
>JANPLH010000491.1:0-1782 GCA_031426435.1 Saprospiraceae bacterium | reverse complement strand
AGCTGTCTGCTTCCGCAAATTCATCGCCATTGAACGAAAACAGGAAGGGTGGGGCGATGCCCCCAATGGAATCAACAGAGAAGGTGGCGTCTGTTTCGCCGTAGCAAGAAATGGGCGTCGAAATGCCCTGGTAGCCGTCTGGCCCGGGCACGATTTCGATTATCAGGGAGTCCGATAATTCGCAGCCATCGGGATGCACCACCGTTACTTTGTATTCCGAGGTGCTATCAGGAGATATGCTGCGCAATGGGCCAGTAGCACCATCCTCCCAGAAATAATCGCAGCCATCACAGGGCCCCGGTATGGTGGCGTCAATGTTGATGGACTCGTCCAAGCAGAGCTTGGGTAGGTCTTCGAAATTGGGAGGGGGGAAGGCACAGCCGGTGCGGATGACCCAGAAGTCGTTGGAATTATTGCCACGGGCATCTTCCGACTTGTAAGGGGAGTAAATATTCGAATTGGAAATGCCAGCAAAGAGGTAACCATAATCTTGCCCCAAAAAGGCAAACCTGCCTACGTCATCGGTGATTCCACCCAATGATTCTTCCCAGATTTTTGTGCCGTCAGGTCGAAGAAATATGACCCAGAAGTCCTTGCCACCAATCAATACTGCGTCTTTTCCAATGGAGTCAGGTGTAGAGACGGATTCACCTAAAAACGTGAGGTTTCCAAGGCTGGTTTCTACAATATCATACCCAAAGTCTGACGAAGTTCCACCAAATGAGTGGTTCCAAAGAATCGTTGCTTGGGTGATGTTATCGGCGAATTTAACGACCCAAGCATCATCGCTGCCGAAATGTTCGGCAGTCTTGTTTCCCGACATCTTATCAGAAGTAGATTGCCCAATGGCGAAATAGTTGCCATCTGAGGCGATGCGGAGCCGTTGGGTTACGTCTTGCCCATTGCCACCAAAAGCGGCGTCCCAAAGTACCATGCCATTAGGTGAGCATTTTACTACCCACATATCATTATAGCCAAAATACGGCGCTGTCTTGTCGAATCCTGTACTGCTGATGCTCTGACCAGACATCAATATATTACCATCGGAAGTGAGGATTGCGTCAAATACTTGGTCGGTGGAATCTCCTCCAATAGTGTAGTCGCCAAGCGGAAGACCATTTTCATCAATTCTTACACACCAGAAGTCTTCAGAGTTGTTGATCGAATTGGAGGATTTTTCAAAACTTGCAGGAGAGTTGGAAAATCCAGCAAGCCAAAATTGACCGTTAGGTAGTTGGATTATTTTTCTCAAAATGTCCGTTCCAGTGCCACCATAAGCCCGATCCCATTGTTTGTTACCGCTGGCATCGAGCTTGATTACCCAATAGTCAAGGTCGCCACGGTTAGCGTAAGTTCTATCAGCGCCAATTCCTGAACGAGATTCGCCGCCTATCATATAACCACCGTCTTGGGTTTGTATGACAGACCATAGTCGGTCTTGTTTATTTCCACCAATTCTTTTATCCCAAAGCTGATTTCCCTGTCCGTCAGTTTTTATCAGCCAATAATCTCCCGTAAATTCTGGAAAATCAACAGTATCATTAGTATTCGTGGATACTTCAAAGCTGGGTGTCCTTGAGGTTGAGATGCCCCCATACAAGTAGCCACCATCATTGGTTGTTATCGCTGCCGCCAATTCCTCATACCCAGTTCCCCCATAGGTTTTGTCCCATTCAATGGTCAGTTGCTGTTGCTGTCCCCAACAATGCAATGATAGCAGGAGCAGCCCCACGGTAAAAAGCATCTCCACGGTGAACGGGAAATTGGTGTGGGAATCAGACG
>JANPLH010000490.1:0-1938 GCA_031426435.1 Saprospiraceae bacterium | reverse complement strand
GCGCACCCTGCACTTTTTTTTATCGCAATTGGAAAAAATGGAGGCTGCCTCCGTCTCGCTGGCCGTGCTGCTGTTCAAGCCGGAGGCGCTGCTGCTTCCCGTCAAGATTGACTACCTTGGCTTTGAAATCCCGAACAAGTTCGTGGTCGGCTATGGGCTGGACTACAATGGGCTTTGCCGCAACTTGCCGAGCATTTATCAGTTGAAAGTTTAGCGAGGTTTAGGAGGTTTAATTGACCCCTATCTAAACCTGCTAAACCTCGCTAAACCATCTAAACCGCTTCAAATGACAATCAATCAATTGGAACAACTTTGCCAAAAAACCATCCTGCTCGTTGAGTCCGTTGCCGACTTCATCCGGGGCGAAGTGGGCAAGGTGAGTGCGGAAAAAATAGAGGTGAAAAGCCTCAACAGCCTCGTCAGCTACGTGGACAAGACCGCCGAGCGGCAGCTCGTGGCCGGCCTCGGCGAACTGCTGCCGGGCAGCACCTTCCTTACCGAGGAAGAGACCGTGGCGCAGACCGAGGGCGAGTTCCAATGGATTATTGACCCGCTCGATGGCACGACCAATTTCTTGCACCAACTCCCTTGCTTTGCGGTGAGCGTGGCATTGCGCCAGCACGGCGATATTGTCCTCGGCATCGTCTATGAAGTGAACCGCCATGAGTGCTTCAGCGCCTGGAAAGGTGGCGGCGCTTGGCTCAACGGACGCCGCATACATGCCTCGGCCACTACTACCCTCGCCGATTCGTTGGTGGCCACGGGCTTCCCGTACCGTGACTTCGATACGATGCACCGCTACATCCACATCTTACAGCATTTGATGAAAAGCACCCGTGGCCTGCGCCGCTACGGAGCCGCTGCCGTTGACCTCGCTTACGTGGCCTGCGGCCGCTTTGACTCGTTCTTCGAGTACGGCCTCGCCGCTTGGGACGTGGCCGCAGGCATCCTGCTGGTGCAAGAAGCCGGGGGTCGGGTCAGCGACTTCGATGGCGGGGACGATTACCTTTTCGGTGGGCGGCTGCTGGCTGCGGCGCCGGGGGTGTTTGGGGAGATGCTGGGGGTGGTGAGGGCATAGAAAGCTTGTATGCAATGGCGTTGTAAATGCTGTGGTCGCGTCCTTTACTAACTAGATTTCGTGTTCAATGCCTTGCAAAGCCGCTACCAGATATCTATATAGAACAGCCGGAGGATGTTCCATAATTCGTAAATACCGGATGCTACAGGATAATTTCATATAGATGTTTGTTGGGTGGTAAAGATAGGAGTTGTAGGGAAAGGAAGGGTGTTAGTTTGCTTTTTCTAACATTTCACCTTTCAACATTCACCTCTGGAGACCGTAGTCAGGGAAAACGGCGACTATCTGGCATCGGAGTTTTTCGCTCTTTTACTTAGAAACATCCACCAACAGCTAAGGGATAATAACTAGCTTGCCATTTTGTATTAATCCATCAGAAGTGGATAATGTATAAAGGTAAAGCCCCTCATCAAGGTTTGATATATCAATTTTGGCGTCGTCTTCACCAGATACTGACTTTTTACAAATTAAACTTCCAGAAACATTGAAAAGATTAAGGCTAATATTAGGATAATTTAGAAAATGGCTGGGAACATAGATGTATTTTTTTGCTGGATTTGGATACAGTCCTTGGCCCTGATTTCTTATCATTTCCGATATGGCGGAGGTAGTACCTAATCTTAATATCCAAATATCCAATGTAAGAAAGGAAGTGTCACTATGATTTCCATATACATCACCATCATTAGAGTCCGTTATTCCAGTTAAAATATATTCGCCGTCAAAAGTGGTATAAATATCAAGGATTACATCATCCAATGGACCGTTTGCAGGATTTTGTGTAAACTGATTTTTTCCGTGTGAAGAAAAGGAGGCAAAATACCTTTACCATCAAAACATTCACACCATGAAAAAAGAAG
>JANPLH010000489.1:0-8757 GCA_031426435.1 Saprospiraceae bacterium | reverse complement strand
GATACACTAATCCTCCCAGGGAGTCGGGGTATTTTTTTTCAACTGGAAACAAACACGAAGCCCCGGTCAGCAATGCTGGCCGGGACTTATTATTTCTGCCTAATTGACTGGTAATCAGCCATTAAACGAATCTTGCTCTTTTGGAAATCCATTAAACTGCAACGCCATAATCCCTTAGTGCAGCATTCAGCGATACTTTTTTGTCTGTGGTCTCCGTTCGCTGACCGATGATGAGCGCACAAGAAACGCCATAATCACCTGCCGGAAACTTCCGAGAATAGGTGCCAGGAATGACGACCGACCGGGCAGGCACCCTTCCTTTATAGGTCACTGGCACTGCGCCTGTTACATCAATAATATGCGTGGATTGTGTGAGCACCACATTGGCACCCAGCACCGATTCCCGTTCGACCCTCACACCCTCCACCACGATGCAACGGGAGCCGATAAAGCATTCGTCTTCAATAATAGTTGGGGCAGCTTGCGGTGGCTCCAGCACCCCACCGATGCCCACGCCACCGCTCAGGTGCACGTTCTTGCCGATTTGGGCGCAGGAACCAACCGTGGCCCAAGTGTCCACCATCGTGCCTGCACCGACATAAGCACCGATGTTCACATAGCTGGGCATCAAAATGACGCCTGGCTCCAAGAAGCAGCCGTGCCTTGCGATGGCATGTGGAACGACACGAACACCTTGCGCAGCAAAGTTCTTTTTGAGTGGAATTTTATCGTGAAACTCAAAGGGCGGTGCCTCAATCGTCTCCATTTTTTGGATTGGAAAGTAGAGGATGACAGCTTTTTTTACCCAATCGTTCACTTTCCATTCGCCATTGGCGGTTGGCTCGGCGACCCGTACCTGGCCAGTGTCCAGCAACGAAACAACCTCTCGTATGGTAGCTTGTACAGATTTATCGTTGAGCATGGAACGGTCATCCCATGCAGCGTTGATGATGCTTTCTAATTGAGACATTGTCAGGGATGAGGGATGAGGGATGAGGGATGAGGGATGAACCATGACGGATTTCATTCCTCATCCCTCATCCCTATTTTATAAGCTCTTCTGGTTTGATTTCGTTGTCTTGAACTGGGTAGGCAGTTGGGTAGTCAGACTTCAGGAGGTATTGTGCTGCGATGGCATCCCGCTTGGAGGCGTAGGCACCTGCCCGCAGCTTGTAGTAAGGCTTTGATTGAATCCAATCGGCATTGATATTCGGATATAGCGACTGAAATTTTTGCAGGGCATCTTCCACCCGTTGTCGGTCGGTGGTGGCCATGATTTGGATGCGCCAACCGGAGATGGTCTTGGTGCTTCTGTTGGAATCCACATAGCGTTTCATCAAAGAGGCGACGGCCGGGTCAACTTTTTCGGTGACATTGCCTTGCGCCTGCATGACGATTGAAAATGCAAACAGCAAACAAATTGGTAAGATGAATTTTTTCATAGCAGATTATTTATTGTTGATAATCAACCATTTACAATCGCTGCACCGACCGAAGTGCCGATGCGGTCGGCACCTGCTGCGATGAGTTCCTCTGCAAATTTACGGTCACGGATGCCGCCGGATGCCTTTAACTTAATGGTGGAAGGCAGTTTTTTGCGCAGCGACTCAATGATGGCCACAGATGCGCCTTTGCCGTTTACGCCGGTGGAGGTTTTTACAAAATCTACCTTTACTTCAGCGGCCATTTCGCAGAGCTTGCTCAATTCTGGCTCTGTTATCAATCCTGTTTCAATAATGAGTTTGATGGTTTTGCCCCGCATCTGGCAAGCAAGCGCCATGGACTCGATTTCGTTGCGTACGTAGTTCCACTGCTTGCTTTTAACAGCGGCTATGTTGATGACGCAGTCCAGTTCCACCGCACCTTCGTCAATGGCTTTTTTAATTTCCTCGACCTTTGCCGGGGTTGCCGAGTACCCCATCGGAAACCCAACGACGGTGCAGGTTTTGACCTCCGCACCTTCCAGGTTTTTCACTGCTTCCTTTACATAAAATGGCGGAACACAGACGGCCTTGAAACCGTGGGTTTTAGCTTCCTCGCACAGCTTTTTGACATCTGCGAGCGTTGTGTCAGGCTTCAGAATTGTTGCGTCGATGTATCGGGCTAAGTCCATAATCCTCGTTTATCAAACCAGTGTAAAATTCCTCGGGGACGAATTCCACTTCGTTCCATCAAAACTTCTAAAAAGTGGGGCAAGGTAAAACAAAAAATAGAAAATGGAGAAAGCATAAATTAGTTGGAAAGCTAATTACCAACAAAGAACATGGCTTTGAATAGTTGGATTTCAGGCAAGGAATGAACAATATCCAAATGACTAATTTGCTGAAAACCAAAGCGCTGTGCCTAATTTTGGCACTAGAACTAAACACAATGAATTGGCATTTTGGCTGCGCAAACAAAATTTCCACATCGCAGACCCACTTTTCCACAGCAGCATTGTAAAACGGGCTGTCCGCCTTTGGGATAATTCTTAGTAACTTTGTGAAAGTTTAAAAGCCCAGTCCATACAAGAGCAAACTGCCGTCAACAAAAAACAAAAATGGCCGACAACAATCCCGCAAAGAAGAATAATGAGCTAAAATCCAAGCTGCGCAGGCAGGAAGGTGAGTTGTCAGATTACGTGTTCGGCAAGGTGCAGCCGCAGGCAATCCCGTTGGAAGAAGCCGTGCTAGGCGCCCTCATGCTCGACAAGGACGCCCTGCCCATCATCCTCGACATCCTCCGCCCCGAGAGCTTTTACACCGATGCCCACCAGCATATCTACCGGGCTATTTTGCGCTTATTTGAAAAATCGCACCCAGTTGACTTGCTTACCGTCACCGAGGAACTGAAAAAATCGGGCGACCTGGACAGCATCGGTGGCGGCTACTACCTCGTGGAAATGACCAACCGGGTCGGTTCCAGCGCAAACATTGAGTACCATGCCCGCATTGTGGCGCAGAAGCATATCCAGCGGGAGCTTATCAAGGTATCCACCCAAATCATCCGGGATGCTTACGAGGACACCACCGACGTGTTCACCCTGCTCGATGATGCCGAAAAGGGCCTTTTCAACGTGACCCAAAACAACCTCAGCCGACAGTACGAAAGCATGGGCGAGTTGGCCAGCAAGACCCTCAAAATCCTCGAAGCACTCAAGGACAAGCAAGATGGCCTAACGGGCGTGCCCACTGGATTCACCGCCCTCGACAGGCTCACCAGCGGCTGGCAACAAAGCGACCTAATCATCGTGGCGGCCCGACCTGGTATGGGCAAAACCTCCTACACCCTCGCCCTCGCACGCAACGCAGCCATGGACTTCAACAAGGGCGTGGCGCTTTTTTCGTTGGAGATGTCCAGCACCCAGTTGGTGCAGCGCCTAATTTCGATGGAGGCCGAAATCGCAGGTAGCAAATTGCGAAGCGGCAAACTCGAAGACTACGAGTGGCAACAACTCCATACGACGATAGAACGCCTCAGCGAAGCCCCCATTTTCATAGACGACACACCCGCCATCAACATCTTCGAGCTACGTGCCAAGTGCCGCCGATTGAAGATGCAACACGATATCCAGCTTGTCATCATTGACTACCTCCAGCTCATGAGCGGTGGCATGGAAGCCAATAAAAGCGGTAACCGGGAGCAGGAAATCAGCTCCATTTCACGGGCACTAAAAGCAATGGCCAAGGAGTTGAGCGTGCCGGTGATTGCGCTCTCTCAGTTGAGCCGAGCGGTGGAAACGAGGGGCGGTACGAAGCGGCCACAGTTGTCGGACTTACGCGAATCCGGCGCTATTGAGCAGGATGCAGACATTGTGACCTTCATTTATCGCCCAGAGTATTACCAAATTCTTGAAGACGAAACGGGCCAATCCCTCAAGGGCATCGCAGAAATCATTATTGCGAAGCACAGGAACGGTGCATTGGATACGGTTAAGTTGCGCTTCACCGACCAGTATGCCAAGTTCAGCGATTTGGATGAAAATAGCTTCGACAGTTTCCCGTCTAGCGACCCGTTTGCCACGCCATTTGAGCCTTCCAAAGTATTGACGGTACCCTCCAAAATGAACGACGATGAAGACATCCCATTCTAATTTGAGACATTAGACATCAGACATTAGACAATAGATGGTTGCGGAGCATTCTTGAATAAACCCCCATCTGAAGTCTAATGTCTATGGTCTATCATCTAAAGTCTAAAATCAATGTTTGAATAGCGATGAAAAAAATGGACTTTTGCATGACTTTTCAGAAAAGCAGTTTTTTGACAGGAATTTATAATTTTTAAATAGTTCAAAATTGAAGTTTGATGAATTAGGATTGGCGCCGTCGCTGCTGGAAGGACTGGACGCCATGGGCTTTGAAAATGCCACACCCATTCAGGAGCAGGCCATTCCGGCCTTGATGAACGGACAGGACGTACTTGCCTGCGCACAGACTGGCACCGGAAAAACCGCTGCCTTCCTCCTCCCCATCCTCCACCGCCTTATTGAAGAACCGATTGATGGCATTGACACCATCATCCTGGAGCCAACCCGTGAGCTGGCCGTGCAGGTTGACCAGCAGTTGGAGGGGTTCTCCTATTTTACTCCAGTAAGCTCGGTCGCCATCTATGGCGGTCGTGACGGCCATAGCATGGAAATGGAAATGCGGGCGCTGAAAAAAGGCGTGGACGTGGTCGTGGCCACACCGGGCCGCTTCTTGGCGCACCTCCAGATGGGTTACGTGAACCTTAAGACCGTTCGTCACCTCGTGCTCGACGAGGCCGACCGGATGCTCGACATGGGCTTCGTGCAGGACATCATGACCATCGTCAACCAGATACCGAACACCCGGCAGACCTTCCTTTTCTCCGCCACCATGCCCGCCGAGATTCGCAAATTCTCGCAGGCATTGCTCCGCAACCCCCTCGAAATCAGCATCGCCATATCCAAGCCAGCAGCGGGCATCACGCAGGGCGTCTATTTCGTGGACGACGAAAAGAAGAACCGCCTCATTGAGATGTTGCTGCGCAATGAAGACCCCAGCAAGCGGGTGCTCATTTTCGCTGGCACAAAAAAAGCGGTGAAAGAACTCAACAAGCACCTCATCAACAAAGGATTTAAGTCCGCCGAAATACACTCCGATCTGGAGCAACAGCATCGGGAGGATACCCTGATGGCTTTCAAGAACGCTTCCATGCCCATCCTCGTCGCCACCGACGTGCTTTCACGGGGCATTGACATCAAGAGTATCGAAATCGTCGTCAACTTTGACGTGCCCGGCGACCCCGAGGACTATGTGCACCGCATAGGCCGCACCGCTCGTGCCGACGCTACGGGATTCGCAGTCACCCTCGTAAACAGGTTGGCCCGCAAAAAATTTGACCGCATCGAGAAGCTGATGGGCATCAAAGTGAACATCCTCCCATTGCCCGAAGGGCTCGAAGGCGGAAACGACGACCGGCAAGGTGGTCGAGGCCGGGGCCCCAGCCGTGGAAATGCAAGAGGCGGCGGAAGGGGACAAGGCGGTCGTTCGCAGGGGGACAGGCCACATGGAGGTAGGTCGCAGGGTGGTGGGTCAAATGATGGCAGGTCGCACGGTGACAGGCCCAACGACAGGAGGCCAAACGACGGTCGGCCTTATGGCGAAAACCAACCCCGTAATCCTGAGCAACAGGGTGGCGAAAGAAGGGAAGGCGCCCCACAAGGCGACAGGCCACCTCAACAACCACGCAGACCGCATCCGCCACGGGCCGAAAACGCCGAAGGCAACCCCAATGCTGACGGCGCTGCCCGCAAAAAACGCCGAAACCGGGGAGGACGCAACCGTGGCCGTGGTGGAAACGGCGGCGAAGGTGGCGGCCAAAACCCAGGCGGCGGTGCACCCCCTACCCCACCGAGTGGAGAATAAATAGAAATTTGAAATCAGGAAATTGCACTGATAATCAATTGTTTGTGCAAAATTATTTCTAACCAATTTCGATGACTTAATTATGATAAGCATGGCGGCGACCGGACGATTTTAAATCATCTGGTCGCTTTGCAATAAATCCAAACGCCTCATTTACCAACTCACCATGGAAGAAGAAAACAAGCCTAAACGAAAGCCCGCAGCGCCAAAGAAGGCTGCGCCTAAAGTGGGGGCAAATGATAAAGCACCTGCTACTCCGAAGCGGGCACCACGCAAGAAAGCTGTTGCTGAGAAGCCAGTTGAAAAGGCCGAAAAATCCGCTGCAAAAAAGCCAGTGCGCAAAGCGAAATCCACTGCACCCCGTGGTGCGGCTGGCAAGGCGCCTTTGAAAAAGAAAGCCGAACCGAAGGCACCGTTTTGGGCACCCTTTGTGAAAAACAAGGATGCCAAACCTGAAAAAGAGGAGCGGCCATTCAAAAGAAAGTCGGAAAGGCAGGAGGAAAAACCGGAACGTCCCAGCCGCAATTCTTCGCCAAGGAGGGAAGGCAGCAACGAGTGGCCAAGCCGCAATTCATCGCCTAGGAGGGAAGACCGCACCGAGCGCCCATCTCGCAACTCACCGCCAAGGAGGGAAGACGGCAGTGAACGCCCAAGCCGAACTTCACCGCCCCGAAGGGATGACTCCAGCGAGCGCCCTAAGCGCAGTTATTCGTCCCGCCCAAGTGGCCCATCAGACAGGCCGAGCCGGGGGAGCGAAGGCCGCTATTCGGAGCGGAACAACCAGACGGACCACCCATCAGAAGGTAGACGCTTCTCCAAGCCAAGGCCCTCACAAGCCAACGCCAACCAGTCCGCCAAACCGGTACGACCCGTCAAGTTGGACGAACCGATTCGATTGAACAAGTTCCTCGCCCATTGCGGCATAGCCGCACGAAGGCAGTCGGCGGAATACGTGAAAAAGGGCCTCGTCACAGTCAACGGTGAAATGGAACCCAACCCCAGCTACCCCGTTCAGCCGGGCGACGAAGTGCGTTTCAAAGGACAAGTCGTGCGGCTCGAAGCCCGCAAGGTCTATATCCTGATGAACAAGCCGAAGGACATCATCACCACGGCCAGCGACGAAAAGGGCCGGCGTACAGTGATGGATTTGATCGGCACAAAGGTGGAGGAGCGCATCTTCCCGGTTGGCCGCCTCGACCGCAACACCTCCGGCCTACTGCTGCTCACCAACGATGGCGACCTCGCCGAAAAGCTGGCGCACCCAAGCCACAACGTGCAGAAGGTCTATCACGCCACCCTCGACAAGCCGTTTCACAAACAGGATTTCGAAAAGGTACAAAAAGGGCTAAAATTGGAAGATGGCCTTGCCGAAGTGGACAGCCTACATTATATAGATGGCAAAAAAGACGAAGTGGAAATCGGCCTGCACATCGGCAGGAACCGCATCGTGCGCCGCATTTTCGAGCACCTCGGCTATGAGGTCATCAAGCTCGACCGCACCTATTATGCAGGGTTGACGAAGAAGGATATTGGCAGGGGGCATTTTAGGCATTTGTCGGACCAGGAGGTTATCATGTTGAAACATTTTAAGTAGGTCTGATGATTTTTATGCAGTTCTGATAAATCGCCAATATTCGCCAAAATCTGACGGTTTTTTGCCCTTGACATTAAAAGGCTTTTCGGTGGACATTCCACTGAAAAGCCTTTTTATATTTGGTATCCTGCATTCAGAACGGATTCCCTACATTTGTCAAAGACGAGCCGTACACAGTAATGCTTGTCCCTCTTTTTTTTTTATCAAAAACTATGAACATGAGAGCATTTATGACACTTGGCCTATTCCTGTTTGCCTCCTCCTTTCTTGTTGCGCAGCAAAACAAGTGGGTGAAGGACGAAAAAAACATCCTCACTGTCACCATCACCAAGGATGCCACCAAGGCGGAACTCATTGACCTGAAGGACAAGCTTTGGGAGGGCTACCAAATCAAGTTTGAATGCCCCAAAATGGAGTTTATCAAAAAGACAGGCAAGCTGAAATACCTGAGCCTACGGGTAGAAATGCCCACGGGCGAGGTCGGCACGGTGGGCACTTCTTTCGTAGCACCGGGGCAGGTTATCGGCTTCCATTTTGACCGCAACGTTGATGCTTATGACATTTTTGGGGTGTGGGCAAAATAGCCGTTTCATCGCCACCGAATCGCCAAATTTGATTCAACGGACAAGTGCCGTTTGGCTAAATAATGCAAAATCCTTCCATGCAAAATCGTAGAAAATTCATCCAAACCACCGCTCTTGCTGCTGGCGCAATGGCCTTCTCTGCCAAGAGCTATGCCCGTATTTTGGGAGCCAATGACCGCATCCGGGTGGGGGTCGTGGGCTTCTCCGACCGCTTCAAATTCTCACTGTTGCCGCCTTTTGTTGCGCTGCAAACAGAGCTGAACTTCGACATCGTCGCCCTATCCGATATTTGGAACAGGCGGCGGGAAGAAGGCCGGGCGCATTTGCAGGAACAGCTCGGCCATGACGTGACCGTTTTCAACAACAATGATGCTTTGTATGCCTCAAAATCGGTGGACGCTGTGTTCATCAGCACTGCCGATTTCCAACATGCGGTGCATACCATCGAAGCGGTGGAAGCAGGCTGCGACGTGTATGCCGAGAAGCCCCTTGCCGAGACGATGGCCGACAACCGGGCCGTGCTAAAAGCGGTGAAAAGCAGCGGCAAAATCGTGCAAATCGGTTCGCAGCGGCGCAGCGGAGGTAACTACCAAGCGGCTGCCGACTTCATCCAAGCGGGCAAGTTCGGCCCCATCGTCATGGTGGAATTGATGTGGAACGTGAACCAGCCGGGGCGTTGGCGCAGGCCTGAATTGGTGAAGAGCCTAAA
>JANPLH010000488.1:0-2998 GCA_031426435.1 Saprospiraceae bacterium | reverse complement strand
TTGCCACGCTGTTCTGGTGTGTAGTGTTGATTTGCCCGCTGGGCAACATGAAATTGTAAAAAAAGCCGTTGTCCGCCTGCATGTGCAGCACGAACGCCGTCAGTGAACGGATTTTTTTCAACCCCTTTTCCGATGGATTGGATTGGTACTCCCGGCAGTAGAAAACCAGTGCCCTTGCCACGTCGTCCACGCAGGTGAAGCCCTCATCTTCGTCGCTGACGAGGTGGTAGTCGGGTGCTTCGCAATAAATCCAGATGATACCGAGCCGCTCGTCCCCGACGGTGATTTCCTCGAAAAGGTGGTCAAGGTGGGCGGGGTTGACGAGGGATGATGCTGGTGGTGCCTCTTTTTGCGAAGCGCAACCAAATAGCATGGCTATGAATAAAATATGAAATGGCATAATCTTCATGGTCTGCTTAATTCTTTTAAAACGTCTTCTACCCCCACCGTTGCGAAGCTGATGGCATTGTCGGACATGGCGTAGGGGATGACGAGCTGGCCACCGTGCAGCATCATGCCGCAGGTGTAGAGCACGTTGGGCACATAGCCTTCCCGCTCCTCCTCGTTGGGGCTGAGCAGCGGCTGCTCAAGGCTGGCGATGACCAAATCGGGGTGATGAAGGTCGAGCAGGGTGAGGCTGAGCACGTACTTTCGCATGGGCCCGACGGCGTGGGTCAGCAGCAGCCAGCCTTGCGGCGTCTCGATGGGGCTGCCGCAATTGCCCATTTGGAGCAGTTCCCAGTCCCTTTGTGGGTGCTGCAAGGGCTGGTATTCGTTCCAGCAGTAGAGGTCGTTGGAGTACATGATGGAAAGGCTGCGACCACCTTGCCGCCCGATCATGGCGTATTTGCCATTGATTTTCCGAGGGAAAAGCGCCATGCCCTTGTCGGAGGCGGCTGCGCCGTGGAAGGGGCGGATTTTGAACAGCTTAAAATCTTCTGTTTCAATGAGTTGTGGGCAAATCGTTTTGCCATTATAGGCCGTGTAGGTGCCGAGGTAGGTTTTGACACCACCGTTCTCGAACAGCACGAAACGGGCGTCTTCCATCCCGTTTGACTCGGCACCGGACGCTGGAAACAGCACCCGGCTATCAATTGACGACGTGGTGGGGAAGCGCAGGTCGTAGTTCTCGTCGAAGATTTTGAGGACTTGATCGCGGAGCGATGGTTGGTCGGTGACCAATTCCAAGACCTGTTTTTCGGTGAATGATTCAGGGAGCAATCCTGCAAACAACGCCTTGTACTCTTCGTCCAGGTGGAGGCGGTCCAATAGAAAATGCTTGTCGAATTGGACGTCCGTCAGGCGCTTCCCGGTGGTCAGTTTTTGGCTGGAGGGTTCGAGTATTACCCCGCCATTTTCGCCCAAAATACCCGTCAGGAAAGCGATGGAGGAGATATGCCCCTCGCCCGTTGCCCGGAGGGTAAGGATGAAGCGGAGTTGGCCGGGTGCAAGGCCCTCTTGGTCTGGGTGCAGCACGATGGAGGGGTTGAACAGCGCCGCCGCCTGAAAACTGTATTCATGGGTGAAATAGGCCCCAATGAGCATTTTTTTAGTGGAGGAAATGTCGCTGACCGCTGCATAATGTGCCAGGCGCTCGTAGTTTTCAAAAAATGCACTGTGCAGGTCGAAATGGCGATGCTCGAATTCTGCGAAAACGCCGTTCAACTGCATTTTGGCGGCGGTTTCATCCATGCCTAGCACGACGTCCATCACTGGCTGAAACCGGGACGGGTTTGCAAAGTCCAAGAACTTTAAAATGACTTTTCTGGGGGCAGCTTTCAATCGAATATCTGTTCGAATAACTGGAATCATAATGTATGATTTTGCCACAAAAACCGCTGTGGCTGGGCGTTTTGTTATTTTAAGCCAGATGAGGCCATGCTCTGTATGAAATGCCGCTGGAAAATGGCATAAGCCACAATGACGGGCAGTGCGAGTAGTACGGCAGCTGCGAGCTTGACGCCGAGCTGCGCCTCTGACCTACCACCGACGGCAAATAGGGTGACGAGCTGCGGCATGGTCATCAGTTTTTCTTCCCGAATGACGATGAGCGGCCAAAGTACGTCGTTCCAGGAACTCATAAAGGTCAGCAAGCCAACGGTGATGAGGGTCGGGACGATATTGGGGCAAAGGATTTGAAACACGATGCGCAACTCCCCGCAGCCGTCCATGCGGGCGGCGTCTATCAGGTCGTCGGGGATGCTCATGAACGCCTGCCGGAACATGAGGATGGCGAAGGCGCTGTTCAAGGCTGGCACGACGAGCGCCGCCAGCGTGTCCACCCACTGGAATTTCACCATGAGGATATAATTGGGGATGAGCGTGACCTGAAAGGGCAGCGTCATGGTGAAAATGATGACGAAAAACAGGAGGTTGCGCCCCCGAAACCGCAGCTTTGCCAAGGCGTACCCGGTCATAGCGCCAAAGACCAACACCCCCAGCGTGGACAGCCCGGCGACCAAGCTGCTGTTGAGCAAAGAACGCCCAATGGGTATCTTGGCGAACATCTGGGTATAGTTGTCGAAGGTCAAGCCCTTTGGCAACAAGCCCACCTCTCCGATTTGCGCCTCCGGCGTTAGCGATGCCAATATCATCCAATAAAATGGATACAGGAATGACAGCGCCGCAGCGGTGAGGAGGAAGTATCTTATGAGATTTTTGATTGTCAATTTTGGTTGATTGCTTTTGATTTAAGATTAAATAGTGACGATTAAATATTTTGATTTAGAAAGCGGTTTATTAATTTTAAATTAATTAAAATATCAGTATTTACAGCCATTTCAAGAATTTAATAAATATGACAGCTTCAATAATCATGAAAAATATTCGCTTTATTCTTCCTTTTCAATAAGCCTTTTTTGAACCGCTATTACGGCCATTATGAGCATCGCAAAAAACAGCCCCAAGGTTGCAGAATAGCCCATGTGGTAATAACCGAATGCCTGTTTGTAAATATACAGCATGGCAGAGAGGGTGCTGTTCATTGGCCCGCCATCGG
>JANPLH010000487.1:0-22331 GCA_031426435.1 Saprospiraceae bacterium | reverse complement strand
GGATGTGAGCAGGAGCTTTCCAGTTCGGAGAAGAATTGTGTCAAAGGTAGTTTTAATCCTGAAGAATCAAGGCATATTGAGCGGTTTTATGATGGCTGGCCCCAACCATTTTCGCAACAAAAAAGCGGCAACCCAATACGGGCTGCCGCTCCAAAAAAATCAACTAAAGAAATATCGTTTTAGGCCACGAACACATCCCTCGCAGGGGATTGCGCACTGGCGTGCTTTGGCAATGTGACCACCAATACACCATCGGTGTAGCTGGCATCACTGCCAGCTACACCGATGGGGTGCTGGTGGTCACGCTGCCAAAATTGGCCAGTGCGCAGATGCCAGCGAAGGACATCTTCGTGGCTTAAAACGATATTTCTTTAGTTGATTTTATTGGGGAGGCAGCCCGGTGTGGGTTGCCTCCTTTTTTTTGTGAAAATGGTTGGGGCCAGCCATCATAAAACCTCTCAATATGCCTTGATTCTTCAGGATTAAAACTACCTTTGACACAATTCTTCTCCGAACTGGAAAGCTCCTGCTCACATCCCACTCAAATCACAAGGCTGTACTCCCCCGTGCTGTTGGCATGCGCCAATCGAAGATTGTTTTGACAAGCACTAAAATACTGCATCTATGAACTTGCGCACCACAAGCTTTTCAACCCGTGGCAGCTATTGGCCACTCCTCCTCATTGCCATTGGCATCCTACTTTTCTTCGCAAAAAGCAACCTCTGGGCGCAGCCGGCCGGCTTCTCCGACAACCTCTACCTTGGCGGCTTCGACCAAGTGGCAGGCTTCACCTGGGACAACAATGGGCGCATGTACGTCTGGGAAACCGTCGGCAAGGTATGGGTCGTCGTAAACGGCGTCAAGCAAGCCACCCCGCTCCTCGACATCTCGGCGGAGGTCGGCGCTTGGCGGGATTTCGGCCTGCTCGGCTTCGCCCTCGACCCCAACTTTTTGACCAACGGCTATATCTACCTCCTCTACGTCGTGGACCGCCACCACCTGCTCAAGTTCGGCACAGGGCAGTACAGCGCCACCACCAACGAGTATTTCAACACCACCATTGGGCGCATCACCCGCTACCAGGTGGACATCAGCACCTACGCCAGCATCGTGCCCAACAGCCGATTCGTGCTGCTCGGCACCACTGTCAGCGATGGCCCGCCTATACTCCATGAGAGCCACGGCACGGGTTCGTTGGCCTTTGGCCAAGACGGCTCGCTGCTCGCCACCATGGGCGACGGCGCCAGCTACAACGCCGTTGACCAAGGCAACGACCCCGAAACCTACTGGTCGCAGGCCATCACGGACGGCATTATTACTGCTGCGCAAAACATCGGGGCGTACCGTTGCCAAGTACTCACTTCTTATTCCGGTAAAATATTGCGCCTGAACCCCCAAACGGGCGAAGGCTACCCCAGCAATCCGTATTGGAATGCTTCGCAACCCAAGTCCGTCGCCAGCCGCACCTGGGCACGGGGCGTGCGCAATCCCTACCGCTTCTGCCATGTACCGGAAACGGGCAGCCACAATCCTGCCGACGGCAACCCTGGCGTGTTCCTCTTGGGGGACGTGGGCTGGGGCACCCGGGAGGAAATGGACGTGGTGAACGCTCCCGGCATGAACTTCGGCTGGCCGAAATACGAGGGCATGACCGCCCAACCCGGCTACAACAACAACACTTATACTCCCGCCACACACAACCAACCCAAGGTGGATTGGCGAACGGGAGCGGCCCGTGGCCTCGTCAACGGCTCCATCGTAAACGTTGGCTCGGCGCAGTTGCCGGGCACTTCTTTCACTGGAAACGCTAGCACTGGCGGCACTTGGTATCACGGCCACGACTTCCCCGCCATTTGGCACGACAGCTATTTCCACGCCGACTATGGCGGTGGCTGGATTCGCAACTTCCGCTTCGACGCCAATTACAACCCCATCGAAGTGCACAATTTCATTGACGTGGCGGGCGCTTGCGTCTTCGTGAACACCCACCCCACACAGGGCGGCATCTGGTATGTGCGCTACCCCGACCAGGTACGGCGGGTGAGCTTCACAGGCACCACCAACCATGCGCCCGTGGCTTTTGCGTCGGCTTCGCCAAACACCGGGAACTCGCCGCTGACCGTCCAGTTTTCCAGCTTCAACACCTACGACCAAGACGGCGGCACACTGGCCTGTCTTTGGAACTTCGGCGACGCCACTTCCATCACCGAGGCCAATCCATCGAAGACCTACAGCCCCGGTAGCGTTGCAACGGGCTACAATGTGACGCTCACCGTCACCGACAACACCAGCCTGACCGCTACGGCCACCCTCAACGTCAGCATCAACAACAGCACACCCGACATCACCGCTACGAGCATTGACGCCGTCAACACCTTCAACCCAAGCGCCACCACGCCCGTCAGCCTCAGTGCCACAGTGACAGATGCCAACCATTCTCCTGCGCAATTGAGCTATTTCTGGGAGGTCATTTTGTTCCACAATGAGCACTCGCATCCTGTGCAAACCTTCAGCACCGCCACCGCCACCGCCAACCTGACGCCCATAGACTGCTACAACGCCAGCTATTGGTACCGGGTAAAGCTGAAGGTCAGCGACCCGACTGGGGCCAGCGACACCTTTCAAAAAGACATTTTCCCGGCTTGCGCCGGAACCAGCCAGACCATCAGTTTCACCGCTATTCTCGATAAATTGGTGGACGATGCGCCATTTGCGCTAACTGCCTCATCCTCAAATGGTTTGCCCATTATTTTTTACGTGACCGAAGGCCCAGCGCAGGTTTTGGGCAACCAAATAACCCTGCTCGGTGTGCCCGGCAAAGTGACCATTGCTGCTACACAACCCGGCAACGGAACGGTCGGACCAGCCGTGAACGTGGAGCGCAGCTTTTGGGTAAATGTGGCCCCGCCGAGCAATTGCAGCGGTACGGGAACGATTAGTTTTGAAAGGTGGACGGGCATCACGGGTACTGCAGTTTCTCAAATCCCAGTTGGGAACACGCCCAATGCGACTGGAACGCTGAACATCTTTGAAATCCCCTCCAATGCCTTCGACAATTACGGGGTGCGGGTACGGGGCTATATCTGCCCACCAGTCACTGGCCAGTACCGCTTCTGGATTGCCAGCGACGACGACGGCCAGCTTTGGCTCTCCACCACCAGCAGCCCAACGAACAAGGTGCAAATTGCCAGCGTCACGGGCTGGACGAACCCGCAGGAGTGGACGAAGTACCCTTCGCAACAATCGGCGCTCATTACATTGACCGCAGGTCAGCAATACTATATCGAGGCGCTGATGAAGGAAGGCACGGGCGGCGACAACCTCGCCGTAGGATGGCAATTGCCAAGCGGCACCTTGGAGCGGCCCATCCCCGGCATGCGCCTCATGCCTTTTTCGGCTGCTCCGCAATCGCAGACCATCACCTTCCCGACCATCCCGAACAAACTGACGACAGATGTGCCGTTTACCATTTCCGCTACCGCAACGAGCGGGCTGCCCGTCAGTTTTAGCATCGTGAGCGGCCCAGCCACGGTTTCCGGCAGCACCATCACCTTGTCGGGGCAAGCGGGTACGGTCGTAGTCCGTGCTTCGCAAAGCGGTAATGCAACGTGGGTGGCAGCCACGCCCGTTGAGCGCAGCTTCACCGTGACCCAAGCGAGCGGCGGCGGCAGCGTTGACCTCTCGCTCACGGCCTCGACCAGCCCGGCCAATGCCAGCATTTACAACTCGATTTTCTACACCTTCACCGTCACCAACAACAGCACGACCACGGCGACCAACGTGCGGGTTTTTGCGCCGCTGCCCGCCAATACGGTCTATGTCGGTGGCCAGGAATGGACGGCGACGCAGGGGACGTTCGACCATTTTGGCACCAAAGTCTGGTTTGTCGGCAACCTCGCCGGGGGCGCTTCCGCCTCACTGACGGTGGGCTGGTACCTGCTCGCTGCACCACCTTTCACGGGCTGGGCCGAGGTGAGCGCCTGCGACCAAACCGACCCCGACAGCACCCCCGCCAACGGCTCACCCGGCGTCGCCAATGAGGACGACGAGGTAGCCAAAGTGGCGCTCGGTGCTGGCCAAGGCCCTCAAAACCAGACAATTACATTCCCCGTGATACCGAACAAAGTAACGACGGATGCACCGTTCACCCTCTCGGCCACGGCATCGAGCGGCCTGCCTGTGAGCTACTCGGTGGTGAGTGGCCCGGCCACAGTCAGTGGTAATACGGTGACTTTGGGAGGAACAACGGGGACGGTCGTCATCCGTGCTTCGCAAAGCGGCAATAGCAGTTGGAATGCGGCCACGCCCGTTGAGCGCAGCTTCACCGTTGGCACACCGGGGTTGCAAAGCCAGACCATTTTGTTCAACAATATTTCGAATAAACTCACGACCGATTTGCCGTTCACCATCTCGGCCACGGCGTCAAGCGGCTTACCTGTTAGCTTCGCATTGGTAAGCGGCCCGGCGGCCCTCAGCGGCGCTACCGTTACGCTGACAGGGCAGCCCGGTACAGTGACAATCCGTGCTTCGCAACCCGGCAACAGCAGTTACAACCCAGCGCCTAATGTTGACCGCAGTTTCACGGTCAGCCTGCCCGGCGGCGGCAGCGGCGTTGACCTCGAACTGGCCATGACCTCCTCGGCGCAGAACGTGACGCAGTGGGGGAATATCAGCTTCACCGCAACCCTCACCAACGCTGGCACGGCACAGGCGACGGGCGTGAAGGTGCATTCCCCCAAGCCCGCCAGCGTGGTTTATACAGGCGGCAGCGAAGTGACGGTGTCGAAGGGCAGTTTCGGCCTTTTCACCGACCAAGTCTGGACAGTAGGCACGATGAACGCTGGGGAAACGGCTACCATCACTTGCACCTTCTTTGTGCTGCAAAATGCGCCGTTGACGGCCTACGCCCAAGTGAGCGCCGCCACCCCGACCGACAACGACTCCACGCCGAACAACGGCACTTCGCCCACCCCCAACGAGGACGACGAGGCCGCCAAGACGGCTGGTGCGCCCGGTGCAGGCCCTCAAAATCAGACGATTACGTTCAATACTATCCCCAATAAAGTGACGACGGATGCGCCATTTAGTTTGAGTGCTTCCGCAACGAGCGGACTGCCCGTGAGCTTCACACTGGTAAGCGGCCCGGCCACATTGAGTGGGAGCACCGTAACCCTTTCGGGTCAAACGGGCACAGTGACGATTCGGGCCAACCAAGCGGGGAACACAAGCTGGAACGCTGCAACGCCCGTTGAGCGCAGCTTCACGGTAAGCGCACCGGGGCTGTTGAACCAGACGATTACCTTCAATGCCATTTCCAATAAGGTAACGACCGATGCGCCGTTTACCATTTCGGCGACGGCGTCGAGCGGCTTGCCAGTGACGTTTACCTTGGTGAGCGGCCCAGCCACTTTATCCGGAAACACAGTGACGCTGACAGGAGCGACGGGCACGGTGAGCATCCGGGCAAGCCAAGCGGGCAATGCCCAGTACAACCCCGCCCCCGACGTGACCCGTAGCTTCGGTGTGGCGGCTCCCGGTGGCAGCGCCCCCGACCTCGAAGTGACGTTGACGGCCAACAGTCCTAACTTGTTGATTTGGAACGACATAACGTTTACCATTGCGGTAGCAAATAATGGCACTGCGGCTGCCAGCGGGGTGAAATTGACCGTGCCAATCCCGCAAGGACTTGCCCACACTGCGAACACACCACCAGCCGGAACGACCTTCGACCTCGTGGCTGGAGAGTGGACAGTGGGCAGTTTGGCGGCCAGTACGACCAAAACCATGACCATAAAGCTGTTTTGCCTACAAAACACGACGGCTTTGCCCTATTTCGTGCAGGTGAAAACAGCCAGCCCCGCCGACGTGGACAGCTCACCGGGGAACAACACATCGGGTACACCTGTGGAGGATGACGAGGCACTTGTGACGCTGATGCCACCGCCCAATCCCATTATCGGTGCGCCCGGCGAGGTGTTTATTTTGTTTGCGAAACAGGAAGGTGCTACCGCAAAACTGAGTTGGAGCACCAACAGCGGTGCGCATTGCGTTCAGTACGCCGTTGAGCGCTCGGCAGATGGCTTTGTCTGGACGCCCATTGCGCAGCAACCAAATGACGAGTGGTCGGACAATTTTGCCAATTATTACCATACCGACCTGCGCCCCTTGGATGGCTGGAATTTTTATAGAATTGTACAGCTTCGAGAGAATGGCTCCGTTGCTTTCTCCAATGTGCAGATGCTGGAGTTCTGGGACGACCTCGACGAGTACAAGCTCTTCCCAAACCCCGCTGGCGACTACGTGGACGTGAACCTTCGGGCCGTGGAGGGCCGCATCGTGCGGCTGCTGCTCGTGGACAGGGCTGGGCGGATGGTGAAGGAAATGGAGGTTGAAAGTGCCTCGCTGGAGCCGTACCGCATTGACCTGACGGGTGTGCAGGAGGGGTGGTACGTGGTGTGGATTCAGGCTGAGGGGAGGAGGGCGAGGGGGCTGAAGTTGGTGGTGGGGAAGCCATAAATTTTACAAACAGTAATTATTCAGTAATGAAAAATTCGGCTAAAGAAATATTTACAAAATTAAAAATAGCCGCCTGTCGCAACCACTCCAACAGCGGAAACTGCGTCCCTTAATGAAATGGGCGTGACTTCCAAAAGGAAGCCCTCTCGCAGCAGTGCCAGAGGGCTTCTTTGGTTTTGAGAAAGAGGTTGCTGCAAATTAATTGCAGTGAGATTTCCTCGCCAGACTGCCTCACTTGCCCAGCACCTGATGCGCATAATCATCCACACTACTGAGCGCAATGCCCAATTCCTGTGCAATGGCTTCCATGTTCATCGGCAGGCCACGGGAGAGCGCCAGCATCAAGCTGGCGAAGGATTTGCCCATCGGGTCTTCCGCCCCTGCAAACTGCTGCTCCAAGCCTGCATGTGGGATTTCCTCCACGGCAAAATCTGCTCCCGCCACTTTTTCAAAAATACCCACGACCTCCCGCTGCGTCAACGCGGCTGGGCCACCGAGGGGGATTTCCCTGTTTTTGACCGTCGGGTGGTCGAGGCAGGCGACCGCCGCTTTTGCCACGTCTTTGTAGGAAATGAGGCTGGTCGGGCTGTTCCCGTCGCCATAAATTCTGGCGCTGCGGTTGGCAAAATCGAATCCGAGCGCAGGACTGAGCCAGACTTCCATGAAGTAATTGGCTTGCAGGGAAACGTAGTTCATGCCGCTTTCTGCGAGGCGGCGCTCCACGGAACGCTTGGCGTCGTTCAGCGGGTTTTGGTAGGGTTCGGTGTCGGGAAAGGAGACCAGGATGAATTGCTGGACACCTGCCTTTTGGGCGGCATCCACGAGGGCTAATTGCCCGTCCGCATCCACTGTTTGAATGGAATCCCCCTCCTGTCGGGAGAAGGTGGACGACGCCGTGGAAATGACCGCCTTCACCCCCTGACATGCCTCGGCAAGTGAGGCCGGGTCTTTCAGGTCGCCGACGGCGATTTCGCAGCCGAGTGATTTCAGGTGGGCGATTTTGGCAGCATCGGAAGTGCTGCGCACCAATGCTCTGATTGGTGTTTTCTGTTGGCGGAGTTGCTGGCAAATTTCATTGCCCAACAAGCCGGTTGAACCTACAATGAGTACCATGATTTAAGTTTTTTATGGTGAATGAAGAGTGTAATTGGCATTTAGTTATTGGCTTCCAATAGCCAAATGCCAACAGCTAATAGCTTACAAATACCTGTACCGCTCCCCCATTTCCAGTACCTCCGCCACCTCCCCGTGCAGTTGCGAAGCGCCAGATGCCCTGAATTTTGCGACCACCTCCGCCATGCGCTCCGCCAGTTCCGGCTCGAAGCGCTTGCGCCCGGGCAGCAGCATCATCTCAAAATATTCGATGCACTTGGGCAGGTTTCCACGCTGGCAAAAGTGCGCTGCGAGGGGGAATGCCGCCGTCCAGACGAAAACGAGGCTGCTGTGGTTTTGGGCAACTTTTGCCCAGGCGTCGAGGGCTTGCCCGCCGAGGGTTTCTGCCTGTTCTGGCTCGCCGTTTTTCCAGGCAAGCCAGGCGAGGTTGGCGAAGGCGGTGCCCATGTACTCGAACATGCCCGCCCGTTGGGAGGTGTCCAGCGCCTTGCGGACGAAAAAATCAGCATCAGCCAACTGGTTGAGGCGGCGGTGGGCGACGGCGAGGTAGGTCAGGTTGCGGGCTTGGATGATGATGTCGCCGGTCTGCCGGGAAAGCTCGAGGGATCGGTTCAAAACCAGGATGCTCTCCTCCGGCTTGTTGTTCCACAAAAGGGCGAAGCCGAGGAAGAATTGCGCCACCGAGGTCATCTGCAAGTCACTGGCAGTTAGGCAGATGTTGACTGCTTTTTGGGCGGTGTTGACGGTTTCCCCGGTGAGGAGGTAGTCATCGAGGCGAAAGTCCAGCGCCGCGAGGTTTTGGTAAAAACGGGCTTGCTGCACGGGGCTGCCGTAGCGTTCGATGTGCGGTTCGAGGGCTTGGGCAAGCGCCTGCATTTCCGCCGTCCGGCTGATCCAATAATTGGCGAGCATCTGCTCAATGGACAGTTCAATCCACTCGTTCCACCAGTCAAAGGGCTTGTCCAAGTCAGGAGGTAACTTTAAGTTACCTCCTGACTTCACGTCGCCCGTCCATTGCTCGAGCAACTCACGAGCATTTTTGAAATATTCAAAAATGGAATTGAACTGGCTGACCGCCTGGTAAGTCATGCCTGTTTTGCGAAGGATGCGGGCACGGTCAATCCAGTCGTTTTCCGCCAGATATTGGCTCGCCAGCGAAAGAGCCGCCCTCGCCTGCTCCGTTTGCCCCGTCAGTTTGAGGATGTCCCCCTGGTTTTCCAACAGTTCGCTCAACAGTTGCCGCCATTGGGCTGCGTTGTCTTTTTGCACCAATTCCTCGGCTTGCCGGATTGCCCTGCGGTACAGTTCGACCGCCTCTTCGTTGGAGTGCACTTTTTTGGCATGACCGGCTGCGAGCTTCAAAAAATGGACGGCTTTTTCCTGCTGGTCAGCACGCTCGTAGTGGTAGGCGAGCGATTCGGCGAAGTCGTCCAGGTGGTCGCCCGCCAATTTTTCGATGGTTTCACCTGCCAGGCGATGTAGCGTTTTGCGGTCAGCTAACAGCAGGCTGTTGTACGCCACGTCGTGGGTGACGGCGTGTTTGAAAATATAGCCGTGCGTTGCAGCTTCCTCCTGTTCCCGTTGGCGGAGCAGTTCCCGCTCGACCAATCGGTGAAGGGAAGGGGGCAGTGCGGCATCCCGTTTTACGGAGGCAAGCAAGGCGGCGAGGATGGTTTCCCGAAAAATCCGGCCCAGCACCGAAGCCGTTTGCAGGGTCTGTTTGTCGGCATCTTCGAGGCGGTCAATACGGGAGGCAATGACGCCTTGCAGGGTGCCGGGGATTGCCAGCGAGTCGAGGTTTTCGGAGGCTTTTATCATCGAACCTTCGAGGTAGAGCATCCCGTTGTCGAGCAGCGAGCGCAGCAGTTCTTCGGTGAAAAAGGGGTTGCCCTCGGCTTTTTCCAAAATGATGCACTCCACCTCTGGGGCGATGTTTTCGACGTGGATGAGGTTGCGCACCAGCGTGGCAGTATCGGTGGAGGCGAGTGGCTCCAGCTCAAAGGCATGGTAATTTTCACCGTATTTGGCTTGGCTTTGCTCGTGCAGTTGCCAAATTCTTTCCTCCCTCCGGGGGCGAAAAACGAGCAAAATGACAATCGGGCAAGTATCGCAAAGCCCCATCGCCTGCTCGATGAGGGCTAGGCTGGAGGGGTCCGCCCAGTGCAGGTCTTCCCAGACCAAAACCATTGGCTTCTGCTGCGATTTTGCACTCAGGTAACTTGTAAATGCGGAGAAAATCTTTTCCCGTAAGGCATTGGCGTTCAAGTAGCGGACGGCGGTTTCTTCCTCCTCGGAAAGCGGAAGCTGCATCATGCGGCAGAGGAAGGGCAAACGGGTTTTGCCCTCGCCAGGCAGGGCTTTTTCGAGGTCAGCCAGCAGGAGGGCTTTGAACTGTTCGCCGTCCGTTGCAGCGGGGACATTGAGCAGGCGGGACATGATTTCCAGCGCAGGCTGGTAAGCCCGCTGCCGGGTGTAGGACAGCGAGCGCCCCTCCACCCAAAGCGCCGTGCCGCCAAGCTGGTTTTGGATTTCCGCCATCAGCCTGCTCTTGCCGATGCCCGCTTCCCCGATGATGCTGATGCGGCTGCCTTTGCCTTTTTTCAGGTCAAAAAACAAGGCGTTGAGCGCCCGTAGTTCAGCCTCCCTGCCGATGAGCGTGGAGCGAAGGGCTCCATCACGCCCGCTGCCGGGGTTTGCTTTTCTGCCTTGCAAACGGAAGGTGCGCACCAGTTCATTTTTGCCCTTGAGGCGCAGCGGCGGCAGTGGATGGAAATCGAAAAATTGGCTGGTCAGTGCATGTACCTCCGAGCCGACGAAGATTTCGCCCCTTGTTGCCGCATCTTTAAGCCGGGCCGCCAAGTTGACGGCGTCGCCCATGACGGAATACTCTTGCCGCCCCTCCGAACCGATGCCCCCGGCAATGACCAGGCCTGTGTTGATGCCGATGTGCAGGTCGAGCGTAGTCCCATTGCTTCGATTGAATTTGCGGAGCGCCTCGAATAGGTCGAGGGCGGCGTTGCAGGCCAATTCGGCGTGGCGTTCGAGCGCCTTCGGGGCACCGAACAGCGCCATGATTTCATCGCCGATGAACTTGTCCACCGTGCCTTCGTACTCCTGAACGACTGGCACCAGCTGGTTGAAACAGGCGTTCATCAGCGCCCGCACCACTTCGGGGTCGTGCTTTTCGGAGAGGGAAGTGAAACCGGAAATATCGGCGAACATGACGGTGACCAATTTGCGCTCGCCCGCTAGGCGAAGGGTCGCTTCGGACGTGGATTGCAGGCTAGCGAGCTGTGCCCGCAGTGCGGAGATGGCAGCATCCACCGCCACATCGCCCAAGAGGGCACGTTGGTTCTCCAGTGCCGAGATAGCGGATGTAATTTGCTGGGGGTCGTTCATTTGGTGGTCAGTCCGATAAGTTATTGGATTTGGCTATAGGCCATTAGCTTTTTGAGTCAAGCCAACAGCTCAAAGTATATGTCGGTCAAAGTTATTTTTAAATGGCATTGTTCCTCGCTTTGCATTTAGATTATTTCTGGTTCTAACGGATATGGTGGCGGCACCCTATTTTGACGCTTTCGAATTAGTTTTTGACTATTATTCTAAATTTTTGTATTGTTTTACTTGGCGAAAATCTTTTTTAACGATTCAAAAAAGCCTTATAAGCCTGAAAAACAGGGTAATGCCATTTGGAATAAGGTGAAGCGATTACAAGCCTATCCTTTCCGCTTCCAGCACCCCACCAAATGGTCATCTACCATCCCAGTCGCCTGCATGAACGCATAGCAGATGGTGCTGCCGACGAACTTGAACCCCCGTTTTTTCAAATCCTTGGACATGGCGTCGCTTTGTGGCGTGGAGGCGGGCACTTGGCCCAGCGCCGTCCATTGGTTGATGATGGGCTGGTGCCCAACGAACTGCCAAATGTAGTGGTCAAAGCTGCCAAACTCTTTCTTTACTTTTAAGTATGTTTTTGCATTTTCAATAAAAGCGTTGACTTTCAGGCGGTTGCGCACAATGCCGGGGTCTGTGAGCAGGGCGATTCGCTTGTCCTCGTCATAGTTGGCAATGCGCTCGGCATCGAACTGGTCGAAGGCGAGGCGGTAGGTTTCCCGTTTGTTGAGGATGGTGAGCCAACTGAGGCCAGCCTGTGCGCCTTCGAGGCAAAGCATCTCAAAGAGCTGACGGTCGTCGTGGCAGGGGGTTCCCCATTCTTCATCGTGGTACTGGATGTAAATGTCGTGGCCGTGGCACCAAGGGCAGCGGGTGAGGTCTTGCATGTTCGGATGATTTGATGAGAGGGCAAAGGTAAGCCGGGCATTTGACTTGAAGTTTACCTTTTGCCAAGCAACAACAAAAGCGACACGGGAAAGAATTTCCAACAAAAACGAATCATATTAGAAATATTGGCATAGATTTTTGTATAATGAAAATTACTCACTGGTAAGCTACTCGTTTTGGGCTATTGGCCAGTGGTTTTTGCCTTCTTCCTACACAACACAGCAACCGTTGCCGCTCTTGCGGAAACATTTTATTATGAGAAAACTGCATCTGCCTCGACTCGGTTGCTGAATTTTCACAGTTATAAAATTTTGACCATTGGTCTTTTTTAGCTGGCAGCATTGCCAGGACAAAAAGGTCATTATCAAGGGCTTTCCCCGCTGAAAACTGCATTTGGAATACAATCTATCATAACGCACATGGCAGCATTTGGGCCATTTAGCGATAGGGTTTTCTATGTTATCACTTAACTGAGTTCATTATGAAACACATGTTTGATTATCTCAAGGACAAAAAAGCCAAGGTACTGCAATTGCTTTCCATGGCTTTGCTGTTGCTTCTGGGAAATGGGCTTTGGGCGGAAGGCTCAAAGGACTTTGTCAGCTACGGGGGTTACCGCTTGTTCCTCGACAATCGCAACGAGCAGCAGTTAAAGGTATATGCCAAGGAAGGCGAGACCATCAACGTTGGGGCGAGCCACGTCAGCATTGCTGGGGGCTTCATCAAGGTCTATCAGCCGGATGGGTCATTGGTAGCCAATTTCGACGGAAACGGCACTGGCAATACAGCCATCATCTACAACAACGTGCAGGAATCGAACGGCCCGATAGGCGGTGCCAATGGCTACACGCCGGGAACCATCAATGTGGGCAGTGGGCAGGAGGGCATCTGGACGGTTGTCATCGCCTTCCCGGTCTATCAGGCCTCCAACTTCATAAACATCCTGAACGGTCAGGCTTGGGACAGGGCCGTGCATCAGCCTACGGTGCCGACTGTCATCACGGCATGGGACATCACTATTTCGTCCGAAGGAGCTGCCAATGCAGGCGGCTCGATGAAGTCGGGCCGGGTTTATTCCAACGAGTATGTCTCCGTTATCAGCCAAAACGGATTCATGACCTCGCCGGAGTTCTTCGTGCTGACGAAGGGCGGCTTTTTGTACGAGGTGAAGTTCATGGAGACCGACCCTTATCGCTTCCCCATCACCTCCGTGTCGAGGGGCATGGTGAATAGCGCTGGTGAGCCAACCTACAAGTCGCTCAAGCGGGACGACGTGACCCGCTCCGCCGACCCATTGTCTTGGGTCATCGGCGAAAGTTACTATTATGAGCCACAGGCAGAGGACTACCTGCCTGCCAGTTTGATAAACAACAAAATTTTCTTCAATGAACCCGACCAGACCATGCCCGCCACGGCAAAGGTCACGGATGTTTTCAGGAATAATACCCATGAGACTTGGCTCTTCAACATGCCATCATCCATAGAGCCTTTGCTGGATAATTTTGAAATAAAAGCGACAAGCCCCAACGGTGACCCCTGCTTGCCGGGTGCCATACAGGAGGGGGAAGGTGCTTTGATTGACTTTCAATCAACGCAAGGTGGGGTAGCATACCTCTCCTTTGATTTGAACAATGATGGCGACTTTGTGGACATGATTGACCGCACCATTACGAAGATAATCACGCCGGGCCCTGGCTCTATTTATTGGGACGGAAGGGATGGCATGGGCAACCTCTTGACCGCTGCCTCCGGCTTTACATTTGCTTATAAATTAGAACTCCGTGACGGTGAAACGCATATCCTGCTTTCAGATATTGAAAACAACGTTGGAGGCGTCATCATCAAGCTTATCAGCGACGTGAAGGCTTCGTCCTTCGACCAATTCTATTATGACCATACCCTCGTGGGTGGCCCAAGGAGCGGTAACAACCCCAATGGACAGGCGGCTCCCACCAATGTGCCTTTTGTCTATCAACAAAATTTTGGCGATAATAAGATATTGGATTACTGGGCCTTCGTCGAGTATTCCGGTGCCGCATTTGGGATATTTACCATTGACATTACCCTCAACTGCCTTACGGCTTCCATCCCTGATACCGATGGCGATGGCGTCCGTGACAATATTGACATTGACGATGACAACGATGGCATACCAGACAGAAAAGAATTTTGCAACCCTTCGGGCGGCTTCACTTGCTTGCCCGGTGTGCGTGACCCAAGCGCCGACACTGATAACGATGGCATCATCAACTACCGGGACGCAAATGACCCGGCCCTGCCCAATAACTGCACCGATGCCAACAACGACGGCATTTGCGACAACGTGAACCCAGTTTATGACATTGACGGTGACCGGGTGCCCGACCACCTCGACCTCGATTCCGACAACGACGGCATCACTGACCTCTTCGAGGCAGGCCACAACCAGCCCGACCTCAATGGCGACGGCGTGATTGATGGCCTTCCATCGGCCTTCGGCCAAAACGGGCTTTTCAGCGCAATCGCCTCCGACCCCAATGACCCCAACGCCGTGGAAACCTACGGACGCTTGGAATGGGACAACGACGGCGTGCCTGACCACGACGACCTCGACGCCGACAA
The DNA here is from genome assembly GCA_031426435.1 of Saprospiraceae bacterium. Classification (GTDB taxonomy): domain Bacteria; phylum Bacteroidota; class Bacteroidia; order Chitinophagales; family Saprospiraceae; genus UBA6168. The sequence continues at coordinate 7,820 of JANPLH010000487.1, read as the reverse complement.
CGATGGCATCAATGACGTAGCAGAGGCAGGCTTTGGCAGCTATGACACGGACAACAATGGACGCATAGGTGGCAATGCCAGCAACCCTGCCGTGGTGAACGCACAAGGCTTGGTTACCTTGATAAATCCAGCAATTACTGGCCTGCCTATCCCGTTACCGCCCGATACTGACGGCGACGGAATTCGCAATTGGCATGATCTCGATTCAGACAATGACCTTATCCACGACGTGGAAGAAGGTGGTAATCCCGACGGCGACAACAACGCCATCATCGGAACGGGCAACCCAACCGTGGATACGAATGGTAAGGCGATTGCTGGCGCAAACGGCCAGTCCCTCGCCACTACTTCTGTACCAATGAACAAGGACGGCGACTCCCGCCCCGACTACCTCGACCTCGATACTGATAACGACGGCATAAACGACGTGGCCGAGGCCGATGGCACCGACCCCGACAACAACGGTATGCCAGCAATTGGCACACCAACTGTCAACAATAAAGGTATTCCAACTTCGGCCAACAACAGCCCAACCTCTTCGCCAGCCGATACGGATGGCGACGGTGTGCGGGACTACCGTGACCTTGATTCCGACAACGACGGCCTCAACGATGTTGCGGAAGCAACCTATTCTGATGGCGACGGCGACGGTATTATCGGCACGGGAGTGCCCACGGTAGACGCCACTGGCCGTGCTACGGCAGACTCACAGGGCAACCCATTGAGCACCAAATCTGACCCAGTTGACACCGATAATGACCAACAGCAGGACTACCGTGACCTTGATACGGATGGCGATGGTGTTTGGGACGTAACCGAATCCTCCCCTTCAGGGGCTGGGGGTAGAGACCCTGACCACGACGGCATCCTCGGCAGCGGCAACCCAACGGTGGATGCCGATGGCCAAGCCACTGCGCCGAACCTCGTGCCGACCTCCACGCCGCCGAACACGGACGGCCAAGGCGAGCCAGACTTCCGTGACCTCGACGCCGACAACGATGGCATCGTTGACGCCGACGAATGCTCCATTGATGCACCTTGCACCGATGGCGACTCAGATGGCATCGCCGACTTCCGGGACTTCGACAGGGACAACGATGGCATTGACGATGCGTATGAATGTGAGACTTCTACGCCTTGCACCGATACGGATGGCGACGGCATCTCCGACGTGGACGACCTCGATACTGACGGCGACGGCCTGACAGACGCCGAGGAATGTGCAGGTGGCAACCCCTGCCCCGATTCCAACAGCAACAATATCCCCAATTGGCGGGAATACACCTGCAACCCAAGCTCGCCCGTTGCCAGCATTGGCAACCTGAGCAGCCCGGCGATATTGTGCGAAGGCCAGTCGGTTAGCCTGACGGCTACTAACTCGGTTCAGTTTCCTGGCAATGTGGACTATATCTGGACAGGGCCAAACGGCTTCTTGTTCCAGGGCAATGCACCTGCCCAAGGCCCGTTCCCGGTAGCTTTGAACAATATCACGGCTGCCAATTCGGGCAACTATTCGCTCACGGTGTTCAGCGACCACAGTTGCCCATCGCAGCCAGTTTCGGTGGCAGTGACCATCACTACCGCCCCGACCACCCCTGCATTGAACGTAAGCGATACCCAACCTTGCAACGGCGAGGACGTGATGCTGACCACCACAGCGCAGGCTGGCCCCAACGTGGAATACCTTTGGTTTTTCGGCAATACGCTGATTTCGACAACGGCGACGCCTGAGCTACAACTCAACGATGTTACCCAAACCAACAGTGGCAGCTATACGGTAAAAGTGCGGAAAGGCAGCTGCGAGTCCGATGCCTCACCAGCTGCTGTGGTCGCTGTGACCAATGTGCAGAACACCGCACCGACCATGAGCGTGACGGACGACGTGCTTTGCCAGGGCGAGATTTTGGGCCTTGCGGCAACGGGTGTTCTGGGAGGTGCCACTTACCAGTGGTTTTTTAATAACGGCACGACGGTCACACCACTTGCCACGACGACCATCCCGGCATTTACCATCATGAGCGTGACGCCCGGCAACACGGGGAGCTACTCCGTAGTGGCTTCTGCGGGCGGCTGCACCTCACCGCCTTCCAACGTGGAGACAGTAACGGTAGGCGGTTCCTTGAACCAAGCTCCATCCATCGCTGCCAACGACGACACGCCTTGCGCTGGCTCGCAATTGCAGTTTACAACGACAAGCTACCCTGGCATAGGCGTCATTTACGAGTGGATGTTCAATAGCGGGATAAGCACCATCAGCCTCGGCACCACGACTACGCCAACGTTTACCATAAACAACGTGAACACTGGCTTTTCTGGAGGCTATTTCGTTACGGCAAGTACACCAGGCTGCCCAACGCCAATTTCTAATTTGGTCAATGTCACGGTCAACGATGCTGCCTTGCAGGCACCGACCATCACAGTCACCAACGCCGTGCTTTGCCAGACGCAGACCATCGCCCTCAGTACGCCATCGGCAGGCAGCGGTGCGCAATACCAGTGGTTCTTCAACCCCAATGGGGCAAGTGGAAATGCTGTATTGCTAAGCACGACAAACACACCGACTTTCAGCATCCCGAACGCCACTACGGCTAACGCTGGCTATTATAGTTTGGCGGTGTTAACAGGCGGCTGCACAACGCCACAGTCAACGCCGCAACAGGTGACGGTCAACACGGTGCTGTCGCAAACCCCAGCCATTGCAGCCAATGCGGGCAGTTTTTGCGAAGGTGAAACGCTGCAACTCACGAGCACAAACATCAGCGGTGCAACGTATGAGTGGTTTTACCAAGGCATCTCGCTTGGAACGACACAGACTCCAATTTTCACCATCAGCAACTTGACAACGCTGAACAGTGGCAGCTATACCGTACAGGCCAGCCTGTCGGGTTGCACCTCGCAACCTTCCAATGGGCAGTCTATCTTGGTGCTAACCCATATGGGCAGTGTGCCGCCCATCAATGCTTCTGCCAATGTACTTTGTGTGGGCGAATCATTGACCCTCAGCACCTCCTTGCTGTCGGGCAACAATACACAGTACCTGTGGTTCTTCAACGGCAACCTGATCAGTACGACTACCGTACCCACGCTGGTGCTGTTGGATGTCACTCCGGCTAACTCCGGCAACTACACCGTCATTGCGGGCAACGGCAACTGCATTTCTCCGGCATCCAATGTCGAGAGCATTAGCGTGACCAGCAATATCGGGCCGGTCCCGTCGCTGACCGTGGTGAACGACGTGCTTTGCGAGGGCGAGACCCTGGAGCTCAACAGTTCCTTCTTCCCCAGCAATACGGTCAGCTACAACTGGTACTTCGACCCCACAGGGTCAGGCAATGCACCAGTTTTGCTCGGCACCACCAACATTCCAACGTTCTATGTGCAGAACATGACGGCCAACAACGAAGGCATTTACACCGTGACGGCCTCCGTCGGCAACTGCTCTACGCAGCCATCCAATGCACAGGACATCAGCGTTACCAATGCCCTCAGTGGCGCACCAACGCTCACGGCTTCTGCTTCGCAAATCTGCGAGGGTGAAAACTTGGCGCTCAACAGCTCCATCTACCCTGGCACCAACGTGCAGTACCTCTGGTACTTCAGCGCAGCGGGAACAGGCGGCAACCCAGCATTGATAGCAACGACCGACATTCCGACCTACTTTGTGCAGGGCATTGCCAACGGCAACGAAGGCACTTATACTGTGGTGGTTGCCTCCGGCAATTGCACGACGCAGCCTTCCAACGCAGCGGCGATTGACGTGACCAACGCCCTCAGCGGTGCGCCAACGCTCACGGCTTCGTCCTCGCAGCTTTGCCTTGGCGAAACGCTGACGCTCAACAGCACGGCATTCGCTGGCACGGGCGCTATCTATCAGTGGTACTTCACCCCCCCAGGGGCAGGCAGCACACCAGTATTGCTTGGCACCACAGATGTACCTACCTATTTCGTGGGTGACGTAACGACGGCCAATGCAGGCATCTATTCCGTGGTAGTTGCCTCCGGCAATTGCACGACGCAGCCTTCCAACGAGGCGCTGGTCGTCATCAGCAACCTGAGCGGCACGGCACTCCTACTAGGCACCTCCGATGACCTGCTTTGCGAGGGCCAGGCGCTCACACTGAACAGCAGCGCAGCACCTGCCACCGACATGCAGTACCAATGGTACTTCACCCCGAATGGAGCAGGTGGCAACCCAATATTGATAGCGACGACCGACGAGCCGAGCTTCCTTGTGGGAAATATGGTGACGGCCAACGTGGGCACCTACTCGGTCATTGCCAGCAATGGCAACTGTGCCACGCCACCATCCAACATGCAGCAAGTGGGCATGACGCAAGCGCCATTTATTGTTACAACATCTTCTACGGAGGCAAGCACACCTGCTTGTCGTGGCGACCTGGTGCAACTGACCGTATCTCCTATTGCTGGCGCAACATACCAGTGGAACGGCCCACAGGGCTTCACCGCCAATGTACCAAACCCAGTTTTGCCTTCGGCAACCACTGGCCAAGCAGGCGAATACACAGCCACCTTGACCATTGATGGTTGCAGCTTCAACGCTGCACCTGTCGAAGTGCATGTGTTTACTGGCATTGCGGCAACAGATGATGTATATGATTTGAATTTCAACGAGACCTTGGAGAACGCAGAACTGACGCTCAACGACCTGCCTGGCAACGTGCAAGAATGGGAACTCAGCATCGTGGAAATGCCAATAAACGGCACGGCCAAGGTGGTGGACGGCAAGCTGACCTACTTGCCCCGTGAGAACTACTTCGGCCCAGACGTGCTGGTGTATGAACTCTGCAACGCAGACTGCCCCGACGACTGTGACCGTGCCACCGTGCGGATAAACGTGCTTGGTACGAACAATAACCAAGAAGAACCTTGCTTCGTACCGAACATCATCACGCCAAACGGCGACGGCAAGAACGACAATTTCGAGGTGCCTTGCTTGGGTACGACCTACAGGAACAACAACGTGAGGGTGTTCAACCGCTGGGGCGACAAGGTCTTTGACATGGATGGTTACACCAACAACTGGGATGGCAGCTATAAGGGCAACCTACTCCCGCCGGGCACTTATTTCTACCTCGTCCAATTGGACAAGGACAATAGCAAGGAGTGCTTGCAGGGGTATTTCACCATTACGAGATAAATGGTTTCATGGCTTAACTGTTTCATTGTTTCATGGCTTCATGGTCTCATTGTTGGGGGCCCAGCTATGAAACCATGAAACAGTGAAGCCAAGAAGCAATGAAACAATGAAAAATAAAATGAAGAAGCTAATCCAATCCTTGGTTTTACTCTTTCTGGCAGCGGCGGCAGCAGCGCAGAGTGACGTGCAGTTCACGCATTTCACCTTCAACAAGCTGGCCTACAATCCCGGCTACACGGGTGCCAAAGGTGCATTTGATGCCTTGGCGCTCTACCGCAACCAGTGGGCGGGCATAGACGGCTCCCCGCGTACCATCCATGTGAACGCCCATACGCCCTTTGCAGGCAAACGCAACGGCATGGGCATTGCTATCACCTCCGACGAAATCGGCAAGGTGAACACCAATGCAGCCGAAATGAGCTATGCCTACCGCATCAAGCTAGGCGAATCGAGCACCCTCAGCCTCGGCGTGGCCGGCAGGTTTGAGCAGCTGCGCATCAAGTGGTCGGATGCTAATGCCATAGACCCGGACGATCCGGAAATCCCACAGGGAGATGAAACGGCGTTCAACTCCAACTTTGGTGGTGGCGCTTATTTCTTGGGCAAAGGCTATTACTTCGGCCTTTCGATGCCAAGGCTGCTCAAGAGCGGCCTTTACCTCGACCGCAGCGGCAAGCAGGACAACCCCCGCACGACCTATTTGATGGGGGGCTTTAGTACCCGGCTTTCCAGTAATGTGGAGTTGATGCCCTCCATGATGGTCAGCTACAATCCGGCAGCGCCCGTTGACCTGGACCTGAACGCCAACCTGCTCTTCAAGAACATATTCTGGGTGGGCAGCACCTACCGCCTCGGCGACTCCTTCGACTTCTTATCGGGCATCGAATTCGGCAACGGGATGCGCCTCGGCGTGGCCGTTGACGTCACGCATTCAGAACTGAAAAAAGCCACCAACGGAAGCTGGGAAATCATGATGGGCTACACCTTCAAGTGCAAGTCTTGCGAGGTGAGTCATCTGCGGTTCTTTTAACTGGCTTCATTGCTTCATGGTCTCATTGTCTCATGGCTTCATGGTCTCATTGTTGTGGGATCGGCCATGAAACAGTGAGACAATGAGACCATGAAGCAATGAAGCAATGCAACAATGAAACAATGAAATTAGCATCTAAAATACTCTTAGCGCTGCTCCTGCCTGCCGGTTGGGTTGGGGCGCAACATGCTTACAGCGTGAAAATGCAGCCGCAGCCAAGCGGCAGCTATATGCTCGACAATGCGGCGGACATCAACACACAGTACCTCGACTACTGCGCCGTACCTTACAACAATGGCGTGATGTTCACCTCGGCACGAGGCGGCAAGCGGGTCTTCGTTTGTGACCAAGACCTCGTGACGGGACGCTATTCCGACCTCTATTTTGCGAAGGAAGACGCCGAAGGCCGCTTCTTCTCGCCCGATATGGTTCGGGGAGACATCAATGGCAAGTACCACGACGGCGCACCCACTTTTACCCCCGATTCTAAAACCATGATTTTCTCCCGCAACAATGGCACGGGTCCGAATAACCTAGGCGTCATTGACCTCAAGACCTATTCCGCCCAAAACGTGGATGGCCGCTGGCAGGAAGTGCAGGCGCTGCCTTTTAACGACGATAACTACTCCACCTGCCACCCGACGCTGACCGCCGATGGCAAAATGCTGTTTTTTGCCTCCAACAGGCCAGGCGGCTATGGTGGAATGGACATTTACACCGTAACGAAAGATGGCGAAAACTGGGGCACCCCCATCAACCTTGGGCCAAACGTCAATACACCGGGTGAAGAGATTTTCCCCTTCGTGACGGCCAGCAACACCCTCTATTTTTCCTCCAATGGAAGGCAGGGCATGGGTGGCCTTGATGTTTTCTCCGTGCTGATGATTGGCATGGAGGCCAGCCAGCCGCTGCGCCTCCCAGCTCCCGTCAACTCCAGCCACGACGATTTTGCCTTCACCTCCGACAAGACGGAATTCAAGGGTTACCTGACTTCCGACCGCCCAGGCGGCAAGGGCCAGGACGACATCTACCGCTGGAACTTCAATGGGGTGCGCCCCGTGCTGGCCAGCGTCTGCGTGGTGGACAAAGCCACGGGAGCCCGCATTGACGACGCCAACCTGAAAATCAGGCCAGCGGAAGGTTCTGTTTGGGGGGCCATCGAAAACCAGTACAACCCAGAGCAGGAATACGTGGTGCTTTACACCGAGGGCTTTTCTATGAAAGGCCCCATCGCCAAAAGCTGCGAAGTGAAAGTGCCCGTAGTGCCGGGCGAGAACTACTATATCGAAGTGAGCAAGGATGGCTACCATTCCGTGCGGCTGCTCGTCACCTCAACGGAGATGCTGGCGCAACCGGAATACCTTGTGCCCATAGATTTGCCGAAGGCATTGACCTTCACGGGCATGGTACGCAACCGCACCACGGATGCGCCGCTGGAAGGCTCAACCGTGCGGGTGCTGAACAAGTGCAACAACAAAGTAGAGGAGTACAGCACCAACGCCAATGGTAGCTTCAAATTCTTGTTGGATTGCCGCTGTGAGTATGAGATGATAGTGCAAAAATCGGGCTTTACCAAGCACGAAAAACTTTGGAAAACGGGTGAAATAGATTGCGCAGAAGGCGGAACATCCA
>JANPLH010000486.1:0-8448 GCA_031426435.1 Saprospiraceae bacterium | reverse complement strand
AAGGGCTATGCCCTCGGCATCAACCCGGCGGATTATGTGAGCTTCACGTCCTATACCCACCACCCTTTCGACCATCAGATGGTGCTTGAAATTCCAGACAATTGGGCCAATGGCGCTTACTATAATGTGCCATTTACCGACTTGGTTGCCATTTCAAAGTACGCCATTTCAAAAGGATACAGCGTGGCCTGGGATGGCGACGTGAGCGAGAAAGGATTTTCGGCCAGCAAGGGCGTGGCCGTTCTTCCTTATGATGAAAAACGGGAAGACCTTTTCACCAAGCCAAGCGAGGAAGTAGCAGTTACGCAGGAAATGCGGCAAACGACTTTCACCAATTACTCCACGACCGACGACCACCTAATGCACATCACCGGAACGGCCAAGGACCAAAGCGGCACCAATTATTTCTATGTGAAAAACTCTTGGGGGGAAATCAGCCCCTACTCAGGCTATGTCTATATGTCGGAGCCGTATTTCAGGCTGAAAACGGTGGGCATCATGGTGCATAAAGATGCAGTGCCAGCGGAGATAAGGAAGCGGTTGGGGATTTAGAAATTGGAAATTGGGAAATTGGTCAATGTCACCAATTTCCCAATTTTCTAAAACGGCAAGCCGTTCACTACTTTTTCAATAAAGGCGGTAAAGAGTTGAGGCTTTAAAGCAACGGTAAATGCAAAGCCGAACACCGCTCCCCAAAAGTGGGCCTCATGGTCAATTTTGGTTCCGGCCTCTTGCCTGGAGGCATAAGATGAATAAACCAAGTAAAGTACTGCGGCGACAATGGCAGGAATGGGCAATACACCAAAGAGATAAATCTTCTCCCAAGGCAGCAATAAGGCAAAAGCGAACATGATGCCCGAAGTGGCTCCCGATGCACCTACCGAACTAAAAGATTGGTTGTTTTTATGCTTGATATAAGTGGGTATATCAGCAAATACGCCAGATAGGAGGTATAGTGCGGCGAAATTCAACCTTCCCATGAAATTGCCGAACAACTCCACAAATGCAAACTCTATGAAGGTACCGAAGCTCCACAATACGAACATATTGATGGCCAAGTGCATCCAACTTCCATGAAGAAAAACCGAGGTAATCCAACGATAGTACTCCTTGTCACGGTGTTCTTCATAAGGATAGTGCATGAACTTCAGGAACAGATCCCGTTTGCTTAATGTCAGCCAAGAGATGAGGACTGTAACAGCGATAATAACAAGGGTAACGGTGATGGACATAGGATTGAAGGATTGAAGGATTGAAGGATTGAAGGTTTGAAGGTTTGAAGGTTTGGTGGACGTGTAATATTCAATCCTACAATCCTTCAATCCTTATTCATTATGGTAATTCTCTCCCCGTAAAATGGTCATGGCACGGTACAACTGTTCCAAGAAAAAGAGCCTGACCATTTGGTGGGAGAAGGTCATTTTTGACAACGAAAGCTTGTAGTCGGCCCGCTGGTAAAGCTCCTCTGAAAAGCCCCATGCGCCGCCGATGAGAAAGATTAAGCGCCTTGAACCCATCAGCATTCGCTGTTCCATGAAAGCCGAAAACTCAACGGAGGTCAACTGCTTGCCCCGTTCATCGAGCAAAACTAAGAAATCATCTTTCTTGAGCTTGGAAAATACGGCCTCACCCTCTTTTTGCTTCAACTGCTCCGGGTTCAAGCTGCCTGCATTCTTTATATCTGGAATCAATTGGGCGGCAAAAGTCAAATAATGGCCGAGCCGTTTTTCATAAATGGCCATTCCTTCGTCCAGATAAGAAAAGGCCGTTTTGCCGATAAACCAAAGCTCCGCCTTCATTCGATGGGTTTTAGGTGCTTGAACGCCCTGCCGAGGTGCGAGGTGATGTCACTTGCCAGCAATGCCTCCTGCTGTTGGTCGAGCATGGCGAGGTCGCCCGCCAAGCCGTGTAAGTAAACAGCAAGCTGGCAAGTTTCCAGCGGGGAGTAGCCCTGCGCAAGCAGCCCGGTGATGATGCCTGTCAGCACATCGCCGCTGCCGCCCGTGGCCATGCCGGGGTTGCCGTTGTTGTTGAAAATGCAGGTGCCATCGGGGCAGGCAATGGCGGTATTGGCACCTTTCAGAATGAGGTAAATGCCCAGTTCCTGCGCTTTGCGAATCGCCAAATCATTGCGGGAAAAATCATTGGCCGAAGGGCCGAACATCCGCTCGAACTCCTTCACGTGCGGGGTTAGGATACTGTTTTTCGGAATCAAACTGAAAAAATCAGGGTGCCCGGCCAGCAGGTTCAGCCCATCGGCATCTATCACCACTGGCGAGGTGGTGCGGCGCAACAAGTCGGCAAGGCCCTGAGCCGTCAGTTCGTTGGTGCCGATGCCGCAGCCAATGCCGATGGCCTTGTATTTGCTCAAATCCTCATGCACATTGGTGACGGAATATTGGTGCTCGTCCACGCTGACCATCGCTTCGGGAACGGAAATTTGCAGGATTTCATAGCCGCATTTTGGCGCATGAACAGTGAGGAGGCCAGCACCGCTTCGCAAACAAGCCCTTGCTGCAAGGATGGCCGCCCCTATTTTTCCATAGCTCCCCGCCACCAATAGGGCATGGCCGAAGGTTCCCTTGTGGTCATGCCTCTGGCGGGAACGAAGGAGCGGTTTCACCATTTTTTCATCCAAAAGATAATAAGGCGTATGCGCTTGCTGAATGGAGGTGGTGTGCAGCCCAATGCTGCCGAAAGTCCAGTGGCCAAGGCGGTGCTGGTTTTCAGCGAAGAAAAAACCGAGCTTAGGGAACTCAAAGCTGAATGTCCAATCGGCAAGGATGGAAGTCCCTTCGGTTGGCTTGTCGGCGAACATGCCAGATGGAATGTCCACAGCGACCCTTGTGACGGGTAGTTTGTTGAGGTACCCCACAAATCTTTCCCAATAACCCGACAATGGTTTGTTCAAACCGCTACCGAAGATGGCATCAATCACAATGCTGCCCGCTGGGAAAGTGGGTAGATATTTATCGTCCGCTTGAATTTCCCGGATTGGGTTGCCGCTCCCAAACCGTTTGAGGTTTCGCAAGTTTTCGTAAGTATCTTTGCTGATGTCAGTGTTGACGAACAAGAGATAAGCCGTTACATCGTAATAGTCCTTGGAAAGTAAACGAGTGATGGCAAGACCGTCACCGCCATTGTTGCCGGTGCCGCACACGACAAAGACTTTTTGGTTGCGATTGGGGAACTGTCGGGCGAACCATTGGCAAAACGCCTTTGAAGCCCGCTCCATTAAATTGAGTGAGGTGATAGGCTCAAGTTGGATGGTGAGCACATCTAATTGTCGGATTTGTTCGGTGGTAAATATTTTCATAACAAGTTGGCAATAAAGGTAATATCTGCGTTGAAGTCGGCTGCCAAAATCTTTCGATTTTTGTCAAAATCAAACAAAAATCGGACTTTGGCATATTTGAAAAATGGGGATTCAGTAACTTGTTGTTCAATGGTTTGAATATTGCCACTAAAAACGTTTTGACATGCCCAAACGATTGTTTTTCCTGTTGTTTTGCTTTGCCTTTTTGATGCCGCTGGCATTAAGGGCCACGCATATTGTGGGTGGCGAAATGACCTATACCTGCCTCGGAAACAACGTGTACGAAATCAAGCTGACGATTTTTAGGGACTGCTACAACGGAGAACCTTGGTTCGACAACCCTGCTTCAATTGGTATATTCTCCAACCGCACCAATGCACTGGTGGACACCCTGATGATTCACTTGGATTCTATGCTGAACGATACGCTCGACCCTGCTTTGAACAATGACTGCTACGTCGTACCACCGAATGTCTGCGTGCATACGACGACCTACACCGTCATAGCTACTTTGCCTTTTTTAGCAGGCGGCTATCATTTGGTATATCAACGTTGTTGCCGAAACCACACTATTTCCAACCTCGTCATGCCAGATGATGTGGGAGCAACTTACAGCATTATTTTGGACAGTTTTGCCCTGGTAGCTTGCAACAGCAGCCCCGTTTTCAACAATTGGCCACCGCTGTATTTATGCGTCAATCAGCCTTTCCAGATTGACCAATCGGCAGTTGATCCGGATGGGGATTCATTGGTCTACAGGTTATGCAACCCATTAACCGGGGCAACTCCAGCCAACCCGATGCCGCAGCCACCCAATGCCCCACCCTATTTCCCGGTGCCTTGGAAATTGCCCTATAATATGAACAACCAAATCGGTGGGCCACCCCTTATGTCCATTGACCCAGCAACCGGATTGCTTACAGGCCTGCCTTCTATTATCGGACAATTTGTGATTGGAATCTGTGTGGAAGAATACCGGGGCGGTGTTTTGATTGGGACAAAACGGCGGGACTATCAAGTGAACATCGGCGTTTGTGCCGTGACGACCGCCGCTTTCTTTGCACCTTCGGTGCAATGCAAGGGGCTTACTGTCAGCTTTGAAAATGAAAGCGTCAATTCCAACCATTATAATTGGTTTTTCAATGACCCCAATAATCCCAACGCAACTTCTTCGCTGCCTAATCCCACCTATACTTACAGTGATACTGGGCTTTACCAAATCACTTTGATAGCCGAGCCGGGTACCAATTGTGCCGACACTTTTTCGGCACCCATTCAGTTGAACCTCAATTCGTTGTTTGCCAATTTTGAACTTGCGGATGTAGCGTGCGAGGACCAATTCACTGTTCAAATCACAGATTCGTCTGTGGATACTTTGGCCAATATTGTCACATGGTCTTGGACGCTCACACAAGGGGGCAACACTTGGGAAAGCAATGAAAGCAATCCAATGTTTACGCTGACCGAATCGGGCACAGCCACTTTGACCCTCATCGTTGGTTCTATAATTGGATGTATGGATACACTCCAGCAGCCTATTCCAGTGGTCATTTTCAACGATTTGGAACTGGCAGACTCATTTAGTTTCTGTTTGACCAGTGCGGCGGTAGAACTCAATCCTGACAGCTCCTATCTCGGAGCCAGTTTCCATTGGATGCCACCCGATTTCCTCGACGCCCCCAATAGCATCAATCCAACTGCAAGCCCAACAGTTTCAACCACTTACAACGTACTGTTGACTGATGCGACCGGCTTCTGTCAGGTGGAGCGAACCATTTCCGTTTTCATCCCGCCAAGTGTGGAGGTGACACCCGGTATTGATACCATTTTAAGGGGTGAAACAGTGCAGTTGTTGGCCACCAATGACCCCAGCTTGATTTATGAATGGTCCCCCTCAACCTGGTTGAACAATGCCAATATCCCTGACCCCATTGCCAGCCCAGACCAAGATGTTGAATACCTGCTCACCGTTACCGATTCCAACGGTTGCGTGGTGGAAAGAACCGTATTCATTGTAGTTTTGACGCTTTGCGATGAGCCATACCTATTCATACCAACCGGTTTCACGCCAAATGGCGACAACAAAAACGACGTGTTCAAAGTATTTGGAAACGACTTGACCGAAGTGCATTTAGTGGTCTATGACCGATGGGGCGAGCAGGTTTTTGTATCAAGCGACGCAGCAATTGGTTGGGACGGCACCTATAAGGGCAAACAGTTACCGCCCGATGTTTATGGTTTTTATGCAACCATGAAATGTGAAAATGGAGAATCTTTCGCCAAAAAGGGGAATGTGACGCTTATCAGATGATAGACAATAGACATTAGACTTTAGACATTAGACATTCTGGAGCTAAAGGAACTCCCCCATCTAAAGTCTATTGTCTAATGTCAAAAGTCTTAAACATTGAACCGGAAGTGCATACAATCGCCATCTGCTACCACATATTCCTTACCCTCCACGCCCATTTTCCCAGCTTCTTTGATGGCAGCTTCTGAGCCGTATTTCACATAGTCATCGTACTTGATGACCTCCGCACGGATAAATCCCTTTTCAAAATCGGTGTGAATAACGCTGGCCGCCTTGGGTGCCTTCCAACCCCGGTGAACCGTCCAGGCCCGCACCTCTTTTTCACCGACTGTGAAATAGGTGATGAGGTCCAGCAACTTATAGGTCGCACGGATGAGGCGATTGACGCCCGGCTCTTCCAGCCCCATCATCTGGAGGTACTCGTTGCGCTCCTCCTTGGTATCCATCTGCGCAATCTCCGCCTCTATATTGGCACTTACAAAAATGACCTCAGCTGGTTCGTCCTTCACGGCTTCCATGAAACGCTTGGTGAAATCGTTGCCACTATGCACACTGGCCTCGTCCACATTGCAGACGTAGAGGATAGGCTTGGCGGTCATCAACATCATGTCCTCGAGCAGTTCGAGGTCATCACCTTCGAGCCGCATGGAACGGGCAGGCTTGCCGCTGTTCAGGTGCTCCATGATGGCTTCACCGACTGTAACAAAATGAACTTCTTGCTTGATGCCAGTTTTTGCTGACTTGCGCAAACGGTCGAGCCGCTTCTCCACAGTCTCGATGTCCTTCAAAATCAGCTCGGTGTCAATCACTTCCTTGTCCCGCACTGGGTCCACGTTGCCATCCACGTGAACGATATTATCATCGTGAAAGCAACGCACCACCTGAATGATGGCGTCCGTTTCCCGGATGTTCGCCAAGAACTGGTTGCCCAAACCTTCGCCCTTGCTGGCCCCTTTTATCAGGCCCGCAATGTCCACGATTTCGATGTTGGTTGGCACCAACGACTTGGGTGTCACGAGTTCGAAGAGCTTGTCCAACCGGGCATCTGGCACCGTAATGACGCCAATATTGGGGTCTTTGGTGGCAAATGGATAATTGGCAGCCAACGCTTTTGCGGAGGTGAGCGCATTGAAGAGTGTTGATTTGCCAACGTTTGGGAGTCCGACGATACCTGCTTTGAGGGCCATTGTTATTAATTGTGAATTGTGAACGGTGAACGGTGAATAGTGAACGGTAAATAGGGGACGTGGGATTCACCGTTCACAATTCACAATTCACCGTTCCTCGAAAAACGGGCGCAAAGATAGGATTTGCTATCAATTGATAAAACGAGATGCTTGGTATGCTATTTTTTTCGCTACTTCGCACGGCAAATTACCTATTCATGACCAAAGAGAAATCCAACCTCGTCGTTTATTCCACCATCATCGTGGCGGCTCTCGGCTATTTTGTTGACATCTACGACCTGTTGCTGTTCAGCATCATACGAGTGGAGAGCCTAAAATCCATCGGTGTCACCGACCCTGCCGACATCCAGAATATCGGCCTTTCCCTGCTCAATTGGCAGATGCTTGGCATGTTGCTGGGCGGTCTTGGCTGGGGTATTTTAGGTGACAAAAAAGGGCGGCTTTCCGTGCTCTTCGGCTCCATCATACTGTATTCCATCGCCAATATCGCCAATGGTTTTGTGCAGTCCGTTGACCAATACAAGGTGCTGCGCTTCATTGCAGGCATCGGTTTGGCGGGCGAATTGGGCGCAGGTATAACGCTCGTCAGTGAAATCATGTCGAAGGAAAAACGGGGCTACGGGACAACCGTAGTGGCGAGCGTTGGCATCCTCGGCGCTGTGGTAGCCTATTTCGTCAGCCAAGTTTGGGACTGGCGCACGGCCTATTTCGTGGGGGGCGGCTTGGGCCTCGCCTTGTTGTTGCTGCGCATCTCGGTGTTTGAGTCTGGAATGTTCAGCAGCTTGAAGGAAACGATGGTGCAGCGTGGCAATTTCCTCCAGATTTTTCATAAAAAGGAGCGGTTCTACCGCTATTTAAAGTGCATTTTGGTGGGATTGCCTACGTGGTTCGTGGTGGGTATATTGGTCACGTTGGCCCCAGAATTCAGCAAGTCCTTTGGCATGACCGACGCCGTTACGACAGGTGGGGCGGCCATCATGTGGTGTTATACTGGTCTCACCATCGGCGATTTTGCCAGCGGCATCATGAGCCAATTGGTCAAAAGCCGCAAAAAGGCGCTGCTGTTTTTCCACCTATTTTCTGCCGCCACCATTGTCTGGTACCTGACTTCAGGAGATATCAGCCAAGACTATTTTTACTTCAAAATCCTATTGATTGGTTTTGGTGTTGGCTACTGGGCTGTTTTCGTGACCATTGCCGCAGAGAACTTCGGCACCAACCTTCGGGCCACTGTTACCACTACAGTACCCAATTTCGCAAGGGGCGCTTTAGTATTAATCACACCTTTTTTCAAGACCATGAAAGAGAGTTTCGGACAAATCGGCGGCGCTTATATAGTCGGGGTAGTTTGCGTGTTCATTGCTTTGAGTGTTTTGTACTACCTGCCGGAAACGTATGGGAAGGACTTGGATTATGTGGAAGAGTGATGCCACTGCTCACTTGATTTTGTGCATGAAATCCAGCAGCTTCTGGGATTCGTTTTCCCAATTCAATTGCTTTGCTGCCGTTCGGCAATTGGCCGCCAGCCTTTCGTACTGGTTTTTGTCGCTGCGCAAATGGTTGACCGCCGCTGCTATCTGCCCCGGTTCTAATTCATCAAGGAGGTAGAATACATCATACTCCTCGTTGAGTCG
>JANPLH010000485.1:0-7404 GCA_031426435.1 Saprospiraceae bacterium | reverse complement strand
GGATGTGAGCAGGAGCTTTCCAGTTCGGAGAAGAATTGTGTCAAAGGTAGTTTTAATCCTGAAGAATCAAGGCATATTGAGCGGTTTTATGATGGCTGGCCCCAACCATTTTCGCAACAAAAAAGCGGCAACCCATTACGGGCTGCCGCTCCAAAAAAATCAACTAAAGAAATATGGTTTTAGGCCACGAACACATCCCTCGCAGGGGATTGCGCACTGGCGTGCTTTGGCAATGTGACCACCAATACACCATCGGTGTAGCTGGCAGTGATGCCCTCGGCGTCAATCTTCTCGTTGAGCTGAAACTGCCGCTCGAAGGCCACCGTGCGGAACTCCCGGCGTGTCCAATTTTGCGAAGCGGCAAGGTCGCTTTCCTCCTGCTTGCGGCTGGAGATGGTGAGCACGTCGCCTGCAACACTGAGTTGAAAATCGGACTTCGTGCGACCGGGTGCTGCGAGGTGCAGTTCGTAGCGGTCCTGCAGTTCTTCAATATTTACCGGGGGCTGGAACCAAGCGCCCCGCATCCAGGGGTTGCCTTGCCCGAAGCGGCCAGCGTGGCCCATTCCTTTGGTGGCATGGCCGTAGCCGCCGCGCATTCCATGATGATTTGAATAACACATAATTTGAAAATGTTTAGTGGTCAGTGAAAATTGGGTTTCAGGTTTAGGGTTTCAGGTTTCACGCAGGGGCTGCCCTGAAACTTGAAACTTGAAACCTTAGTGTCACTGTCCTTGGTGAATGATTCAATGGGTCGTGAGGTTTAAGGTTTCAAGTTTCACGGAGCACCAGCCGAATACATATAGTCGAGTATTTACTGAAAGCTTGTTTTGGCGATAAACCAATTCACAAATTAAACGACCTAAACACGATAGCAGCCAACCTGTGAAACCCTGTCTGCCGACAGGCAGGCTTAAACTTGAAACCTCACGAACCATTGTGATTAGATTACTTCTATAATCCGCCCTTGTGGCATCCAGTGGAAGGCTGGCTCGCTGCGCCGACCGTCAATCGGCACGGGCTGGCGCTGGCGCATAGCCGCTATGTGCATCGGGCCATCGTGGTGGCGTGAGCGCATGGCCCGGAAAGCCATTGCCCCCATGCCCAGCACAGCTGCACCGAACAGGACGATGAACATGGCTTTCAGGAAGAAAAATAAGAGTACCAGGCCCATGAGTGGGCCGATGAAATAAGGGAAACGTCGCATGATTTTAATTTTAAAAGATGTGAAAAATCGGGTGATTAATCGGCGGCTATTTTGGTTCATTTTGCCGCACATATAGGAAGACGAATAGGGCGGAATTTTACTTTAAGGAGCGGTGATATTTTTAATAATTTTTTCAAGTGGTTGATATTCAATTTTTTAACTAAACAACCAACGGTGCATTTTTGGAAACTCACGACCCCAAAAAGCTTCGTTGTGCCTGCCCCGCTCCCGGATGACAATTCGAAACTGTTGGTGCGTGAAGCCGCCTTGTTGAAGTTCAGCATAGAGTTTTTGCAAACCTGATTCCATTCGGCTGCTTTCACGGCTGCTGCCTGCAATGTAGAACTTGCTTTTTTCACCGACATCGTGTCGTGCCAATTGGAAAACCTGCGGGTTGAACCAAAGCGAAGGCGACAGCGCCCCAACCCTGCCAAACACATCGCCAAAGCGCAGCCCCGCCCACAGCGCCAGCAAGCCGCCCATCGAACTACCGATAATGGCGGTCGTTTCGGCCTGTGGCAAAGTGCGGTAGCTGCTGTCCACTTCTGGTTTCAGTTTGTCTATGATAAAACGCAGGTACTCCTCCCCTCCCCCGCCTTGGTGGCCGCGCTTATAGGGTGCGTATTCATGCAGGCGGCCAACGCCCGCATTGTCTATCCCAACGATGATGGCTTGTAGTCTCTTCGGCATTTTCGACATCGTTTCAGGCACCTTCCAATGCCTTCCACCATACGCCGATTCGGGTTCAAACAGGTTCTGCCCATCCAATGCATAAACTACTGGGTATCGGCGCTCCGAAAAAGCATAATCTTGGGGCAGCAACAAGCGCAGGGTACGCTGTGCGCCATTGGGCGGGGTGGCTACTTGAAAATAATGAAGGTTGGGCAATTTGCTCATTCGGGTTTTTTTTTACTACAGTGACGCTATTTCGAATTGAATTGGGGGCGCAGTTCCTCGTATATTTTCCGCCAAACAAGAGGTTCGGGTCACGAAGATGCTGTTTTTTGGAAATGGCCCCCGAACAAGTCTAGTTTTTGAAAAATAAACAAGTTAATAGGCCAACGTAAAAAACGTGCAACTGAAGTTCAAGCGCTGAGTAGGTTCATGCCTAAAACTTGGCGGCTCGCCGCGCATATCCTCCATCCAAAAGGGAAGCCATGCAACCCTTCCGACAAATCATACACCCCATGAGGTTTCTCCGCGCTTATACCGTTTCTTTGCGTAGTCAAACCTGTTTATGAACAAAGTTTTATACCTATTATTCCCCATAGTCGTGCTGCCATTCTTACTGACTGCGCAGCCCCTCCCATGCACCGAGCCTGCCTCCATGACCAGCTTTTGCGAAGACGCCTGTGTAATCTGTGACATTGATGGGTTCACGGGCATCAATAGTTCGAGCGTTGACGGACAATTGCCCCCCGATTTTTGCACCACCACCGTTCACAATGCCCAATGGATTGCCTTCCGGGCAGCCAGCACCAACCTTACCCTGTCGGTAGAAGTGTTCAACTGTTCGAACGGCGGTGGGGGCGGTAACCAAAACAATGGCCTCGAGGTGGCGATTTATAAAAGCCTCGACTGCGAGAACTTCGAGATGGTATCCAACTGCGATGGCGATATTTCACCGAACACCACCCAAAACTTTACGAACATCGTACCGCTGGAAATTGGCCAATACTACTTCTTTGCCATGGACGGCAACGGTGGCGACGTGTGCAACTATACCATCAACGTCGTAAGTGGCAGCACAGAGGTGCCCTCGCTCTCCACCACTGGCCCCATCACGGGTATCATGAACGCCTGCCCCGGCTCCGAGTTGACCTATACGACGCCGAGCATCGTAGGCGCTACCATTTACGAGTGGACGGTGAACGGCAGCTTCGTGGATGCGGACACTTCCCTGACCTATACCTGGCCCGCCGAGGGCACTTACCAGCTTTGCGTGAAGGCCCGCAACGTCTGCGACGAGGCCACGCCTACCTGCCAGTTCGTGAACATCAATGAAATTGAGCCGACGGTCTATAACCAGCACCTCTGCGGCGGCGACTCGTTCATGGTAGCCGATACAGTGATTTACCTGCCAGGGTTCTATGAGTGGCACTACCCCACCCCTGCCGACTGCGACAGCGTTGTACAGGCATTCATCACGGCTGCGCCAAACCAAGTGACCAGCCTCAACCTCAATATCTGCGAGGGCGACACGCTTTGGGTTGGCGGCAACCCATATACCCAAACGGGTATTTTCCAGGAAAACCTCAGTACTTGGCTCGATTGCGACAGTACCGTGAACCTCGACCTTTTCACCATCATCTGTGAAATACAGGCCAATATCGGTGCCAGCCAAGTGCAGTGCTACGGCGGCTCCGATGGCATCGTCACCTTCTCGGTAGAGGACGGCACACCGCCCTTCACTTACGATTGGTACCGCCTTGGCCAGCCCGGCCCCAGCGGCAATGGCAGTTTGTCGGGAGTAAATGTGGTGGGAACCTTGACCGGATTGCCCGTGGGCACCTACGTCATCAATATCCATGATACCTTCGGCAACGACGTGGTGGTGCTGACCGACTTGGGGCAGCCTACCCCAGTCACTGTCACTGCCGATGCTTCGCAATACGGTGGCGGCTACAACGTCTCCTGCTACAACGGCGCTGACGGTTCGCTCCTGGCCAGCGCCGGGGGGGGCCTCCCTCCCTATACCTACGCATGGTCTTCTGGGTCAAACACGGCACTGGCCTCGAACCTTTCCGCAGGCGATTATACCGTCACCGTCACCGACCAAGCGCTCTGCACCCTGACGGCAACCTATACCCTCGATGCCCCGAACCCGCTCCTGTTGGCTGCCCTGTTCAACGACCCCGTTTGCGAAGGGCCGTTCACCGGGAACATCGTTGCACAAAGCGTGGCTGGTGGCATTCCACCCTATCAGTATGCGTTGAATGAGAGCACATACAGTGACAGCACCAGCTACACCGACCTCGGCGAAGGCTCCTATACCCTTTCCGTTCAGGATGCCAACGGCTGCCAACTCGATTCAACGGTGCAGCTCGAAGCGGCCATCATTCCCGTGCTGGACCTGGGTGCCGATACCTCGCTCTTCCTTGGCGACAGCCTCCGCCTCCGCCCAGAAGTGGTCATTGGTGCGGAGCAATATGCGTGGGACATGACGCCCGGCCTCTCCTGTTACGATTGCCCAAACCCTTGGGTCTATATCTTCCATCCGATGAGCTATACCCTCACCGTCACCTCAGAAGACGACTGCACCACCACCGACAGCATCCGGGTGGACGTGATTGCCCGCCGACGGGTCTATGTACCCAATGTCTTTAGCCCCAATGGCGACGGTGTCAACGACCTGCTTACGGTCTTTGCTGGTGGCGAGGCTTTTAGGGTGAAATCCTTCAATGTTTACAGCCGATGGGGAGAGCATCTGTTCAAACTGGATGATTTCCCGCCAAACAATCCCGGCATCGGTTGGGATGGCAACTCCAAGGGCAAGGAAATGCAAGGAGCTGTATTTGCCTGGACGGCAGAAGTGATATTTTTGGATGAAGAAGTCGTATTGCTGAAAGGGGATGTAATGGTGGTGCGATAGGAGATTTGTTTAACTTTGCGGAAAATAATGCCCCGCTTTTTAACAAACGTTTGATTTTACCATGAGAAAATTAACCATTCTGACCATAGCCATTGCCTTCCTGCTGGCAGCCCATGCTTGCAGCAAATGCTTCACCGAAGATTGCGTTGGCAACGATGTCAAACTAATTGGTTTCTACTCCGCAGCGGATAGCACTGATCTTATCCTCACAGGGAAGTTCCTATTGGACAGCCTGAAAATAACTCCCTTGAAGGTGGATGAAAATGGAGCCGAGCCTATCTATGAGGTGACGTTCAGCAACCCTTATGTCGTGGCCGTGCAAGCTTCTGGGAATGCCGAAGGCTTTGTCTTTCAGTTGGATAGCCTGCCACCCGATACGCTGAAATTCGTCATTGGTGCAACCAAAAAAGATAAATGCTGCAACGGTGTGGCTACTTTTGAATCCGCCAACCTCAACGGCGTTGCCCTGCCGAATGGCCGACAGGATTTGAACATCGCTATTTTCAAATAGCCGATATATTCCCCTAATTCAACCCGTTTAACCAATTCACCCAGTTTTCCCCTCCCGCTTTCGTGGCATTTGCTTTGCAAGCACCGTGTCGTAATCCATGAAAATTGCCATATTCATATCAATAGGTACCCTCCTATTGTGCTTGGCCCAGTTGGGGTTCAAAGCGCCTTTACCGCTATTTGCGCAGCAATACTGCAACCAGCACTACCATTACTGCCTCGACTATCCGGCCTCCATGTTTCCGTTCGCTTTCATCTCGCCTGACGAGGACAGCCTTGTTTTCAGCACGGCGGACAAGCTCAGTGAACTGACCGTGATTGCCACCCCCGCTGTCAGCAAATTGGACTCGCACCAAGCCTTCGAGGAACGGCTAAAATCGCTTACCCAAGGCCAGCCATACACCATCCTCTCCATTATCAATGGCGACTACTACTACGAGGTTAATTTCCTTTTCGATGGCCATTGGTACCATCAGAAGGCTGGCTTCTTCCCTGCTTATGATGTGCTTTACACCGCTAAGGTGCCCGTGAACCGCACGGAGATGATGCTACTAATTAAGGCGGATGTGAAGATGGAGTTTTGAAAAAACCACTACCGCCACGTCACCGTATTATCGAACCCCGAGACCCTTAAAAGGCTTTGGGTAGCGCCTGTTTGTTTCGTCCCAACGCTGCCCTCAATCGTTAATTGGCCATCCTTTTATATCTGTTCCGTGAACATCTCATGCTGTTGGAAACCATAAAGCGAGGAATAATGCAACGGGGAGCTTTTATTTGTTAATACAAAATCAAATTAAAGTGCATTGGCAGGGGTAAAAACACAAAAGGGGCCTTCGCAAGAAAGCCTCTTTTTGTTTAATTAATTCAGCCTGTTTATCCCGCATAAGCCGGATAATCTGTATAGCCAACAGCATCTCCTGTATAAAACGTTGCGGCATTTGCCGCAGCCAATTCCTTGTCGTTTTCCAACCTATAAGGCAGGTCTGGATTGGAGATAAACAGCGAACCTAACGCAATCATATCCGCCTTTTCATGGTCGAGCGCATGGGCAGCCCGCTCCTTGGTATAGCCTGCGTTCAGGATGTATATGCCGCTGAAATTCCTTCTGATTTTCGCAATCAATTGAAGCCCTTCCTCGTTGGAACGGGCTGCATAATCCATTAAATGGATATACAAGATGCCTATTTTATCTAGCTCCTTGGTTAGATAATCGAAGGTGGCAAAGGTTTCAGGGTCGGGAGCAATGCCGTTGAACGGGTTGTAGGGCGAAAAGCGGATGCCTGTTTTATCCTTACCGATGGCAGTGACGATACCCTGTGTGATTTCCAGCACGAAGCGGCACCTGTTCTCGATGCTGCCGCCATACTCGTCCGTGCGGGTATTGGCAGTGGGGTTCAGGAACTGGTTGGGCAGGTAGCCGTTGGCCGAGTGGATTTCCACGCCATCGAAGCCCGCTTCGATAGCGTTCCTGGCCGCTTGAACGTACTCCTGTATGGTCGTTTGCACTTCCTCGGCGGTCATTGTTTCCGGCAGCTCGTTCTTCTGCATGCCCAGCGAGTCCGTCCACATATCGCCATCGGCTATGACGGCGGATGGGGCGATAATCTTGGCTCCTGCGGGCATGTTGGCG
The DNA here is from genome assembly GCA_031426435.1 of Saprospiraceae bacterium. Lineage (GTDB taxonomy): Bacteria > Bacteroidota > Bacteroidia > Chitinophagales > Saprospiraceae > UBA6168. The sequence goes on along the minus strand of JANPLH010000485.1, from coordinate 468 downwards.
GAGTGCGACACCCGGCCCGTGTGCATGATTTGCAGGAAGATTTTGCTGCCTTTCTGGTGAACGGCCTCGGTAATTTTCTTCCAGCCCTCCACTTGTGCTTGGCTGAAAATGCCAGGGATGCGGGCGTAGCCCAAGCCGTTGGGCGAGGGGGAGGTACCTTCTGTTATGATAAGGCCGGCAGTGGCACGTTGGGCATAGTATTCTGCTATCAAATCATTGGGGATGTTACCCAATGCCCGGCTACGGGTCATGGGCGCCATCACGATTCTGTTCCTGAAATCAGCGCCGTTCTTGTGAAGGGGCATAAATACTCACTGTTTAGGAAGTTTAGTAGGGTAAGCGGGTTTAGTTTGAACCCCGTTTAAATCTCCTAAACCCACTAAACCTTTTAAACCTAAAAGCATGAGTCAAACATTGTTTACGCCCCTTCACAAGAACGGCGCTGATTTCAGGAACAGAATCGTGATG
>JANPLH010000484.1:0-4623 GCA_031426435.1 Saprospiraceae bacterium | reverse complement strand
GGGGCAGCGTTTGTATGTGAAAGCGGTGGGAGCATTATTCCGGTTGGCTTTTTGACAACTGCTGAAAACACGAGCGAAGCAGCACAGGGCCCTGGGCTTTGCAACGACAGCAAGGACATCATCGTCCGCATGTTCGTGAATGCACCGCTCAATTTCAACCTGAATATCGGCGGAACGGCAACGCTGGGAACTGATTACACCCTCTCCAGCAGCAATGTCACGCATGGCAGCAACAATTTTTTGGTAAAAACGGTCACCATACACCTGCTTGATGACGCCGCCAGCGAAGGCACCGAGACCATCGTCCTCAGCATCCCGGCAGGGCAGGGCGCAGTACTCGGCAGTGATGTTTATACCCTCTCCATCACCGATGATGACGTGAACCCGGTGGTAGGCATTGGCGACAAGAGCCTACTTTACGAACGCTTCTTGACTACTTCCATCCCTTCGGGCTGGGGCATCAAGACCAATATCGGCAGCCTGAACGATTGGAACTTTGGAAGCTACCTCGGCAAGGCGTATATCAGCGTCACGGGCATACTTCCGAACTACGAGCCAAACAACAACCCGACCGACCTCATTCTGCACACAGGCATGATAGATGCACGGGGCCTGAGCAACGTCACGGTGAGCTTCGACTGGACGGCAGGTGGTGAAACCGACTTGGCCATTGGCGGTGCTGCCCCCTTCGACTATGGCGCATTGGTTTACTCGTTCGATGGCGTTAACTTCTTCGAAACGGGCGATATTTTCGTTGGTGACAATTTCGGCCTCACACCAAGGTCAGACACCTACTCCGCCAACCTCAGCCATTTGTTCGATAACCGCCAGTTCTACCTCGGATGGCGCTGGTTGAACGACCCCCTGCTTGGCAATCCAGCCTACAGCTTCAGCTTTGATGAGGTGCGGGTGAACGCCACAACCCGGCATATCGAAACGCAACTGGGGGACGCCGGTGAGGAACTTCTCGGCCCAAACGCCACGGTGTACTTCTACAGCGCCGACGATGGGCAGCTTTTGGCAAAAATCAAAAACAACACCAGCCACAATTACGGCTGCACCACCTTAACGATAGAGCGGGCAGGCACCAGTGCAAAGGCTTGGTACAACGGTGGCAAGAGCACGGACAAGGCTATTCGCATGGTGCCACAATTCAGCACCAGCAGCGCCAACCTGGACATCACGCTATACTATTCGCAGGATGAACTTAACGGCTACGAAGCTGCTTCGAGCACATTGCGCAGCAACCTCCGCTTGTTCAACACGACCGCCAGCATGATTGGGGGTGCAACTGCCAGCAACTCTTGGGAGTTTGCGACCACCCACGCCGCCATTTACAAGACGCCCGCTACCATCATCGGCGGCAGTTTTACCGCCACCATGACGGGTACTCTCGGTGGGCTGGTGCTGGCCAGAAAGACCAACCCACTCGGCATGATGGCACCCACAGGCGGCAACGGCTCCATAGCCAACGGCGAGGAAATATCCATTTTCCCCAACCCGGCAAAGGGTTCGGCCACTCTTGTTTTACCTGATTTTGAAGCTGCTCAGTCCGTAGCGATAGGCATCTACAAAATGGCCGGTGAGCGGGTTTTTGAGACCAACCGGGAAGCGGTAAGTGGTGAAAATCTGACCTTGGATTTGTCAGGCTTCACCTCCGGAGTTTACCTCGTGAAGGTGAGGGCAGCGAATGCACAATGGTTCAAGAAACTTGTGGTTGAGCATTAAAAATAGGATTAAAGACGATCACAAACCTCTCCCTTTAAACACTAAACCTAGCCCCTGGCATTGCGCCGGGGGTTTGGTTTTTAAGGCAATAAGTAGTTGGGTCTGTAATTAAGTATGAAGCTGAATTGTGGCCGCCAAACTGGTTTGGCTGGCCTTTCAAGAAGGTAGTGGGTTGATTGGTTTGAGTTTTAAATTGTAGTTAGCCAGTCCCATTATCGGTCAGCTGCAAGTTGCAAATCATAAAAAAAAAAACGGCAGTTGAGCTTTCAAGCTCACTGCCGTTCAACAAAAGAACAGAGTATTGAATATTTGTAACTGTTCAGGTTTTGAAGGTTTAGAATGGCAATTGCAAGGCCGTTCTAAACCTTCTAACTTCATTAAAGCTTCTAAACCTGAACAGTTACCCTATTTGTTTTCGGAATAGGAGGCCAGATACCCAGCCAAAGGCCGGGCATCCAGTTCTCCGTTATCGCCATATAAAATTTTGAGGGAGGTTAAATGACCTATCAGGGGATTAAATATGGCGAAAGCTTGTAGGGCTAAATCGGCTTCGGGGATTAAATCATGGAATACTAATTCAATTCTTCTTTTCTCTTCCACAAAGATGCAGGGGCCTGCCCCCGTATCTTCTCAGTTCTGATATGCCGAAAGTTATGCGGAAAAAAACAAATGAATGCCCGGTTAAAGAGGCTTTTTACCCTAGGTTTCAACCCTTATCGACATTTTTGAGCCAACCGGGCTGCCATCATGTCAATTCATAATGGTTCTAGAAATTTAACAGCCTGAACCAGCGTGTTTGATATCCAGTAGGTTCAAAATGGGTCAACGGGATTCCCTTATTTCACTAAAATCCGCCTTGATTTCCTTACTATTTTCAAACAAAAATAAACCCTAAACCGAACATTTAACCGAGTATGGACATTTAGTAAGTATAAATGCAATTCTGACTTTCTTTCCTGCGCAATGCAATTTGGCAGAGCGATATGCTCCATTACTTCAACTTCCTTTTATAGCCACTTAATTTTTACTTGAACAACTGTTTTTTCCTAACTATTGTCGAAACATTGCTTCGGCGGTAAAATTTTTTCAAACATGAACCAGCAACCAGTAAAAACGGTGAACACCTCACCGAACAGGAACCGTATTACCATCATGGCTATATTGGGCGTGCTTATGCTTTTCGTAATTGGCTATTTGGCTTACGCAAACGTGCAGAAAAGCTATCTTCTTGAGCAAGCTTATTCTGAAGTATATGAAGCCCAGACGTTGCAGGCAGAACTGGAAGTATCGGTGAGTACTTCCATTGCCGAACTGGAAAGCATGAAGGGCGAAAATGCAGAGATGAATGCCCTCATCGAAGCGCAAAAAACAGAACTGGAAACACGGCATAGTGAGATTTCCATCTTGCTGCAAGACCGCCAGAATCTCGGACAAGCAAGGAAGGAAATTGCCAACATAAAATCACAGATGGTAGTTTACCTCGCCGAACTTGAGCTTATGAAGTCGAAAAATGCCGAGCTGGTCACCACCAACGGACAGCTTATTGTTGAGAAAGGACAACTGTTTACGAACCTGCAAACGAAGGTGAACGAAAACACCCAGTTGCAGGAAGCCCATGCCACGCTTGTCCTCCAGAACAACGAACTATCGAATTCCGTAAAAATTGGTTCGGCAATCAAGGTCAAAGACCTGAAAGTGGAGGGCCTGAAAGTGCTTTCTAATGGCAAGGTAAAAGGCAAGAACACGGCAAAAAAGGTTGACCAACTGAAAGTGTGTTTCACGACGCTGCCCAATGATGTAGTGATGCCTGGTACCGAAGAATTTTATGTGCGCATCGTGAACCCAAGGGGCGAGACGATAGCAGTGGAAGACCTCGGTTCTGGAACCATCAGGAATGAAAAAACTGGCGAAGAATTGCGCTTTACGCAAACTGCAAAAACCGACTACAACAACGACGAGCAGCACCTTTGCTTGACCTGGCACCCTACAACCCCTTTCGACGCTGGAAAATACAACGTCGAAGTGTACAACAAGGGCTTCTTGTCTTCTACGGGCAGCTTTCAGCTCAAATAGAATAAGCGAAGTTAGTTGGAATAGGTCCGGGTCGGGCTATAGCTCGGTCCGGATTTTTTTCACCCTTTGATAAAAACTAAAGCAGCGAAGTTGTGTAAAAAGGTGCAGCCACCAAGCCCAAGCCGATGCACCCGAAAACTGATGAATAGAACCGGGTGGCTGCCTTTTTACACAACTTCATAGCAAGAATAAGTTTCGGATATTTTATAGAGAAGCCGCTGCACCTAGAGAAGGTTGCAGCGGTTTTTTGTTTTTGGAATGCCTGATTTGACACCATTAATTTTCTCATTAAACAGGTCATATCAGCCCCCACCGATTACCGGCCAATGGCCCGGCATCTTTGCATTGTCATTCATTTTTATCATCACAAATCAATCAATGCAATGAAAAGTTTACCTATCGCCATGCAGAACTCCCGCAATCCTTTTACCGCAGAAATACTGGCCATAGCCGTATTTGTGCTTTGTGTTTTGTGCTCTTTTAGTTCCAAAGCACAAAACGACCTGTCGCTCCGGCAAGCTACCGACTACCTGACCAAAAATAAGTCAGCACTGGGTTTCACCAGTACCGACATCGCCGACATTTACGTCAAGGACAGTTACACGGATGCCCACAATGGCGTCAGCCACGTGTACGTTCAGCAGCGTTACAATGGCATTGAAATCAAGGATGCCATCTTTGGCTTGCACCTCCAAAAAGGGGGTGAGGTATTGTTTGTTGGCAACACGTTTCAAAAGAAACTTGACACCCGCCTGAGCAAGGGCGCTGCCAGCATTTCTCCCCTTGAAGCGGTGCAAACTGCTGCAAAAAGCCTTGATTTAC
>JANPLH010000483.1:0-14543 GCA_031426435.1 Saprospiraceae bacterium | reverse complement strand
CCAGACCTGCCGTGTGTGATAAAGTTTTTCGTGCCATTCAACACCCAATGGTCGCCATCTTGGGTTGCGACGCATTTCATCCGGCCAGCGTCGCTGCCCGTATTGGGTTCGGTGAGGCCCCAAGCCCCTATCCATTTTCCGGAGGCAAGGTTCGGCAGGTATTTTTGTTGCTGTTCTTCATTGCCGAAGGCAAGGATATGGTTGGTGCAAAGCGAATTGTGCGCTGCCACAGATAGTCCAATTGAGCCACAGACCTTTCCAATTTCCGTAATGACCGAGATGTATTCCTGATAGCCAAGACCTGCTCCACCATATTTTTCTGGAACCAACATACCGAGGAAGCCGTACTCGCCCATCCAATGGAACATGTCCATCGGGAAGTACTGTGCTTCATCCCATTCCATCACATAAGGTCGAATATGCACTTCTGCAAAATCCCTTGCGCTTTGCTCTATCAAGGATAGGTTTTCCAATTTATCTTTAATCATTGTTCGCTCTAATTTTCAGTTAGACTGTTGTAACAAAAAAGTACTGAATAAGGTCTTCAATTTTCTGAAAAACCAAACGCTTGCTGCATTTTATGGTGAATTTCCGTGTTTTCATAAATGCCCCTAAACAACTCCGCCTTTGGGCCAAAAGCAAATACAGGCACCATTGTGGCCGTATGTCCATTGGTGGTGTAATTGAGGTCAAGTAACCTTGGCGTGTCGCTGTTTAGCCCTAATCCACCGGTCTCATGGTCGGCAGTAACAATGACCAATGTCTCGCCATCCTTAACTGCAAAGTCCAAGAGATGTTTAATGGTCAAGTCCATATCGGCCATCTCGGCGTAGAGTGCATCTGTTTTATTGGAATGGCAGGCCCAATCTATCTGAGAGCCTTCCACCATCAGGAAGAAGCCATTTGGGCTCCTGTGACTAAGGAATTTGGTTGCCAATTTGGCTGCATTTGGCAAAAAATCCCGACCAGTTAGGGCGGAAAGTGGCTCTTTGTCTGCGGTGAAAAAAGCGAAACGCTTTAAGGTATCGGGCACTACACTGTTTAAATCGTTGTTGAAGTAGTCATACACTGCAACTCCCTTCGCCTTTAGTTCTTCGGTGATGTTACGCCCGTCCTTCTCCCTCCTTTCAAAATGTTGCTTACCACCTCCAATGAAAAGGTCTATACCAGCATCCAACAAGTCGAGTGTAATGTCTTCATAGAGATTCCTGGCAGGTTGGTGGGCATAAAAAGCTGCGGGGGTTGCATGCTGAATGGAGCTTGTCACCACCAAGCCTGTCGCAAGCCCTTTTTTTTCTGCTTCCTCCAAGATGGTTTCACAGCGATTGCCATTTTCATCCAATCCTAAGGCATTGTTCTTTGTCTTTTTACCAGATGCAATAGCGGTACCAGCAGCCGCTGAATCAGTGACCAAATTATTAGAAGAGTAAGTTTTTTGAAACCCAATTACCGGGAAACTTTCAAGACTGAATTGTGAATTTGAACGGTAAAGAGCAGCCGAGATTTGTGATAAACCCATACCATCTCCAATTACAAGAATTATATTCTTAGGGCTATTGTTGGCCTGGGAAACTTGGGCTTGAGTAAGTGTATTCTTCCAGCCGAACCCAAATAGAACAAGAATTATAGTTAAGGACTTTGGCAAGTTCACGATGCAATAAGTAGGTAATAGTAATTGACCTTGTTGATTTTATGAGGGATTGTACATCGGCTAAAATCACTTTTGTTTTTCTAAAGCCAGACACCGCCTCTTGAACCAAATGTGTAGATTGTTTTTCGTCGAGTTTTTTGGGTTGGTAAAGGTAAGTCTTGTATCGGAAATTTTTTTTTCGATAAAATTTTTTGTCTTCCAATAGGCTCAAATAGTGGTTAAAAATGTTGTAATCACATGTAAAACAACTAGTTATGAATTTTTGTTAAGCACTCTTTTTGGTGTTTAAGTGTCTTTATAACACGTCTACCTACATTTTTTTATAAAATTTATGAAAAATGTTTGCAACCTATCAGAAAAACTTCTTTTCTTTGCATCGTTGATCTAATGAATCGGCAGTTGCCCCAAAGGCAACAAACAAATAGATAGAAAGAAATTTCTTAAAAATACAAAGCAAACCATTGCTTTAAAGATTTGGTTTTTTGGGGTTAAATAAGCTGGCTTCCTTCATTGGAAGTCGGCTTTTTTGTTTTTACAAACCTTGCCATGCCCAATTTTTCCATTCCAGCTGAATCCATCTTCAAATCTTTTGAAAACCGAAACATCATGGTCGTTGGCGACCTGATGCTCGACCGCTATGTCATGGGCAAGGCAACCAGGATTTCGCCAGAAGCCCCAGTGCCGATATTAGACTTTGAGCGGGAAGAAGCAAGGCTGGGTGGCGCTGCAAATGTTGCGCTCAATATTCTATCACTTGGGGCAACACCTTTGCTTTTTGGCGTAATAGGTGCGGATGAATCAGGCGAAACACTTTTAAAAAACCTGCAGTCGAAGGGAATATCAACCGAAGGAATACTTGTCAGTGAATCTAGAATGACCACGGTCAAGACCCGAATCATGGCTGGTCGGCAGCAGTTGCTGAGATTGGACAGGGAGCAATCTGATGATATTGAAGGGAAGGAGCTTGAAAAATTCATTGAATCTGCGGTCAAAACGATCACCGAAGGAAAAATCTCCGGGCTTATTTTCCAAGATTACAATAAAGGGGTGCTGACGAAGGCTGTCATCGAGGCATTTATTGCGGCTGCAAAAACCAAAGGTATCCCAATCGCTGTTGACCCCAAGTTGCAGAATTTTTGGTCCTACAAAGGCGCTGATATCTTTAAGCCAAACCTGAAAGAGGTGAGAGAAGCGTTGCAAGCCCACATTGCCATTACTGCTTTGGCACTACAGGAGGCGGCAGCCTCAATTCGGGCCAAAATCGGCTGCAAGGCAGTGATGATAACGCTTTCTGAGCAAGGCCTTTTTTACGATGACGGTCATTTCTCCCAAATTGTGGGCACCAAAGCCCGCTTGGTTTCCGATCCCTGTGGCGCAGGTGATACGGTCATCAGCATGGCAGCCTTGGCTTTGTCGGCGGGGCTTCCTGCAAATGCTATTGCAATGCTGGCCAATCTCGCCGGGGGGCAGGTCGTAGAAAAGAGTGGGGTAGTAGCTGTTGACAGAAATCAACTCATGTCAGAAATTGCGCAGCATAAATTTGGCGAATGACTTGTCCAATCGGGTTTAGTGCCTAACTTTGACCTTAGTTCATTGAGCCGCAACACTTATCAAGAAAGGCTGAGGGATATGGCCCTACGACGCCTTGACAACCTGTCTTTGACCCATTCGGTCTTGATAAGGTGTCAATTCCAACCCTGCATAGCATGTGGGGATAGATAGGTCGCTGTGAGTGTTTTAACGAATGAAAATCTTGTTTTTCAACCCTTAAAAGCTCATCCGGCGACTCGCCGGATGAGCTTTTTCATTTGCGCAGCTTCCCAAAGCGCAGTCTTCTAGGTAATGTTTCGCTTACTGAACACAAGTTCTCAAAAAAATTCATCATAGGACGAAATGAACCGCAGGCAGGCCAACCGCCTTCTATTCATTCTTCTTTCTGCTTGATTCAGGCAGGTTATTCTCCAAAATTATGTCTTATCAAAAAAGTCTGAACATCGGTTTGTTTGGGTACGGTGTGGTGGGCAGTGCTGTTTACGAGGTACTCAACCATACGCCTTCGTTGAAAGCAAAAGTGAGCAAGATTTGCATCAAAAACGCAACGAAGCAACGTGATATTGACGCTGATTTTTTTACTACCAATAAATGGGAACTGCTTGACAATGAGACTATTAACGTCATAATCGAGATGACGGATGATGCAGAAGCTGCCATTGAAATCGTAAGAGAAAGCCTGAAACGAGGAAAAGCGGTAATTACTGCCAATAAGAAAATGGTGGCAGAAAACCTTGCTGAGCTGATTGAATTGCAACGCAAATACAAAACGCCGTTGCTTTATGAATCGGCTTGTTGTGCGAGTATTCCAGTCATTCGCAACCTTGAAGAATACTACGACAACGACTTGCTGCACGGCGTAGAGGGGATCATCAACGGCAGTACAAATTACATCCTGTCGAAAATTTTTAACGAAAAATTATCCTATAACGAAGCCCTAAAACAGGCACAAGCACTTGGCTTTGCCGAAAGCGACCCTTCATTGGATGTTGAGGGGCACGATGCCCTGAATAAGCTCTGCCTTTTGTTGACCCATGCTTACGGTATATTGGCGCACCCGTCCCAGTTGCTCTGCCACGGCATCCACCGCTTGAACGCCATTGATAGCGAAGTGGCAACGGCGCAAGGTGCTCAAATCAAGTTGGTGGCAAGGGCCATGAAGCAGGCAAATGGCGAAATTGCTGCTTTTGTGCTGCCGCAATTTGTGAAACCGCCGCACCTGCTTCACACGGTTCGCAACGAATACAATGGGGTGGTGCTGACGAGTGCACTGGCTGACGAACAGTTTTTTTATGGAAAAGGAGCGGGGGGCTTCCCTACGGCTTCGGCCATCCTTGCCGACCTTTCCGCTTTGCGGTACAATTACAAATACGAGTACAAGAAGCTATTGCTGCAAGCGCCCTCGGTGCTTTGCCAAGATGTAAAATTGAATGTGTATGTCAGTTTTCAGGATTGGCAGATGCTGCCCGTGGATGCTTTTGAGGAGATTCATGAGTATTACTCTGGTAAATCATTTCATTACCGAAAGGGCATCGTTTCGTTGAAAAAACTTTTGGGAAGCAATTGGTGGAAGCAATCTGGCGTGTCCCTAATTCTTATGGAAGAAGGGATCGAAAAGCCCTCGGAGGTAGTTAGCCATTTCGTTACCAAAGAAAGCCTTGAAAATATGCTCACTTGAAAAGTTGAACAAAAAAGAAAGCAGTTAGCGCACTAAGCCCTAACTGCTTTCCATTTTGCTCAAAACCTCAAAAAGTGGTAGCTTAGATTAACACCCGACTCCTCGCAATCTTTTGTTTTACGATTGGCTTCAACAAGTCGGCGGCTTGCAGTACCAGTGCCTCGCTGGAAGGGAAAGGCCGAGGTTGGTTGCCTATTTTTTTCTTCGACTCTTCGCTCAATGCCCTTTTGTCGCCATCATATCGTGCTGCATAGTTTTCAAAAAGGGCGTCCACCGCCAGCGGCTCGGTATGGATGATTTCTTTATCAATATTGTCGTAAAATTCCAATTTGCCGCCAACATGGGCTTCCTTGCGCTGATAGGATTCAAATACCCTTGCCTTGATTAGCACCTTCTTGGGGATTTTGATATCGTTGCCAGCAGTGTCCTTCACGACGTTTCCTTTTGCGTCGAGGACGTATTCCCAGCCTTCTTCAATCGTTTTGTCGTCAATGTATTCCCGTTCCTTAACCAAATCGGGAGAGACTTCAATGGAATTTAAACGCATAACTACTGTGTAATCATACTTAAAGCTAGCTTCTGGATTCAGGTGAACGGTCCGCCAATCGGAATCAAGGTCACGAACACTGATTCGCTTGATTTCCCTTTCGAAATCCTTTGGCAACAAGGTCCTACTGTCGTTTTCCATTTTGAAGAGGACGTAAACGGTGCCAATTTCCCTTGCCCGTTTCATCAGCTTGGCTTCGTCTTTATAATTATTATAGTAGCGCTGAATGTCCTCGAAATTCTCGAAAGCCATTCGAGCAGCGGCTTTATCGCCTCGCTCCGCTTCTGATAAATAGCGCTTGCCTTCCGTGTAATAGTGGTCAGCGGCTTTTTTCTTCGAGTCCAATTCTAGTTCCTCGATTTTCACGAACTTGAAATCGGCTTTGTAACCATCGTTGGCATACAAGGGCAACAGCGGCTCAATCATTTCTTGCCGAATTTTCATGCGACGGTGGATGCGATTGATTTCCACCCAATTTTCGGCCCGGTCTTCTTTTTCAAGCACCTTGACTTCCCGCATGTCGGAGGCAGTTGCCCTTTGAAAGGCCTCTTCCAATGCTTTCACATGCTTCACTTTCTTTTTCTTTTTGCCTGAAAGTTTATGGATGCTTGCTGAAATGGCACCTTCGTAGTTGCCACGTTCCAATAATTTTTCAGGACGTGTACATGCGCTCAGAACCAATAAAATGGCCAACACATACAGGACGGGTTTTAATGATGGTGCTAACATGGCTTGAATCGTTTTGATGAGCTAATATGGGTTTCTTTGCAGCAATGTAGGCCGACAGGCACCTGTTCCCTACTATGAAAGGGTTAAGTTTCTTTCTCAAACTGTTAAGAAATGATAAGCTGATTGGACTTTTGTTAAAAGGAGTTATTTCATGAAAATGGTGTAACAAAAATCAGGCATTTTCTTCCCAAATCTTCGCCAAATGGATGATGGTACGCACTGCTGCTTCCATGTCTTGCACAGAAACCCATTCGTGTTTGGAGTGAAAAGCATGCTCTCCTGCAAAGATGTTTGGACATGGCAAGCCCATAAACGAAAGCCTGGAACCATCGGTGCCACCCCGAATGCTGGAAGGTTCTGGTTTTAGTCCAGCCCTTCTTACTGCTTCCACAGCATTGGACATTATTTCTGGGTGCTGGTCAAGCACTTTCTTCATGTTTCTATATTGCTCTGTCACCTTAAATTCAGCGGTGGAATTCGGGTATTTCTTCAGCACTTTATCCATTGTCTTGCGAAGCACCGCCGCATGTTCCTTTAGTTTTTCATCCGTAAAATCTCGGATAATAAAACGAACGGTGGCCTTTTCTACCATCCCTTCCATGACTACGGGATGCACAAACCCATCACGTCCATCGGTCGTTTCAGGTGAAAGTCCTTGTTTTGGCAGGGCCGCTACTATTTCACTGGCGATTTTAATGGCACTTTCCATTTTGCCCTTCGCATAGCCAGGGTGGGCGCTTACGCCATGAATGGTAATGAGCACACCGTCGGCGGAGAAAGTTTCGTCTTCCAGGCTGCCTGCTTTTTCGCCATCCACGGTGTATGCGAACTTGGCACCCAGTTTTTTGATATTGACTTTGTCAACGCCACGCCCAATTTCTTCATCGGGGGTAAAAAGGATTTTTATTTCACCATGCTTCTCATTTAGATGTGAAACAAGGTAGTTGGCTGCATCCATGATTTCGGCCAAACCTGCTTTGTTGTCGGCACCAAGTAGGGTGGTGCCACTTGCCGTAATGACGTCGTTGCCCATTTGGTCAGCAAGGTGCGGGTGGTCTTTCAGTCGAATGATTTGAGTTGGGTCGTCCGGTAAAACCAGGTCTTGTCCTTTGTAGTTTTTGTGTACAATAGGCTTCACGTTTTCACCGCTTGAATCAGGCGAGGTGTCCATATGGGAGCAGAAGCAAATAACTGGAACTTGCTTTTTGGTTGTGGCCGGAATAGTACCATAGACATATCCGTACTTGTCCAATTTGGCATCGGTGATGCCCATTGCCTTTAGCTCTTTGACAAGCAGCTTTCCGAGGTTCTTTTGCTTTTCTGTAGAAGGAATGGTTTTGGAATTGGGGTCGGATTGAGTGTCAATTTTCACATAGCGCAAAAATCTTTCAAGGACGGTATATTCTATTTTCATGGCAAAGTCGAAGGTTTAAACGTTGATAATCAAATGACTGTAAATATTTGCAAGCAATTTCGCCGCAAAATAAGCACTTAGGCAGACAAATTTTTCCAAGGAAATAAGTTGATTTCTTGTTGGCAAAAAATGAAACCCGTTTCTTTGCAGCACTGTTAACAAAATATTAATCTTTGACAAGCATCATTCCTGCCATTTCAGACGTTTTTCCGGCGAAATTTAGACACTCCACAAAATTTTCACACTAAAAAATGAACAAAACCCAATTGTGACCTCTTATTAGGTTACAAGTCTCAGGCTAACATTGAGCTTGATTAGGTTCAGGCATTTGACAAAAGGAAATCACCAATTAAAAACCAAAAGTCAGAAAATGAAACCTACAAGCCTTAAACCATTATCACTTAACTAATTTAATTAAAAACATGAAAAAATTATTTTGGATTTTCTCTAGCGCTTTGTTGCTCACAGTTGCTATTTTCTCAACTGGTTGTGGTGACGATACGACCGTAGATGACCTTGCTCCAATCGTCTCTATCACGGATGGCCCTACTCCTGAATCTGTTGTTGAAGGTGCAGGCACCATTGCTACTGTCACCGTAGAGGCTACAAAAGGTACAAAAGCGTTGAAAACAGTTACCGTTTATGAAGGATCTACCAAAGTATCTTTGGATGACCTAACTATTGATGGTGTAGCTGCATCTGCAAACCCAATACTTATCATTAGCCCAACTGATGCTATGACATGGGAAATTGGCGTACATGTTCATGCCGATGCAGGTACTGCAACTTACAGGGTTGTAGTCGAAGACGAGGGCGGCCTTTCTGATGAAGCTTCTTTTGATGTGACTGTTGAGGCTCCCATCGAGCAGACACTTACCGGTATCCTTTTCAACCAAGCAGGTCCTGCAGGTTTTGGTGGGTTGGATTTGGACAACGGAGATGGAACGGGAAGCTCAGATGTCGATGCTGAATTGCGTGACATGGGCATTGACTCTTTGGCCGGCTCTGGTGACAACTGGCGCCGCAGGATTGGCGGTATCAATGGCGCAACTGTTCGCTATGCAGGCAACGGCACTGTTGAATTCGGTGATGTAGCTTCAAAAGAGGCAATTGTTGCGTTGTATGATGGCGCTACGGACCTTCAAGCAGCTAACACATACACAGGTGACAACATCGATGTTTGGGGTAATTTCAAAGTATCCGATGTAGTAGCAATTGGTGATGTGTTCGTTGTTTACAAGAGTGCAAACAGCACCTACTACCTTGTCGAAGTAACTGATATTGATGAAAACACGGCACTTGGAAATAACAGCGATAACTACACGCTTTCGATCAAATACTAGAGATTGAAATTTCAAGAATTGAAACGCCTGGTACCTTCCGTGCCAGGCGTTTTGCATTTAACACCCCGTTAACACTCTTTGAATAACCATTGTGCAAAGCAGCGAATTGCTTTGCCTTAAATTTGCCGTGCGAAACAAGCGGCATATATTTTGAAAAGCGCTAAATTTGCGCCGCTAATCCAAAGCGCAACAAAAAATTTCTCATCACAAAAAAATTCATGAAGATGTTGAAGCAAATCAAAATTGGTTTTCTCACTGTTCTAACCGTGGCTGCACTTTCAAGCTGCAAAAACGATGCAGCTGATACCGCCACTGATACCGCAGCCGTTCCAGCAGCTGGAGCCGATGCAACTGGCGCAGTAACTCCAACACCGGGAGCTGGCATTACAGCAACCACTGACCCCAACGCACCCGCAGCTGAACCATTAGTACCTACTGGTCCTACTACTTCGATGTCTTTTACTGAAACCGAATTCAATTTTGGTAAAGTGAAAGCTGGCGAAAAGGTTCAGCATGATTATGTTTTCAAAAATACTGGCAAGGAGCCGCTGGTAATCAGCAATGCCAAGGGTAGCTGCGGTTGCACAGTTCCAGAATGGCCCAAAGAGCCTATCGCTCCAGGCGCTTCTGGTAAGATTAAAGTAGAGTTTGACAGCAAGGGTAAGAGTGGCCCGCAGACCAAGCAGGTCACCATAACTGCCAATACTGACCCAGTTCAGTCCATCATTTACATCAAAGGAGACGTAATCGGCGACCCTGCCGCTGCTGCTCCTGCTCCAGGCGGTACTGCACCACAGAAGCAGTAATTTTTTAAGGAAAATACATTAGAAAAGCCTGTACAGCTGTTAGTTGTACAGGCTTTCTTATTTCTGACAATGGCAACTTATTATCTCATGCTCATTGCCACTGGGTCCCACCTTACTACTTTTCCTTCAAAATAACTTAGATTGGCAGCTAAGGAAGGCGCTGCTGCCTGCATCCCGAAAACTGCATTTTCAACAGGCTGGACGTTATTGCGAAAACAATTATAAAAGTTGGAATGATGGTCAAAGTGGTCGTCGTACCCCTCTGGAGCTGCATAAATTTCTTCGGCAGGCTCCTGGATGATAGGAGGAAGTCCAGGGTACTTGGCCTTGTACCAGGTTTCAAAATCCTTTTGTTGTGCACTTGAAAAAGTATCATAGCTGTCCCAACCGCCCATTGGTGGTACGGTGTCAACTTTGTGGCGGGTCAAAACCACACTTTCTCCCCGAAGTTCTATAACGCCATCGGTACCAACGAGGCGGGTTTTCTGGCCGCCGCCGTCGCCGCTTGTAAAGTTGACCCGAAGCTGAAGGTTGAAAGCTGGGTGCGTTTTTGTTTCTGGATAATCAAAAAGCGCTTGAACAAGGTCGGGCACATCTCGTCCATCCTTCCAATATCGCAGGCCGCCAGTGGCGAAAATCCGATCCGGCCCAGCAGACCCAGTTACGTTGTGAAGCCCTGAAAAAAGGTGGACAAAAAGGTCACCTGCTACACCAGTGCCATAGTCCCGGTAATTGCGCCAGCGGAAAAATCGGTTGGCATCGAATGGCAATTTTGGTGCGTCGCCTATAAAATTGTCCCAATCAACTGTTTTAGGGGATGCATCTGTAGGAATAGAATACTGCCAGGCGCCTCCTGCCGATTGCCGATCGTTCCAGCCTTCGGCAGCAATAAGTTGACCGATGACGCCAGAAGCAAACATTTCCTTGGCTTTTAGTTGAACAATTGAACTTACGCCTTGGCTGCCTACTTGTAGTACTTTTCCAGTTTTTCGCTGTGCCTCAATTACTGCCTTTCCCTCATCAAGGTGTTGCACCATTGGTTTTTCGCAGTAAACGGCCTTACCTGCTTGCATGGCTGCAATTGAAATATGGTCATGCCAGTGGTCGGTTGTGGATATAATGACAGCATCTATGTCTTTCCTTTCCAAAATTTCACGATAGCTCCGAGTTGTGAAAAGGTGGTTTCCAAAAACCTCTTTTGAACGGACGAGGCGGCCATCGTAGAGGTCGCAAGTGGCCACCAGCTCAACGCCGGGCACCTTAACGGTTGTTCGGCAATTGTTGAATCCCATGATGCCAAGCCCGATGGCAGCGACCCTTATTTTATCGTTCGGGCCATATTTTTTCTGCTCACGCTCATAGTCAATCACTGTAACTTTTTGAGCATTTGCTATCATTTGCTTTGGCAAAATTCCAGCTGCGATTGCACCAGCTGCGAATTTTTTAACGAAGGAACGGCGGGAGTTTTTCATCAAATAGTTGTTTAAATTGTATTGACAAGTTTAGAAAATTCAGACTGTGGTGAACCAGATGGTTTTGCCAAGCCTAACTTCTGAACGATTTCGGAAGCAATTGTAAAAAAAGCAAAGGTCAATTCATCATACCTTGCCCAAAATTGTTCAAAAACCCGGTTATTTGCCGTCAAATACCTAATTCCGCAACATGTTAAAAGAAACAGCACAGACCACTTCCCATATTCTGATGGTTCGACCCGCCAATTTTGGCTACAATGAAGAAACAGCCGCCAGCAATGCTTTCCAGAGCAATGACAATACATTGACCCAAACTGAGATTAGCCAAAAGGCATTGGCTGAGTTTGATGCCTTTGTCGAAAAATTGCGGAAAGCTGGCATTGACGTCATAGTCGCAGAGGATACGAATCGCCCTCTGAAACCTGATGCTGTTTTTCCAAACAACTGGGTCACTTTCCATCAAACGGGTACCATCGTCACCTACCCAATGGCTGCCTCGGTGCGTCGGCTTGAACGCCGGGATGACATCATTCGGGCCATTCAGGAGCGATTTCGGGTGGAGCAAAAAATCCAACTGCAGGAATATGAAGAGATAGACCAATTTATAGAAGGCACCGGTAGTATGATCATTGACCGACCCAATAAATTGGTGTACGCCTGCCTAAGTCCTCGAACCCATATAGACTTGCTCGTAAGGTACTGTAAATTAATGGGTTATGCGCCAGTCCCATTTCATGCCGTGGATGGTAACGGCTTGGAAATTTATCATACCAACGTAATGATGGCCGTTGGTGAAACATTCGTGGTTATTTGCTTGGACACCGTTCAGAGTGAAATTGAAGAGAACATGTTGCTAACCAAATTCGCTGCATCGGGCAAGGAAATCATAGAAATCTCACTTGAACAGATGTTGAACTTCGCTGGAAACATGCTTCAGGTCAGGAACAACAGCGGAGAGACGTTTTTGGTAATGTCCGGCCAAGCATTTGACTCCTTAAAAGATGAGCAGATTGCTCAAATCAGCAAGCATACCAATATCATTTCATCTCCCATACCCACCATCGAAACTTATGGAGGTGGCAGTGCGAGGTGCATGATGGCGGAGGTGTTTTTGCCTGAAAAATAAGCAACAACCAGAATTGCGGCAATTATTTGATACTTGAAAATACCTGTTTGGTATTTGATAGCCATGTTTTCATCTATAAAAATATCCAGCCGCTGAACGGCAAGGTACTTTCGTTGTTTAGCCATTAATCATCATTCATTTCATATCAATCATACATGAGTCAGTTTTTCAAAAATGTATTTTCTTCTTGCCTTGGGGTCACCCTTGCGTTCATTTTGGTTTTCTTCATTGGCATTTTTGTCATTGGTGCAATGGCGAGTGGCGGAGGGGAAAAATCTGTTTCCGTCGAACAGAACTCGGTGCTGCACCTGAAGTTTGACAAACCAATTCCCGAACAGACAAACAACATTGAATCATCGGGGCTTTCCGCTTTGAAAAGCGAGGACATTTTAGGACTCAATGATGTGGTAGCTGCATTGGAACATGCTGCCACCGATGAAAAAATCAAAGGTATTTACTTGAACCCTGAACAGGGCATAGGCATGGGGCTTGCCTCGGCTGCGACAGTACGCAAGGCGATTGAGAAATTTAAAGAAAGCGGAAAATTCGTGCTTGCCAACTCAAAATTTTACACCCAAGGAGCCTATTATTTAGCCTCGGTTGCCGATACAGTTTATGTCAATCCGCTCGGAAGCATTGACTTTCATGGTTTTTCTGCCATGATTCCCTTCTTCAAAGATATGCTTGATAGAATAGGCGTGAAAATGCAGGTCTTTTATGCTGGCGATTTTAAAAGTGCCACCGAGCCTTTCCGTCTCAATGAAATGACCCCTAACAACCGCCTGCAAATGAGGGAGTTCTTGGAACCAGCGTACAAAAACTTCTTATCGGATATTGGCGCATCGAGGAAAAAAGAGGTGACAACCTTGCGTGAGATTTCTGATGGTTTGAAGATACGTACTGCTGAAGATGCGGTTGCGCTTGGTTTGGCCGACAAAATTGGTTACGTGGATGAGTTGATTTCCGACATGAAACATCGGATTGGGTTGAAGGAAACAGACGATTTGAACATAGTTTCGTTGGAAGATTATGCAGCCAGTTTCACCAGGAAAAAAGACTTCAAGGCCAAGGATAGGGTTGCCCTCATTTTCGCCGAAGGCGATATTCTCATGAACGAAGGTAATCGTGGAAGCATCGTTGACCAAAAATACGTGAAGCTACTTCGTGAAATCAGGAAGGATGAAAAAATCAAAGCCATCGTTCTGCGGGTGAATTCTGGCGGTGGTAGTGCCATCGCTTCCGAAAACATTTGGAGGGAACTCCAATTGGCTAAGGACTCGGGCAAAAAAATAGTGGTATCAATGGGCGACTATGCGGCTTCGGGCGGTTATTATATTGCCTGTAATGCCGATAAAATCATCGCTGAACCGAACACGCTAACTGGGTCAATTGGTGTTTTTAGCATGATGCCAAATGCTTCAAAGCTTTTTGATGAAAAACTCGGCATCCATTGGGACACCGTCAAAACGGCAAAGTACAGCACGGGCGTCAACCCATTTTACGACATAGCTCCTGTAGAAGCGGAACACCTACAATACTCCACGAATGCCATGTACGAGACTTTCTTGAAAAGAGTGGCCGATGGTCGAAACATGAGCAGGGATAGCGTTCATCAAATTGCCCAGGGCCGGGTCTGGATTGCGGAGCGTGCAAAACAGATTGGCCTTGTTGATGAAATTGGCGGGATAGAGCTTGCCCTTTCTACTGCTGCTGAACTGGCTGGACTGCAAAGTTACCGGTTGATGGAGTACCCACGACAACCAGACCCAATTCAGGAATTCATCAATGAAATCACTGGGGAAGGCGGCGATAGGAGCATCAGCGGGAAGGCTATAGAGCAAGAATTGAGCGAGATTTACCCTAATTATAAACAGGTGAAGAGCTGGCTAAAGATGGAAGGCATTCAGGCAAGGCTTCCTGTGATTTTCACTTTCAATTGAAAATAAAGCAGTGTTCATAAATAGTCACGCCAACAGAGCGGAAAGGGTTTGCAAATCCTTTCCGCTCTGTTGTTTTAACAGGTTCACTAAATTGCTTTAGCTTGAAAAAAAGCACATACTATACCCGCTGCTACGGCTGCATTTAGGGATTCTGCACCTCCATTTGCACCTTTGGGAATAGCAATGCTATGCGTTAACTTTTGTTGAATTTCAAGTGACAAACCCTTGCTTTCATTTCCAATGGCTACTATAGCGGGTGATATCAGCGGTTCAGTAAAGATGGAAC
>JANPLH010000482.1:0-23469 GCA_031426435.1 Saprospiraceae bacterium | reverse complement strand
CACCTTGTGCGCATCGTAGCTCTCGGCGAACATGTGCTTGCCGGAGCCGTCCCCCATAGCCACAAAGAACATATAGTTGTGCTTTTCCCGGTTCAACACAGCATCGAGGCTGGGGATGCTGGCCATGCTGATGGGGCCAGGAGGAAGGCCGGGGTACTTGTAAGTATTGTATGGCGAGTCAAGGTCTTTGTACTGGGCGAGGTCACGGGCCTCCCAATCACGGCTGGCGAAGACGAGCGTGGGGTCGGCTTGCAGCGGCCAGCCCTGTTCTACCCGGTTCAAATATACGCCGGCCATTCGAGGCTTCTCGGCCTTGTCGTTGGTTTCCCGCTCCACGATGCTCGCCACGGTATAGACCTCCTCCTGCGAAAGGCCAAGTGCTGCAGCCTTTGCCTTCCTGCCTTCCGCCTCCCAAAAGCGGTCGTGCTCCTTCTTCATGCGCTCCATGAACTTGCGGGGCGTTGTGTTCCAAAACACCTCATAAGTATTGGGAATAAAAACCGAAAGCAATGTGGCGGGCGTCAGGCCGACGCTGTCCAAGTAAACCGTGTCATTGAGCAAGGTGACCAACGCCAGTGAATCGGGCTCAATGCTTTTGGCCACCTTGGCGGCGATGTGCTCCGGAAGGCGCTCGTTCACCAGCACTATGCGCACTGGCGATTGTTTTCCGCTGCGCAAATGCTTCACAAGATGGTAGCTGCTCATGCCCGGCCTTATCTCGTAGCGGCCTACCCGCCCATTGTAGCTCAGGCGATCAGCCATGCTGCGGAACGAGTTTTCGTCGAGGATGAAACCTCCCGCCTTGAGCGAGTCCACCACTTGGTCGAGCGAAGCGCCAGTTGGTATGAGGACATGCTTTTTGGTCAAACTGGCTGGCACATTGGGCTTATAGACAAAGCTCCAGACAAAGTACCCACCAATGGCAACAATTAGCAGCAGGACGAGCAGCAGTAATTTAAATTTTGAGCTTTTTTGGGTGGGTTCGAGTTGTTGATTCTCCATTCTGGTATTTAATTGCTTGCATGGCTTGATGGGACGCTGATTAGACTGATTTAACGGATTTACACAGATTCAGTTTCTTGAAAATCAGTTCCATTTGTGTCCTAATTTCACTGGCAAGGTTGCTTAAAAAAAATCTGTTCAAATCATTTCAAATCAGGCCAATCTGTGTCCTATCAAGCCTCGTTATTCATTTCTGTAAACTTTGCCTTCCTTCATCACAAACCGCATGTTCAGCATCGCCTTCATGTCCGTGAGTGGGTCGCCCTCCACCGCCACGATGTCGGCTAATTTGCCCTTCTCAATGGTACCGAGGTCGGCGCTTTTGCCAAGCAGCGCAGCAGGGGTCACAGTGCCCGATTTGATGGCCTCCATCGGTGGCATGCCGCCTTGGTTCATGAAGACAAACTCCCAAGCATTCAGCCCGTGCTGGCTCACCCCGGCGTCGGTGCCCATGGCGATTTTTACCCCGGACTTGTAAGCCTTGGCAAAGGTTGCTTCTATCTGTGGCCCGACGATGGCCGCCTTCATAGCCACCACCCTTGGGAAATAACCATCCTGCTTAGCCTTCTCCGCCACGAACTTCCCGGCGCTGATAGTGGGCACGTAATAGGTGCCTTTTTGCTTCATCAAGTCCATGATTTCATCCGTCATAAACGTACCGTGTTCGATGCTCGTCACACCCGCCTTCACCGCCCTAAGCATCCCCTCTGCCCCGTGGCAATGGGCCGCCACCGTGAAGCCATAGTCCTTTGCTGCCGCAACGACCGCCTCCACCTCCTCCTGCCGAAACTGCGGGTTCAGGCCATTGGCGGCCACGCTGAGCACGCCGCCCGTCGCCGTGATTTTGATGAGGTCAGCGCCGTTTTTGTAGCGCTGCCGCACGGCCTGCCAAGCATCGTCCACGCTGTTGATGACGCCCTCGGCGGGCCCGGGGTCGCCCATCATGTCCTTGCGGACGCCGTTGGTCGGGTCGGCGTGGCCGCCCGTGGTAGCGATTGATTTTTCCGCTGTGAAGATGCGGGGGCCATCCACCAGCCCACTGTTGATGGCATTGCGCAGCGAAACATTGACGCCGCTGCCGCCAAGGTCACGCACCGTCGTGAAGCCCGCCATCAGCGTTTTTTTGCCAAAGGATTCGGCATAATAGGCCACGTCGGAGGGGTTCTGCCGGAATTTTTCCTCGTAGCTTTTGGGGTTGCTCTCCTGCTCCACATGGATGTGCATGTCCATCAGCCCAGGCATCACCGTGCGGTTCTTAAGGTCAATGACCTTGGCATCGGCTGGCGCCTTGGCGTAGCCTTTTTGCACCTCTTTTATGCGGGTACCTTCCACGATGATGGTCATTTCCGATTGGGCATTGTTGCTGGCGCAATCTATGAGCTTGCCGCAATGCAGGTACGTCGTTTGCGCAGCTAAAAAATGGGCTGCGAAAACAAGGGCGAGGGTGGCGATATGTTTGATGTTTTTCATTTTAGATAATGCCTCGTTATTTGATTTAAGCTATAAGATAGACGATTTAAGATTTAAGACTGGAAGGGCTGAAATCCTTGCAGGTACTGGTTTTTTAAAATTAAAACGACCCCAATAAATCTAAAATCAAATACTGTCTGTATTATATCTTAAATCAAAAACTCAATTTAATACTGCTCCTGCTCATTTGGAAAATCCTTCCCTTTCACGTCGGCGCAATAGTGCTCTACCGCCCCTTTTATCTCCTCAAAAAGCTCCAAATACCGCCGCAAAAACCGGGGCTGGAATTCGTGCGTGATGCCCAGCATGTCATGCGTGACGAGCACCTGTCCATCGGCGTGCAAGCCTGCCCCGATGCCGATGGTGGGGATGTGGATGCTCTCGCTCACTTCCCTGGTCAAGGTGGCAGGTATTTTTTCCAACACCATTGCGAAGCAGCCGATTTCTTGCAGCAGTTTGGCGTCCTCTTTGAGTTTGGCGGCTTCCTCTTCCTCCTTGGCCCGCACTTGGTACGTCCCGAATTTGTAAATGCTCTGCGGCGTGAGGCCGAGGTGCCCCATGACCGGTATGCCCGCTGACAGGATGCGCTTGATGCTTTCCGCAATCTCGGCGCCGCCCTCCATCTTCACGGCATGGGCGCCCGCTTCCTTCATGATTCGGATGGCGCTTTCGAGGGCTACCCGGCTGCTGCCCTGGTAGTAGCCAAAGGGCAGATCTACCACCACCAGCGCCCGCTTCACGCCCCGTACCACCGAAGCGGCATGGTAAATCATCTGGTCGAGGGTGATGGGCAGGGTGGTCTCATGGCCGGCCATCACGTTGGAGGCCGAGTCGCCGACCAAAATGACGTCCACCCCGCCCTCATCGAGAATGCGGGCCATGGAGTAGTCGTAGCCGGTGAGCATGGTGATTTTTTCGCCCCTTGCCTTCATGGCCTGCAAGGTGTGTACGGTGATGCGTTTGACTTCTTTTGTTACTGACATGGGGAAGGATTGAAGGATTGAAGGATTGAAGGATTGAAGGATGGGGCGTTGGGCTGCCTTCAATCCTTCAATCTTTCCATCCTTCAATCCTTGTTCAAGACCGCCAAAGGTAAAAGTTTCTGGCATTCCTTAATATTGCACCTTGAGGTGCGCCATGAGGTGACATCTTTCCCCATAGCAGCCCTGTGATTTACCATGACCTTTGCTGGGGAAAGGTGTCATCTCAGACCTCGACCGCTCACCATGAGATGACAGCTTTTCGCAAACGAAATTCTGCGGTAAGCTATAATGTGGGTAGGGCGAAAAGATGTCACCTCAAGGCGCAATTTCCAGCAAACATTTCATGAAAAAATTCAAAAAAATAGCCCTTCTTACCCTTGTCGCCCTCACTGCTGGCTGGGTGCTGTCGCAATTCATCCGCCTGCCGCTGCTGACCGTACACCCACATGCTGCCATTCCCCGGCACACGGCGGTGGTGCTGCAACTCAGTGCCGACGACTTCCGGCAACTGCAATCCGAGGAGGGTAAAAACGGCCTTACCAGTTTGGCAGTGCCCCCCTCGCTCTTGAAAGATTGGGCCACTTATGAAAAGTATTTTGCCCACTTTTTTACCCAAAAAAAACAAACGGAAACGCTTGTCCTGCTTCAACCCACCCGCACGAGCGGGATGGATGCCCTATTTGTTTTCGATGAAATGCGGAGCAACGACCTTGACGCCATTTTGGGTAAAAACCCGGCATGGCGGGTGCGGAAATCCATTTTCAAGGACCAAGACGTTTTTACCGTAAAAATCGGCAGCGACCAGTTTGCTTTTGCCCGTTACCGCAACCTGCTGCTCTTTGCCCGCCATGCCTATCTCGTGGAAAATGCCCTCAGCCAATTGGGGCGGCCCGCCGACTCGCTTTGCCGTGACAGTGGCTTTTCGGCCGTTGCAAAAGGTGCTTCACCTACTGGAAAAGCTGTTCCCGTGTTCGTCAATTTGACCGAACTGGGACCACAGTTCAGCCCGTTGCTCGACCCCATTCAGGTGCATGGCCTCGATGGGTTGGGCAATATCGCCCGCTGGCTTCGCCTCGATTTGCCGCTTGACGGCTCCCAAGGAGCGGCAGGCAGCACGATATGGGAAGGCAGATTTTGCTTGGCCGACGGCCACCCGCTGATGGAAGCCAACATGAATGGCAGGCCAAAATCCTACCAGCAGGCGCTCGGTGCGCTTCCCGACAACCTTGCCGCCTTCGCTTGGTTCTCCTGCGACCGCATCAAAGCGGCGGCGGAGACGGGGCTTTGGCGCACCTACCTTGCCGCTTGGGCCGCCGACGAGGTGGCCGTCGCCTTCGGCGAACCCTTGGAGAATGGCCCCAAAGGGACTAGCAATGCCGAACAGTTTTTGTTGATAAGAACAAAGGACAACCAGAAGTCAGAAAGCAAGCTGGCAGCCTTGGCGAAGCGCCTTGAAAGCCCAGAAGTCACTGATTTTCAGATGTTTAAAATCCGCCGTTTCAATGGCCTGCCGCTCGACAAGATGCTCCAACTTGGGCAAAACCTGCACGACCCCTACTGCACGGTATTGGGCGATTACGTGCTTTTTTCCAATTCAAAAACGGGCATTGAGCGCTGGCTGGGTAAGTACCTCGCCGGGCAAACCTTCTCGAAAAACGTTGATTTTTTGCAGTCGCTCCGCAATCTGCCGACGAGCACCGACGGGCTGCTCTATTTCATGAGCGACAGGGCCTGGCCGTTGGTCTCCTCGTTTTTTGATGAAAAAACTTTGGCTGATATTGGTCGCAACCCACTGAATTTCAACCAATTGGCGGCCACGTTTACCCGAAAGGGAATGGTCTGCGACCTGCTATTTGTCACCCCTGCCATGAGCACCAAGGAGCAAGCCTCAGCACCCGCCAATATCCTCTGGAAAACACCGCTGGGCAAGGAAGTAGCCATTCCGCCCGCCGTTTTTGCCAACCCTCAGTCGGGCGAGCTGGAGGTTTTCGTGCAGGATGCCGGCCACACGGTTTACCTGCTATCAAAGGCCGGTCGCATCCTTTGGCGGCGGGAGTTGGACGAACCCATACGCTCGAAAATCTGGCAACTCGACCTCAATAGTGACAATGAGGCCCAGTTTGCTTTTAGCACAGTCAGCGGCATTTATGTGCTTGACCATACAGGCGAGGACGTGGCAGGATTTCCGCTCAAACTTCAAACCCCTGCCAGCAATGGCGTGACGGTCATTGATTTTTTCAAAAGCAACGAATACGAGTTTTTCATTGCCTGCGAAAACAGCTCGGCTTATGGCTTCGACGAGAAGGGCAGCCCCGTGGAAGGCTGGCGACCAAAAACGGGCATCGGCAAGGTGCGGCACCCGCTCACGCATTTTCAGGCCAAGGGCAAGGACTTCCTCGTGCTGCTCGACACGGCGGGCGTGATGCAGGTCTTCCAGAAGAACGGCGACTATCGTTTCCCAAAGAAAAATCTACAGTCCAAATTTCTGCAAAGTCCTGATTTTCAAGCAGATGACGACAATTACCGCATTGTGGCTTGCGATGAAAAAGGCCGGGTGACGGTAATGAACCTCGAAGGGGGAGATTTTAAATTGGGAATGGAGGTAGGTAAAAAGAAGGACGTGCGCTTCGCCTTCGCCAATGTAACGGGTGATGAGCGCAAGGACTACCTCGCCCTCAGCGGCACCGATTTGGCCGTGTTTTTTTATGAAAAAAGCAGCTTCAAAAAGGCGTTCAAATATGCCTTCGAGCAACCGCAGGACGCTGTGTTTGCGGTGGAATGGGCAAAGCCAAAAGGGGCAAATCGGAAAGCATTTGTGGGCACTGTTTGTGAAGCAAAAAGCCAAATCAGCTTGCTGGATGGAACAGGTAAGCTGCTGCCGCAATTTCCGCTGGCGGGCACCACGGCCTTCTCCATTGTTGCGCTGCTGGGCGATGGAAAGCCTGTGGTGTTGGCAGGGAATGGGGCGAGCGTGGTGGCGTATTCGTTGGAGTGAGGGATTGGGAATTGGGGAATTGGGGAAATTAATTCCTTGATATTCAATTTGTTGCAAAAACTTATCATTCAAAAGGCAAGCTCCCAGCGAAAGCTCTCAATCTCATTAAGCATCTCTTCACCAACACGGGCAAAGCCGCATTTTTCGAGCACTCGGTTGGAGGCGAAGTTCAATTGGTTCGTGTAGGCGACAAATTTTTTGATGTGCATTTCATCCTGCCCATATTTCATCAAGCGGCGAGCGGCTTCAGTGGCCAAGCCTTTGCCCGTATGCGTTTGCGAAATAGTGTAGCCAATCTCCACGTCGTTGCCTGGCTCAAAATGCAGGTGCCGGAACACGGCATAGCCGATAAACTGTTGACGGTCAGCGGATTCAATCGCCAAGACGCCGAAGCCGGGGTTTTCGGCAGCGTACTTTGCCCATAACGCCATGCGTTCCCGAACGGGCGCTTCTTCCGTCACCACTGGGCGGATGAAATGCATGGCCACCGGGTCAGCTTGCAGGCGGTAGATATTGGGGAAATCACCGTCGTTAATGAGGCGGAAGGCAAGTCGGTCAGACTGGAACTGCATGATTTATTTCGTTAAAAGATGATGGATAAAAGTAGCGGCCTCCCAATTGCCTTTCATAAAAAAATGGGCAGTTTTTCATATTTTACTTGGAAACTCGGTCAAGTTTGAGCCAATTTTCGTTTTTTGCAGAAATTTTCAAACAACCGTATCAAACATCCCATGCTGCTGGAACACCTCACCACCGACCGTCTGCGGTTTAGGCCGCTGACCCTTGCCGACAAGCCCCGCTTGATGGGCTTCTTCAATGACCCCGTCGCCACCGAATTCCATTTCATCAAGACTGACCTTGACGCTTATGCCGACATGTGGCTGCGCCGCCAATTGGGCCGTTATGCCAATGAGCAAGGCGGCCTCCACGCCGTCGAACTGCTCGAAACGGGCGAGTTCATCGGGCAGGCTGGCCTGCTCTACCAATGGGTGGACGGCATCCCGAAATGGGAGGTGGGCTACCACTTCTTCCGGGAGCATTGGGGCAAGGGCTACGCAACCGAGGCCGCCCAGGCCTGCCGTGATTTTTGTTTTGAAAATGAAATGGCCGAGACGCTCATTTCGCTCATTCATCCCGATAACCTGCGTTCACAGTCCGTTGCGAAGCGAAACGGAATGACAGAGTGGAAACGGACAACCTGGCGGGAAATGCCGGTAGTGGTGTACCGGGTGCGGCGGGCAGAATGGGAAATTAGGAAATTAGGAAATTAGGAAATTGTAGGACGCCCACCAATTTCCTAATTTCTCAATTTCCAATTTCAGATTCACTCCACCCTTACCACCTTCATTTCTACCCTTTGGTTCTTCGCCCTGCCTTCTGGCGTTGCGTTGTTGGCAACGGGGTCTCGCTTGCCGTAGCCTTTGTAAGTGATTCGGCTGGCGGGCAGGCCCTTGTCCACAAGGTATTGGGCAACGGACTTGGCCCGCTCTGTGCTCAGTTTGTCGCAAAACTCGTGTGATGGAATGCCGTTCGTGTGGCCACCCACTTCGATGATGATGCCTGTGTTCTCTTGCAAAAACTCGTACAACTCATCAAGGGTGGGGCGGGAGGTTTCCTCCATTTGGGTACTGTCCGGCGGGAAGTAGATTTTTTCCAGTTTGATGGTCTCGCCGCTGCGCAAATTATTGGCCGAAAGCTCAGGAATGATGCGGGTTTTGACCTCAAAACTGGCGCTGGCAGTGCAGCCGTTGGCGTCCGTGACGGTCACGGAACGTTGCCCTGCGGGCAATGTTATGGCATTCAATATGGCTTCGCCGTTGTCCCACTTGTAAGTGTAGCTGCCGCTGCCACCCGAGGCTTCAATGGTAGCCTTGCCGTTGTTCGTTTTGTCGGTAGTGGCCGGCCTGATTTTAACAACATTGGCCTTCACGGGCTTGGGTTCCGTCACCTGTTTCGTGGCCGTTATTGATTTGCCAGTGGCGTCGGTAATGGTCACAGTGGCACTACCTGCACCCAGTCCAGTGGCCGTTTCCGTTTTGCTGCCGTTGCTCCATGCGATGCTAAACGGTGCCTTGCCACCCGCAACGCTCACCTTCAACGAAGTCGTTTCGCCAGCGCATTTGATGTCATTTTCTTGTGAAATAGCGGCCTCCAGGGCCAATATATTCTCTGAGATGTTCACGGTGGCCGTGGCCATGCAGCCATTAGCGTCCGTCGCCGTGACGGTATGGGTGCCGGGGCCGAGCTTGGTGGCCGCGGCAGTTGATTCGCCTACCCCGTTGGGGCCCCCACTCCATTTATAAGTAAAATTGCCGCTGCCGCCCGTCGCCTTGGCGGTCGCCTTTCCATCGGAATTGCCCGTGCTGGCAGGAGCGTCCACTTTGGCAGTTAGGTTGATGGCCGGGGCATCCTTGACGTTGAACTTGCTGGTTGCGGTAGCACCAGTGGCATCGGTCAGGGTCACGTCATAGGTGCCAGCGCCCAGTGAGGCTGCGGTTTCAGACAACGAGCCGCCAGTCCAGGCGAACTTGAAAGGGCCTTTGCCGCCGCTGACCTCCGCTTTCAGTAAAGCCGTTTTTTCACCAGCGCACTTGATATCTTTTTCTTGCGAAATGGAAACTGCCAATGGCAGGATGTTTTCCGAAATGCTCACGGTGGCAGTAGCAGTGCAGCCATTAGCGTCCGTCGCCGTGACGGTATGGGTGCCGGGGCCGAGCTTCGTGGCCGTGGCTGCCGTTTCGCCTGCCCCATTGGGGCCACCACTCCATTTATAAGTAAAATTGCCAGTACCGCCCGTCGCCTTGGCGGTCGCTTTTCCATCGGAATTGCCAGTGCTGGCAGGAGCGTCCACTTTGGCCGTCAGGTTGATGGCAGGGGCATCCTTGACAGTGAACTTGGAAGTTGCGGTAGCACCTGTGGCATCGGTCAGGTTCACGTCATAGGGGCCAGCGCCCAATGAGGATGCGGTTTCAGACAACGAGCCGCCAGTCCAGGCGAACTTGAAAGGGCCTTTGCCGCCGCTGACCTCCGCTTTCAGTAAAGCCGTTTTTTCGCCAGCGCACTTGATGTCTTTTTCTTGCGATATGGAGACTGCCAGTGGCAGGATGTTCTCCGAAATGCTAACGGTGGCAGTGGCAGTGCAGCCGTTGGCATCGGTCGCCGTGACGGTATGGGTGCCGGGGCCGAGCTTGGTGGCCGTGGCAGTTGATTCACCTGCCCCATTGGGGCCACCACTCCATTTATAAGTAAAATTGCCCGTGCCGCCCGTCGCCTTGGCGGTCGCTTTTCCATCGGAATTGCCAGTGCTGGCAGGGGCGTCCACCTTGGCAGTTAGGTTGATGGCTTTCGGTTCTTCGATGTTAATATTGGTATTGGCAGTCTGCCCTTTGGCATCGGTCACGGTAAGGGAATAGGAACCCGCCGATAGGCCACTGGCCAATTCAGTGGCAGGTTCGGTCGAACTCCATTTGTATTTATAGGGTTCCTTGCCACCTTTCACGGTCGTGCGCAGCACGGCTGATTTTTCCCCAAAGCATTTGATTTCGGTTTGCATGGTAATGTTGACGGTCATCGGTAACAGGTTTTCAACGATATTAACCGTGGCAGTGGCGGTGCAGCCCGCTGCATCTGTAACGGTGACCGTATGGGCACCTTCGCCGAGTTTGGCAGCAATGGCAGTAGTCTCCTGGGTGCTCCATTTATAAACATAGCCGCCCGCCCCGCCCTTTGCAGTCACCGAAGCCTTGCCGTCAGCATTGCCCGTGCTGGCAGGGGCGTCCACTTTGATGGCAGCAGTGACGGGTTCCATATCCTTTATGGTAAATGCGCCCGTGGCCATTTGCCCGGTTGCATCGGTGACGGTGACGGAGTAGCTGCCTGCGGCAAGGCCAGTAAGATTGGCCCCTGCCATGAGGCTGGGGTTGTTCCACTGGTACTGGTAAGGCGCTTTGCCGCCCGACACATCGGCTTTGATGGAAGCATCTTTTGCGCCAGCACAACCAATGGCTTTGGTCTGTGAAATGGCCACGTTGAGCTTGCTCACCATACGCTTTATTTCAACAGTGGCAGTGGCCGTGCAGCCTGCCCGGTCGGTGACGGTGACGGTGTGCGGGCCTTCTGTGAGCTTGGTGGCTTTGGCCGTTGTTTCGCCTACTCCATTGGGGCCGCTATCCCATTTATAGGTATATGGCGTGATTCCTCCACTCACAGTTACATTGGCTGCGCCATCGGCAGCGCCTGCGGCTTCGCTGGCGGGCTTTTCTTGCGTAGCGGTGGCCGTGAAATTGGGGTTCAGGATGGGGAACTTGATGGACTTTGATTTGCCCTTGCTATCGGTGACAGTGAGCGAATACTCGCCGGGGCCGAGGTTCTGTGGGTTGATGCCAGTGAGCCCGCCGCCCCAAGCGTAGGTATAAGGCTCAGTGCCGCCGCTCACGGTTACTTTCAGCGAGGCGTCCTTGCTGTTTGCTCCGCAACTGAGGGGTTTGTCCAAAAGGCAGGTGACCGCCATGGCGTCGGCTTTTTGTATCAGATAAAGCCCCTTGTCGTTGGTGCCAATCCAAACGGCGTTTTCGTTGTCAATGGCCATGCAAGACACGTCCTGGCTGGTGAACTCTTGTGCGGGGCCGAACACCGTGGCCTCCTCCGTGGCAGGGTCATATCGAGCGATGATTTGCGAAGCAACCCAAAGCAGGCCCTTGCCGTCCACGGCGATGTCCACGACTTCGCCTTCGGTCAGTTTGGCGTCAATGTCAATGGGTTCCCATTTTTCACGGGCATCCACTTTCCAGAGCAGGTCGTCGCCCATGACCCAGATGCTGGTGCCGCTTTGTGCGAAGGCCCTGATGCTGAACACTTTCTCCTCGGTGTTCCATTTGCCATCCTTGCCAAAGGTGCAGCCCTCGGCGGTGCCGATCCATAGGCGGCCTTGGGTGTCCAAAAACAAGGTGTTAATCGTTTCGGAGCCGCCGGGCGAATGCCGCTTGATGAGTTGCAGCGTGGGCTGTGTGCGGAACTGGAAGAGGCCCGACTTGCGGGTGCCGACCCATAACTGGCTGCCCTTTTCCTCGAATATAGCTGCGGTGATGCGGTCTTCCTTGGTGCGGATGCTTTGCCCGTCGGCGCCCATTTGCGTCAGCAATTCCTCCAGCGGGAAGCGGAGGTCACGGTTGCCGGAGGGGGTTTGCAGCAACGACCACTCCGTTGGGGCAATTTTGGCATCGGTGGACTGTTCCGGTGAGTGCACCTGATATAGGCCCTTGCGGTTGCCGACCCATTTGTTTTCACCGTCAATATGGATGTTGGTGACAGGAGTATAACGGTCAACGGCCTTGGTGCGAAGAACTTCCATTGGCACTTGGGCGGTCATTTTTGACAAAAAAAACAAGAACAGAAAGGTACAAAGCTTATTCATCGGTGTATTTGATTCAAGACTATGTTTTGACGGCGTTTCGGCCACATTAGACGCTAAACAGTAAGATAAATTTCTTTTTGGGGGGCAAAGTTTAGTTAATTTTAAAAAACTGGTAGGCTTGTTTGCTTCAAGTACATGGTTGCTCGGCTTGGAAGCGATGGACTTTTGAGGTGACTTTTCAAAGCTACTTCATCCCTTTCGTTTTTACAACTAATTGATAATCAATTTTTTACAAAATATATTGTCATTTTTTGGTTTGTACAAATGCCGCAGAATGTTCCATTTTCACAATTCCCATTACCGCATTTTTGCAGCGTAAAAGTCTGTTCAAGGTTTAATCCATCATCCAAAAACAATTCATGGCTTATGAAACCTGCAATCAATGTTGAAGTATTGCGCCATTTCCCGCTCTTCGAGGGTTTATCGGAAGAAACTTTTACGAGGCTCGAAACGATGGCTGAACACCACACAAAAGGCAAGTACGTCCAGATGTACGAATCGGACGAAGCTTCCGACCGGGTGTATTTTCTGCTCAAGGGCACGGTGAAGACCTGCACCGTTTCGAGCGATGGGCGGGAGGTCATCAAGACCATCATGCATCCGTTGGCCATGTTCGGCGAACTGGGGCTGGTCGGCGAAAAGCACCGCCACGAGTCAGCCTTTACGATGAACGAGGATGTGTCGTACATCACCATTTCGATCGTCAACTTTCAGTTGCTGATGCGCTCCAACCACCATTTGTGCATAAACATCTTAAGCCTCATTGGCAGCCGCCTGCTCGTTGCCGAGAACAAATTGGAGGCACTTATCTTTAAGGATGCCCGCTCCCGCATCATTGACTTCCTAAAGGAAAGTGCCAACCAGCGGGGCCGCAAAGTGGGCTACGAGATGCTGTTTAAGCACTGCCTCACCCAGCAGGATATCGCCAATTTGACGGGGACTTCCCGGCAGACCGTGACCTCGGTTCTGAACGACCTTCGCAAGGAGAACCTGATTTATTTTAATCGGAACACGATTTTGATAAGGGATATGGGGAAGTTGAGTTGAGGTATGGAGGTATGAGGTAGGGAGGTATGGGGAACGGCGCATCCGGGAAGGGTGGGCCGTTTTTCTGTTGTATGGATAGCAATATCTGGGACAATACTTCAAATAGCAAAAACTGATAATGAATTTATTTTTGAGTAGATTTGCAATTCAATTGAAAATTTACTCAAAATGTTCATAAAACGCCAAATTGAATCAGCACTCCAAGAACTCGAAAAATATTACCCAATCATTTACCTTGGTGGCCCACGCCAAGCTGGAAAAACTACCTTGCTTAAGCACCAAGTTCCAGACCTCCCATATTCCAACTTGGAATCACCGGAGGTTCGTCTGCTGGCTGAACAAGACCCTCGCCGATTTTTGAAAGTTTTTACAAAAGGTGCGGTGATAGATGAGGCGCAGTTGGTGCCGAACCTGTTTTCCTACCTTCAAGTGTTGGTGGATGAAAACAAGGATTTGAAGTTTTACTTGTCCGGCTCCCAAAACTTCTTAATGATGGAAAAGATTACACAATCCTTGGCAGGCAGGGTGGGCATTTTGAATCTTTTCCCGTTTGGGCTTTCAGAAATGGAAAATACCCCTTTTCACCCAAAAAACATAGAAGAATTTGTTTGGCTTGGCGGATTTCCGGGGTTGCATGAACGGCAAGTCCCCCCAGAGATTTTCTTCAACAACTACATCCGTACCTACCTTGAAAGAGATGTGCGGCAGCTGAAGAACGTGGGCGACCTTACAATTTTCAACCGCTTCTTGCGGCTTTGCGCTGGCAGGGTCGGGCAGCCGCTCAACCTCAGCACCCTTGCCACTGACCTAAGCCTGTCCGTGAACACGGTAAAGGCATGGTTCTCTATTTTGGAGGCTTCGTACATGATATTTTACCTGCCTCCTTTCTATGAAAACTTCAATAAACGCATTATTAAGTCCCCTAAGTTTTACTTTCTCGACACTGGATTGTTATGCCATTTACTAGGCATAAGCTCGGCGCAGCAGTTGGAAGCGCACCATTATTTTGGAAATATCGTCGAGAATGCAATCATTGCCGACCTCTATAAGAAACGCTCACATGCGGGTAAGCGTCCAGTTTTTTGGTTCTGGCAAGACCAGCATGGCAACGAGGTGGACCTGCTCATCGAGGAAGATGGCAATTTGAATGCCGTAGAAATCAAGAGTAGCCAGACCTTCAATACCCGCCTACTATCGGGCCTTGCCAAATGGTCGCAGCTGAGCGGGGAGAGGGCTGGTAGTAAGTTCCTGGTTTATGCTGGAAGCCAATCCATGGAGATGGCACTTGGGAAATTGTTGCCTTGGGATATGGCACTGCAGGTTTTATGAAGTGTGC
This sequence comes from Saprospiraceae bacterium, assembly GCA_031426435.1. Taxonomy (GTDB): domain Bacteria; phylum Bacteroidota; class Bacteroidia; order Chitinophagales; family Saprospiraceae; genus UBA6168. The sequence continues at coordinate 9,223 of JANPLH010000482.1, read as the reverse complement.
CTAAAAGCTGCATTCCCTGTCATTTTGAATGTAATAGGCTCTGCTTCATTTCTCATACGTCCTCCCTTCAACCCCCAGTACCACATTTTCAAAAACTTCACCCGCCTCTTCCAAAAACACCCCCAACTCCCTATACCTTGACGAATAATGCCCACAAATCAACTGCCCCACCCCAGCTTTTCGGGCCAGTTGAGCGGCTTGGCGGGCGGTGCTGTGCATGGTGATGGCAGCATTTTCGGCGAAGTCGTCGCAGAAGGTGGTGTCGTGGTAGAGCAGGTTCACGCCTTGTAAATAGGGCAGCACCGATTCATCGTAAATTGTATCAGTGAAGAAGGCGTAGGAGCGGAGCGGGGTAGGCGGTAAGGTAAGTTCCTGATTTTCAAGCAGTTTTCCATTTTCCAATAAAACAGGCTCGCCAGCTTTGGCCGCTTTAATCTGCGGGATGGTCAGTTGGTACTCTGCAATTTTTTCCGAGCGGATGTTCAGCAGCCTCGGTTTTTCACGGAAGACATAGCCCACTGTCGGAATGCCATGCTTGAGCGGGATGCTCTGCACGCTGACATCTTTGTTTTCAAAAACAAGGCTTGGCGCATAGGTATCCACTTCGTGGAAAAGGAGCGGGTAGGAAAGCGAGCCTCCCGGTCTCAATTGCGCAGCAATCATGGCCTCTAAGCCCGGTGGCGAATAGATGTCGAGCGGAGTTTGCCGCCCATTCAGGTCGTAGGAAAACAGCAGGCCCGGCAAACCGAAGACATGGTCGCCGTGCAGGTGGCTGATGAAGATTTGCTGGATTTTGTGACGAGGAACGTCGAAGTCGCCCATGCGCATTTGGGTGCCCTCGCCACAGTCAAGCAAGAAGAAATGTTGGTGGATTTGTAAAACCTGCGAAGTAGGGAAGCGCCCAAAGGCGGGCGTGGCCGCATTGACCCCCAGAATCGTCAGGGCAAACCTCATAGGCGCTCGGCGCTCAGGGAGCGCTCGATGTCCTCCAGGATGATAAAATCCTTGGATTCCTCCAGCGAGGGGAGGATGGTGAGCACCGAGTCGAGTCGGGAGATTTCGATGAGCTTACGTACTGTGTCGTGCTTAATGCCAGTGAGCACAAAAGCGCCAAGGCTCTTCCAAAGCCGATTGGCAGTGAGGATGGCACTGAGGCCAGACGAGTCAACGTATTTCACATCACCGAGGTCCAGGATGAGGTTGGGCACGCCTTCGTTGGAAAGGATGACCAGCTCCGATTTCAGGTTGGGAGCTACCACGGAGTTGAGGTTTTCGTCGTGGAGGTGGAGTACTGCAAACCTCTCCTGTTTATCTATAGAATACTTCATACTATTTTTTTGTGCTTGAACGGTTTGCCCGCAGTACGGCCATTCCGTGAATCAGGGCGCTAAGTTACCACAATCTCTACCATATTTTCTATACGTCAAGAATACGGCAGGAAAAAGCAGCATTTTTTTCTCTATCCAAACTAAAAATAACAAAGTGAGCGAAGGAGAAAAAACTCCTCAACCAATTGACTATCAAATAGTTGAACCCTGTGATTGGTTTACACATAACACATAAATCGTCATTGCAATATGTTTGCATTGGAATAGTCTTCAAACTAAGGTTGGGGTGAAACGTTTATTTCCCGAACTTTGCCGACCAATGGCAAACGTAACGCAAGCAGCTAAAATTTGAATCGTTGGCAAGGTGCCTAAAGATGGAATTTAGTTTGGCCAACCAATCTTTTTCCATCATAAAAAACCATTCGAGCGATTTGAACACAAATGCTGGCACTGTTTTTTAACATTGTTTGAGCAGCAATTTGATTGGTCTGGGAAGGTCCGAAAAGATGGATGCCAAACGACCGATTGGGCAAGTTTTTTTAAGTGTATTTTGATTCTTCTCCAAATCATCTTAACATTGCTTCAATTCCCCGATGAACAGTTAAAATTTCACCGATTCAACTGATATGAACGACAAGAAATTTTCGAACAAAGTGAAAAAAATAATCTCTTCCAGCCGTGACGAAGCGTTGCGGCTAGGACAAGATTTCATTGGCACCGAGCACCTGTTGCTTGGGCTGATTCGGGAGGCCGACACACTCGCCTTTAAGACGCTGGATTCCTTGGATGTTGATCCAGTGGAACTTCAGCAGATCATTGAGGAGACGGTGCCAAGGCGGCCTTCGGCCAATTCTACCATCCATATCGGCAACCTGCCACTCAACAAGCAGGCCGAAAAGGTGCTAAAAGTGACTTTCCTGGAGGCCAAAGCCTTTAAAAGCGAAGAGGTTTCACCGGAACACCTTGTACTTTCCATTCTTAAGCACAAGGACAACCCTGCTTCCCGCATCCTGAACCATTTCGACATTGACTACGAAATCTTCCGCACCGAATTGGAGTACGTGCGGCAGGAACAGGGCATGACGGAAAGCACGGAGGTGTACAACGCCGCTCCGCCACCGGATGATGACTCGTCTTCCTACGATGAAGATGAGAATGCACGCTACCAACAGCAGCAGCGCAAGGGCCAGCAGAAGTCCCGCACCCCTGTGCTTGACAATTTTGGCCGTGACGTGACCCGCCATGCTGAGGAAGGCAAACTCGACCCCATCATTGGTAGGGAAAGCGAAATCGAACGAGTGTCGCAGATACTCAGCCGCCGCAAGAAGAACAACCCCATCCTTATCGGGGAGCCGGGCGTTGGCAAAACGGCCATCGTGGAGGGTCTCGCCCTTCGCATCCACCAGAAAAAAGTGCCACGTACCCTTTTCGGCAAGCGCATCGTCATGCTCGACATGGCAGCAATGGTGGCTGGTACCAAGTACCGGGGCCAGTTCGAGGAGCGTATGAAGGCCATCATGAACGAATTGGAAAAATCAAGGGACGTCATCCTGTTCATTGATGAAATCCATACGATTGTGGGCGCCGGGGGCGCAACAGGTTCGCTCGATGCCTCCAATATCTTCAAGCCTGCACTTGCCCGAGGCGAACTGCAATGCATCGGTGCTTCAACTCTCGACGAGTACCGCCAGTACATTGAGAAGGACGGGGCACTTGACCGCCGCTTCCAGCGGGTGCTTGTGGAGCCGCCTTCGGCAGATGATTCCATCCATATCTTGATGAACATCAAGGACAAATACGAGGAGTTCCACAACGTGGTCTATTCCGACGAAGCTATTAAGGCATGTGTGCGTCTCAGCGACCGCTACATGAGCGACCGTTTTTTGCCAGATAAGGCAATTGATGTGCTGGACGAGGTGGGCGCTAGGGTCCACTTGAAAAACATCCACGTACCCAAGCATATCGAAGAATACGAAAAGAAAATCGAGCAGATAAAGGAGCAGAAGAACCAAGCGGTGAAAAATCAGCAGTACGAGCGAGCCGCCGACCTCCGGGACGAGGAGAGCAAACTGTTGCGCCAGCTTGATTTTGCCAAAATGCAGTGGGAAGAGGAGAGCAAGACCAAGCGTTACCCCGTTGATGAGGATGATATTGCAGAAGTGGTGGCCATGATGACAGGCATTCCAACGCAGCGAGTAGCACAAAGCGAGAGCAGAAAGCTCGTGAACATGGCCGATGACATCACGAAAATGATCATCGGGCAGGACGAGGCCGTGAAAAAAATAGTCAAGGCCATCCAACGCAACCGGGTGGGCCTGAAAGACCCAAAAAAGCCGATTGGCTCTTTTATTTTCCTTGGCCCTACAGGTGTCGGAAAAACAGAGCTTGCCAAGTCTTTGGCCCGTTACCTGTTCGACTCCGAAGATGCCCTTGTGCGCATTGACATGAGCGAGTACATGGAGAAGTTCTCCATCAGCCGCCTCGTTGGAGCGCCTCCGGGCTATGTGGGCTATGAAGAAGGTGGCCAATTGACCGAAAAGGTACGCCGTAAGCCCTACTCAGTGGTTTTATTGGACGAAATCGAAAAGGCGCACCCTGATGTTTACAATATCTTGCTGCAAGTGCTCGACGACGGCCAACTGACCGACAGCCTCGGAAGAAAGGTAGATTTCAAGAACACCATAATCATTATGACCTCGAATATCGGCGTTCGGCAACTTAAGGACTTTGGACAAGGCGTTGGCTTTGCCACCAAGTCCCGTGTCGAGGCTGCCGAGGACAATGCAAAAACGGTGATCCGTGATGCTTTGAAAAAGACGTTCTCGCCAGAATTCCTCAACCGTATTGATGACGTGATTATCTTCAACAGTTTGCAAAGGGAGGAGATTTTCAAAATCATTGACATCTCGTTGAAGCAAGTGTTCCAACGTTTGATAGCACTGGGCTACGAGCTTACGCTCACAGAAGCTGCCAAGAGTTTTGTGGCGGAGAAAGGCTTCGACCCACAGTTTGGCGCAAGGCCGCTGAACCGTGCTATCCAGAAGTACATCGAAGACCCACTTGCGGAGTTCCTGTTGAACGAAAACCCAGCAGAAGGTTCCAAGCTGGAAGCCAACATGAACGAAGATGGCACTGGCTTAGTCGTCACACTGGCAAAAGCAGTGAAAACTGACGCATAACGTGAGGAAAACTGCCGATAGCAAACAATTTTTATAAATATCCGGCCAATGTTCAACGGGATAGTTGGGCATTGGCCGTTTGTTTTTTACGTTTGTGGTGAAAAATTTCGGAAACAAGCTTTTGGCTTGTTTTCTTCCTGAAAAGCCAAAGGCTCACCGGAACGAAAGCTACGTCATCAACGTAATCCAAAAGATAAAGGAATGGGGGCGGCAAATGCCGCTGGCTGTTCCGTTCAACCACCATATTTTTTAACAAAACCTATTTCCATTTGGCAAAAGGACATTTTAACCGCAACTTCTCAAGGCCACCAGAGCCAAAATTCCGCATCAATGAGCAAATCCGGATTCCTGAAATCCGCCTCGTGGGTGAAAACCTAGAAGAGGTCAGTACCATTGTTGGTGAAACCATAGAACCAGGCTCCATCGTGCCCACCCGTAAAGCGTTGTTCTGGGCCGACAAAGCCCAACTCGACCTTATCGAAATCTCGCCCAATGCTGCGCCACCGGTGTGCAGGCTCACCGACTTCAACAAGTACCTGTACGAGAAAAAACGAAAGGAAAAGGAAATGAAGGCCAAGGCCGCCAAGACGGTGCTGAAGGAGATTCGCTTCGGTCCCAACACAGACGATCACGACTTCGAGTTCAAGACGAAGCATGCGAAAAACTTCCTGGAAGAAAACGCCAAAGTGAAGGCTTATGTGCATTTCTTTGGCCGTACCATCGTGTTCAAAGACCGTGGACGTGACCTTTTGGAAAAGTTCGTCAAAGAATTGGAGGAAGTCGGCACACCGGAAGCACCCATCAAGTTGGAAGGAAAACGGATGATAGTGGTGCTTACGCCCAAGAAGAAAAAAGTCTGACCTGTGGGAAGTTGGCTGTTAGCAAATAGGCGTTCCTTAAAGTGAAGTGGTTTACTTTGCTGTACAGCCGAAAATAGTCCATCCAAAACGCTAATTATATCAAAGCCCATTTGGAAATAACCAAAGGAGTTGCTTACCTTTGCGCTCCTTTATATAAAAACGTTTATTATGCCTAAAATGAAGTCACATTCCGGCTCGAAAAAGCGCTTTTCAGTGACCGGCTCCGGCAAGGTCAAGCGTGGTCATGCCAATACCTCACACAGGTTTTGGGGCAAAAGTGCAAAAGCCAAGCTTCGCCATGCTGGTACCACCGTAGTGGATGCCTCAGAGGAAGCACGCATCAAGCGATTGCTCGCAGTCGGATAAGAAGAACAAAACAGATTTTTAACGAGAGTCCAGGCTGCAAGCCTTTTCGATTGAATGATTGTGGGTTAGGTTACGGGAGAAAGCCCGAAATCACAAATCCGAAATCCGAAATCAAAAGCCCTGAGCTGTACTAAAAATTCGAATTATGCCTCGTTCAGTAAATGCGGTGGCGTCCCGTGCAAGACGCAAAAAAGTCCTGAAGGCAGCTAAAGGCTACTTCGGCAGAAGAAAGAACGTCCTCAGCGTTGCCAAAAACGCCGTGGACAAAGCAATGGGCTATGCCTACGTTGGCCGCAAGTTGAAAAAACGTGCCTATCGCCAACTCTGGATTGCCCGTATCAACGCTGGTGCCCGCATGAATGGCACCACTTACTCGAAGTTGATTCACAAGCTTGCTACCAATAAAATCGAGCTCAACCGGAAATCGCTTGCCGACCTTGCGCTGAATCACCCTGAGTCTTTCAAGGCGGTTCTCGACGCTGCGAAATAAGCATTTCATCCACGGAGTTCATTCCATGCAAAGAGGCCCAACGGTGTACCGTTGGGCCTCTTTTTTTTGGTTCTGGATTATTACCAGCGTCGAGGGGTTTTGTCGACGATATGTCGGGATAATGGGCAGGCAGAATGAAGGGATAGGTTTTGTTTAGAAATACCACTTGATATTCAACGACCTGCCCAATAAATTGGGCGGCCAAAACCTTGGGGTATGGGCAAAAAAAAAGCCTGAACTTACTTCAGGCAGATTTGACAATTCTTACAATTATTAACCAAAACTTACGTGCTTCTTGTTAGCCAACAACCGTGCCAAGAATTGAACACAACTTTTTTTATAAAAAAAATCCCCTCGCAACCTTGCCACGAGGGGATTTTCTTTTGTGAACTTTATCGTCTAAACATTACGCCTTCTCCTTTTTCCTGTGCGTAAACGATTTTTTGTCGTCACCAGGATTGCCTGCGAGCGGCGTGCGGTTCGAAATGCGAATATCGCCTTTCGCCAAGTCAGCCATCACGGGTGATGCGATGAAAATGGAAGAGTAAGTACCAACTACGATACCAACCACCAGTGCAAATGCAAAGCCCTTGATGCTGCCACTTCCGAACATCCACAGGATAAGCACTGTGAACAAAGTAGTCAGCGACGTGAGCAGCGTTCGGCTCATCGTTGAGTTGATGGATTTGTTGATAAGGTCATAAGTTGGCATTTCCGGGAACTTCGCTGAATTCTCACGGATACGGTCGTAAACGATCACGGTATCGTTCACTGAGTAACCAATGATGGTCAGGATGGCGGCGATAAACGCTTGGTCAATTTCCATCGGGAAAGGCAGTATGCCATGCAACAGCGAGAACAAAGATACTACTACCAATGCATCGTGGGCAGTTGCGATAACAGCACCAAGGCTATACTGCCATTTGTTGAAACGCACCAGGATATAAAGGAAGATGCCAAGCAAACCAAAGATAACGGCCTTCCAGGCACTGTTGCGGAGGTCATCAGCTACCGTCGGGCCTACCTTGCTCGAAGAGATGATATGCGTACCATCGCTTTCTGGATTCTTGAAATTGTCCAAGCTGGCACCACCTGCAAGGGCACCAAGGCCTTCGTGCAGTTTGGCAGTTACTTGGTCTTGTACGTTGTCTCCTTCATCGTTCACCATAAAGTCAGTGAGGATGTTATAAGTGTTTTCAGTGTCAACTGCCTTCACGGTTGGCGTTTTGCCAAATGGAGCAGTCAATGCCTGACGGAGGGATTCTGAATCCGTAGCTTTGTCGAAGGTGATATTATAGGAGTAGCCCCCCTTGAAATCCACGCCGAGGTCGAAGCCCCTTGCGAAAAAAGAAACAAGGCCGAGTATTGTAATGGCAATGGAGAAGCCATAAAACAGCTTGCGCTTGCCCATCCAGTCAATGTGCAGGTTGGCCAAGGAGTTCTTGGTAGGTTCAGTCCAGAAAGTGATATTGTTTCCTTTGCCTACCCACCATTCTATCATCAGGCGGCTGACCAAAACCGCTGTAAAGAAGGTAAAGATAAGGCCCCAAATCAGGATGACCGCAAAGCCCTTGATAGGGCCAAGACCGAATATGGCCAAGACGAAGGCCGTGAGCAAGGTAGTCAGGTTACCGTCAATGATGGCAGCGTAAGAGTGCCTGTATCCTTCCCGGATAGCCACTTGCAGCGACTTCCCTTCTCGAAGCTCCTCCCGTATTCGCTCGTAGATGATTACGTTGGCATCCACAGCCATACCAATGGTTAGCCTCGCCTTTTGCTTCATCTAACGTTGTCCGTGGAGCCAGTGGTCATTGGTGCTCAGATAAGCGCGTAAACTGCAGGCTGGATCAAGCATTTTGGGGGTAGGCGGCACCAAGCCGCTTCCGCTCTCGCGAGTTCTGCCCCGAGTAGCACCAGACGCCTGTGCCGTGCCTACAGGGACGTGGCGATATAGTCGGCACCCTTGAAAGCTATCAGGCATACAAGCACTGGAATCTGCACCCACCTCTTCCGCACGAGCAGAAGCATCAGCGCCCCGACTATCGGGACAGCGATCTGGTGGATTCGCGGCCACGGAGAGATGTCGAGCAGGACGAGAAAATAGAGCCAGTGCGCGGCGAACGCCGTCTGGAAAATCAGCAACAGGATCCACAGGTGGGTCTGCTGGCCGTCATAGAAGGCGACCAGATCGGTGCCCTCGCGGGCATCGTCTGGCAGGCTGCCCGCCGCGAGCAGGAATAGAACGAACAGTTCGCCGAGCAGGGTCAGCAGGAACCAGAAGGATGTGGTGCCGCCGAAACCCCGGATGCTCCAGAGATCGTACCACATGGCCAACAGCAACAGGACGACATAGGCGACCGTCAGAATCGCCAGAGGATCCCATCGCACATCGCGCCTCTGCTTGATGAGCCGGTGCAGGCTGGAGCCGAGGTCAGCCAGGGCAAGGCCCACGATGATAGAGAACAGGCCAACGGCGTATTCGAACCGGTCCACGCAACCCTCCAACCCAGACACCGCAGTCCGACCGCGCTAGGGGCAACAACATCAGAGGTCCAACTCTGAAAACTCGAAGGCTGCTGATGGCGAGTAGATCGAATCGCAAGGACTGCTAGCCTGCGTCGAGCGGGGCTTACGATAACACGTGATCTGACGTTACGCCCTGACTGCCAAAACGTCCGCTTTCCCCCCAATCCCGTCATTGGAAGCGTCCCCTTTTCGGACGAGCCTGCCGGGCCCTCAGCCCTGGCGGACTTCGCGGGCGCGTTTCCACAGAACGGTCGCGGTCATGGCGATCAGGATCAGATTGGTGACCGCCGGGCCGAGGTCCATCCCGGTCGCATGAAGGCCAAACATCACGATTTCCAGCGCCAGCAGGCCGCTGGCGGCCATCACCAGCAGCGGCCGGCCATGTTTCCACGACACCAGCGGCGCCAGCAGCAGTACGGCCAGCATGATCTCGGCCAGACCCAGACCGCGGACCATGTTGGGCGCCACCAGCGC
>JANPLH010000481.1:0-4091 GCA_031426435.1 Saprospiraceae bacterium | reverse complement strand
CAGGATGACCACTTGTTGTGTCTTGCTGTTGCTACCGCAAAGGTTGGTGATGGTCAATACCACATTATAAGTTCCACCAGCGGAATAGGTATGCGTTGGGCTGGTCTGCGTGCTGGAGTTTCCATCGCCAAAAACCCATTGATAAACTGGGGTACCGCTACCCGGAGGATTAATGGATGTGTTGGTGAAAGTAACCACAGCACCATTGACAGCAGATGTAAAATTGGCCGTAGGCGCAGCACCAACTGTTATATAGGCTGTGCGCACTTCAATATCGTTGCCCGCAGGGTTGGATGCAGTCAGCGTTACGCTGTAGGTGCCGGGGGTGGTATATGCAACTGATGGGTTTTGCAGCGAGGAAGTGCTCGGTGTGCCACCGGGGAAGCTCCAAGACCAGGTAATTGTGTTTGGAGAGCTTTGGTCTTGGAAATTTACGGTCAGCGTAGGGCAACCAGAAGTAGGCGAAGCGGTGAAATCAGCCGAAGGTGCCGTAAACACCGGGATGGTCGTCATATAGGAGTCGGTGCCGCAGTTGTTCGTCACACTCAATGTCACATCGTAAAAACCATCAACGGGAAAAATATGCGTTGGGCTGGCGAGTGTGCTGGTATTGCCATCACCAAAATCCCAAGAATAGCTGGTGCCGTAAGAAGAAGTATTGGTGAAGGCGATGGCCAATGGGCCGACATCAGAAGAAGTGAAACTTGCCAACGGCGAAGCCAATACGCTGATGAGATTTGGCTGTGCCAAGGTATTGTTCCCTATCCCATTGGAAACCGTCAGCGTCGCACTGAAAGTACCCGGTGCGTTATAGACTACTACTGGGTCTTGCAGCGTCGAAGTGCTTGGTGTGCCACCAGGAAAGGTCCAAATCCATGATGAGGGATTATTGGTGGACTGGTCGGTGTATTGAACCGAAAGCGGCGTACAACCAGAGGTCGGGCTGGCCGAAAAGTTGGCCACTGGTGGTTGAGAACCTCCGCATGGGCCTAAGCAGCTATAGCCAGGCAAATTCCCATTGATGACATTGATAGATGAAGCTGACCAAGCGTTGGTATTACTCACGGATGGCGACATGATAAAACCACCGGCCCCATCGTGCCCAGATCCTAAGTTATGGCCTATTTCGTGTGCAGTTGTGACACGAAGCAGGTCGGCATTAGTACTCCATTCCCACACCACATGGTATTTAATCGAGGAGCAAGCGGCATCCAGCCAAGCAATGCCTACCACGCCACCGCTTGGAGGTCGCTTTGTCCAAAGTTGCCCAAGGTCGTGGTCAGAAAAGAAGCCGCTTGGGCCCCAGTCCGTGAAGTCATTCAAAAGTGCGTTAGGGTTGGTAGAGCTTGTCCAAGGGTCTGTGGCGGGCGGAGATACCACGAACTGCTCTACGATGATGAAGTTAATTTCATTGGGTGCGAACTCATTGTCGTAGTTTGTTTGTACGTTGTTCATCACTCCTGTCATGAAACCGGTCACTCCGCCCACCGAGCCGTGGAAATTGAACATAGAAAGGTCAGCTGCTTGAGACAGCTCTATGGCGTAACAAGCCATCATTTTTTCAACATCTGCAACGTGGTCATGCCCCTTTTTCATATCTTCTGGATGCAACTCCTTCATTTTGTTGTGCATCTCCTCTGCGCCGCAAATATGTTTGTCGTCAACTATAGTGGCAGATTCTGGATAAATAACGAACAAGTCTTTTGGCTGCCCCGGCACGAAGTACCATAGCGGCTCAATAAAATACGTTTCCTTGCCCTCTTTGAAGTAGCCGTAAATGAACGCTTCGTTGAGGGTAAGTGCTACCGACCAGCCAGGCTCGCCTGGCAATTGGCCTCGGTAGGCCATCGTACCATCCTTGGTGTAGGAATGTTCCGTCCCCTTTTCCGTAAGGACGCTAAGGACATAATTGGGACCTCGCAAGTCCCGCTTTTGAAGCTGGATGTCCAAATGGTGTTGGCCCATTTCCAGTAAAAATGCAGATTCGTCACCTGCCTTCTTGACGAAATTGTCAAGCATTTTAGCGTCAACTTGGTAAACCTCCCAGTTGTTCAACGTGGTGGCCAACTCCTCGTTCACGCTGTCGTTTTTCTGCGGATGCCCTTGAAAAACAGGCTTTTGTGCAAAAACAAGTGTTGCGGTAAGCAACACAAAAAGCGTAGTAAGAAACCTCATCATGATGTGATACTGATTTTATTGATTGAGTGATGGAAAATACCTTCAACAGTCATTTGCAACGATCATCGTTGTGTCGCCAAAACACAGGCCGACAAGGGTTGATAGTTTGTGAATACAATTTTTTTGTTTGAAGAACGAGCACTGAGCAGTTTTTAAAATATCCCGTTTTGAATGAACGGGGTGCAGGAATTTCGAGGGGATGAGACGGTTGGTGGGGAAATTTTTGCAAAAATAGAAATCTTGCTCTGTAAACTATGTATGGTGCAATACCAATATCAAGTTGTGCTCGCAAAAATGATATGTTCATGGAAGATGTTTGCTTACAACCAAAATCGTGCAAGTTTTCACTGTTTTTGATAAGCAATCAAAATACATTAGCTGGAAAAAGTAACATTGAGGATGCCACTCCGCTGCAGAAAAACTTTCAGATAGTGTGTTTTAAGCCCAAAAGGATGCTGGGCACTCTATTTTTTCAAAATTCACTACTTTTGCCTTCCCTCCTGGATTGTTTTTCACTTTTCGCACATAAAAAAACAAACGCCATGAACGCAAGATTTTTCCCGGCGATGCTCCTCGCCATCCTGTTCTCTGCTTGTCAGACCACTCCTTTTTGGAAAAATGACGCAATACCAGACGGCGGCACCCAGTGGGACTCCATTGACTTCCAAATGACGCCGTACATCCAAGGGCTTTTGGCAACGCCATTTGAGCTTTACGCCATTTCCGAAAACGCTTTCGCCCGCCTCAACAGCAACCTGGACATCATAGAACGGCGCCCTTTCTTGCTGCCGTCAAAGTCCAATAGCTTGCCTGCCTTATCGGAAAATACCATTGCCCGACTGACCACCAATGGCTTAGGCCGACAGGTCGTTGAGTTCCACCTTGCCCGCAACAGCTCCGAGGTGCACAACGTCTTGGTGGATACCCTCCAAGCACCCACGGGCAATACGCTCGAAATCGAATCCTTTGGCAATCCCGTGGGGGTATTTAGCACTGACGGTACATTGTTCCTGCTGGCAGCCAAGGTACTGCCAGCCCGGTATTATTCACTTTACCTTTTCGACATCCGCCAAAATGTCCAGCACAACTCTTTTGTGTCGGTGAAAGTTATCAAGCGCATAGACCTCCCCGACCTTAGCGCCAATGCCGACGGCGTCGTCAAGAGCATGCGCTTCCTTGGCGGCAATTTTTATATTGCTTCGCAACAGGGCGCATGGCGCACCACACCAGCAGGTGTGGCCAGCAAGATTTTCCCGCAGTGGAAAGAGGATTGCTTCACATGGCAAGGTGACCTCTACATGACCGGCACTTATGATTATGACCTCGAAAAAAGCATTGACAATGGTCAGGAATGGGAGCGGGTCAACATCGGCACGGAACTGCGCCATGTGGTGATCGCTGATTCCACCATTTTTACCCAACGTGTAGCTGGTACAGTCTTCAGCGTAATGCCCAAAGACTTGAAAAAAGCCAAGCCCATTATTTATCCATCCGTGGCCGAACCCGCAACATCGTTTTTCTATGGTCTAGTATTCTTTGAAGACCACTACTTCTTCAGCATGGACGAGTGGATTTTTGCCACGGATAAGGTGGTGACCGATTGATTGTTGCCCGCCAGCCGTCAGGCTGGGGGTTGCTGAATTTCTGAATGGTTTTCATGGCACAAGGCCATGAAAACCATTTTCATTTGGCGCAGGAGCCAAATTCCAGGTTGGTAAAATCGAACGATTTTGTCAACCTGTCATGTGTTTTATTGATTTTTAGACAATATGTCAGTCGTTGTTTTATTTTTTACGCCAGTTTTTCAGGAAAAATCGGTTGGAACGCAGTTTGAAAAGGCAGGTTTGTCAACGGGTTTTTGAGGAAATTCAGAACAGCTTTTCTCAAAGCCCATAAACTTCAACTTTTTAAAA
>JANPLH010000480.1:0-8828 GCA_031426435.1 Saprospiraceae bacterium | reverse complement strand
GGGTGAGAGGGTGAGAGAGGTGAGAAACACGTCTCACTCTCACACCCTCTCACCCTCTCACTTCTCTTAATTATGCAGGTTGTCGTTTATAGTCAATATCTAAAAGAGGGTGATTTGCCCTATGTGCAGCACCTTTTCGATGCGCTCGCAGCGCACGGCATCGTCGCCTATGTGAGCAAGCCGTATTTGCAGGAGCTGATAGGTATAATCGAGTTCAAGACCAACGTCGGCACCTTCGAGGGTTACCTCGACTTTCGGGTACGGGAGTTCGATTTCGTCATCACCCTGGGCGGCGATGGTACCATCCTCGCTGCGGCCACGCATATCCGGGAGATGGGCGTGCCGATTTTGGGCATCAACCTGGGGCGGCTCGGCTTCCTTGCCACAGTGGGAAAGGAGCAAATCGCATCGGCCATCGGCTTGCTGGCACGGGGTGAGTTCACGGTCGGCGAGCGCAGCACCCTGCGCCTGGAGAGCGACCCGCCGTTGTTTGGCGAGATACCTTTTGCCCTCAACGACTTCACCATCTTGAAGCGGGACACGACCTCCATGATTACCATCCACGCCTTCGTCAATGGCGCATACCTCAATACATACTGGGCTGACGGCCTCATAGTGGCTACGCCAACGGGTAGCACGGGCTACTCGCTCAGTTGCGGCGGCCCCATCGTTTTCCCGGACTCGAACAACTTCGTGCTGACGCCTGTTGCTCCGCACAACCTGAACGTGCGCCCGCTCGTCATCGCCGACTCGGCTACCGTTTCATTTGAAGTAGTGGGCCGTGCCGAGAACTTTCTCTGCACCCTCGACTCAAGGCATGAAATAATCAGTTCCGACAACAAAATTGCCGTGCGTCGTGGGGATTTCCCGGTAAAAGTGGTGCAGTTACTGGACGATAGTTTTTTGGACACGATGCGGAAGAAGTTGAATTGGGGGGTGGATTTGAGGAATCACTAAAGGCTTTTAAGTTTTTCCAATAGCCACTGGCGTTCTGAGATGAGGAAATGTGGATTTTCTATTGTCTTGATTAATTTTTCGGCAGCGGTTTTTAGCTGCTCACTATTTAATTGTTTAAAAGAAGTTTTATCTCTCAAGCTTTTTATTTGCCTTATAATTTTTATAAAATTCATGTTCATTTGACGTTTTTCTTCATCAAGCGTATTATTGGTACGGCGAATAAACATCAAATAATTGTGCAATTGGGTCTCAATTAATTCTTCATTGCCTTCGTATAGTGTTTTGAGTTCCAATATGCGAACAAGCCTTTCCAGGCTGGCATCACCAAATTTTTTGGATTGCAATAAAGTGTTCAAATATTTGCTGGTTTGGTCGAATTGCCCGCATTGGAAATAATACCTTGCATAGCAGTATGCTATAACCCGGTCTTTGTCATCGCCATTTATTTTTCCCTGTTGTGTTTCAAGTAAGTCATGGACCCAATCCAATTCACCATGCAATAAACCAGTGTTTACCATATTCATGAAAGTGCTGGGCATTAATTTGCCGTTTTCATATAGCCAGCCTTTTTCAAGATGCGCTTTGTATAAAATAATGCGTGCGGCATGGAACGGTTTATACCCCCGACTGGACATGGTGATACAATAATTGCGGGCATAAGCGGCTAAGTTTTTGGAGATTTTGTATGGAATCTTTTCTTGGCTAAATTCCAATAAATGAAGAAATTCCTGTAGCTGCTCAAATGGTTCATCAGATTCCTCTTCCATTAGTGTAAGCGCCCGGTCAAGTAAAATCAGCGCTGAATTGCCAAAATAACCGTATTCCTTGAAAATGCTTCTCATTTTAACAACCAAAAGTTTCCAATCCGATTGGTATTCTGGTACTACTCTTTCCTGTTGAAGCATTGCCATCGCAATCGTCAACAGTTTTGTGCTATAATAATTCGTCAAAGATTCGATGGATGCGGAGATATTAAGGTCGCCCTTCCGCTGGTTGCGAAAACTTTCGAAGCTTAGCGTTTCCTCTTCCAACCAGAAACGAAGCAAGAAAATATCGTTGGGAGGCATGGGATGGCATTCCTCCAATGCATTTTTTGTTTTGCTTACCACCTGTTCCTGACGATGACCCAAATCACGGTCACGGTAAAAACGGGCCACAGCCAGCCCTTCGAACGTTCCTCCCCAAGCTTGGTTTATTTCCTGCCAAGCGATGTATTTCCTAATTGCCGACATCAGTTCCGACATGCGGTTTTCAAGGTATCGTGTTTTGTCCTTTTTCTGGATTCCATCAAAAACCGCCTCGCTCACCTGCGATTTGTCAATTTCGACGCATTTGTTCTCTCTTATTTTTACAGCCAAAAGGGTGAAAAGTGCAAGGTTTTGGTTAGCATGGCTTCCCCCATTGAACATCGGACATGCGAGGAAACCTCCCAATTCTTGCATCTCATTTGGAGTAAATGCCATTAACGTTTGTACAAGTATGGAGTCTTTCATTGAATCGGCGTCTTTTGAGCTTTGTTTTTAAGGTGAAAAGTTAGTGATTTTGTTATTGTGTATAAGGGATGGAGGCAATAGATTTGCATAAAAATTGAAAACAATGCAAAATTACCCTGCTGAAAAAATAAGCTTCTACAACGCCAATGGCATAAAGAACGGGATTGCAAATGAATTTCGAATTCAGAACATAAAATACGATGGTTCAAATGGTGTCATGACTTGGACCGACCCCACCCATGGAAATCTTGCAAATAATGGTTATTCCGCCGAAATACATAGTTATCAGGCTAATTTTAATTCCTATTCAAACCTAACTGTTAAAAAAACACTGCAAGTTGGTTTAGACCTTGTTTTGGCTCCCGGCGGAGGGGCCGGGGGGACTCCAAGGCGCAAAATTACCTTGCCCGCTGGACAGGATATCCTTGGTAATGGCGAGGTATTGTTCATAACGACCAGGTTTGGCGATGGGTCTCCTGATGCCATCGTTATCATCGAAGATATTGTCAAAGGAGGCGAGCTTTGGTTGCGTATTACGGCTTTTCTAAAAAGAGTATTTTCCATTTTCAAAACCCGAGATTAGGTTCCTAAACCCACCACACTTTGAGTTTCCCAATAAATTCCACGTTCAAAATCTTGTTTTAGATTACCAATAACTCGCCTCGGCCCCAACTGGCCCGGCCCGTTCATTAGTACCCAATCCAGCTATTAATCAGGTTTTGGCAAAGAGCCATTGACCAGCTTTGCAATAGGAGTAATGCTCCTATGCAGGCCTGGCTGGCCATTGCCAAAATCCAAGTCCGTCAAACACAGCCATTCACAATAAGTGGCTGCATTTTTTTATCATTTAAACCATTTTTTTCAATGAAAACTTTCAAAATCCTTCACCTCATGGCCTTCATCGCCCTCCTGCTCCCAACACTAGCCACAGCCCAAAACTGGTCGCTCGACGGAAACAACAACGCCGCAGCCAACAGCTTTTTGGGAACCACGAACGCATTTGCCTTACGATTGGGGACCACCGCTGCTCAGCCCCTGCGCCTTTTTACCAACAACACGGAATGGATGACGCTCACCAGTGCTGGGCTGCTCGGCATCGGCACCAATGCACCATCCTACCGCCTGCACCTGACGAACTCGACGAACGCCAGAAGCGGCTACTTCACGAACACATTTGTATCCAATTCAGCCACCTATGGCCTCTATTCTGAAACCACAAATACAGGCACTGGTGCTGAATTCGCTGGGTATTTCAGGTCGAATGGCGCTGCTGGCACCAACACGGGCGTGGATGCAGGTGCTTCGGCTGGTGCCACCAACTATGGTTTGCGCAGCACGGTGAACGGCAGCAGCGTGGCTACTTCTACTAATTACGGACTTTATTCGTCCTTGACGCCTTCCACAAGTACCAATAACTATGGCATCTATTCGACGATTGCGAACAATGCCACCAACCATTTCTCCGGCTATTTCAACAACGGAAAAGTATATGTCGGCTATCGGCTTGGCATCGGCATCAATGCCCCGCTTGCCGCATTGCACGTAAGTGGTTCTGACAACAACGGCTCGGCAAGTGCCATGCGGATCACCTCTGGCACCCAGAACCTACTACTGGATGGCAATGAGATTGATGCCTTGGCCGACGGGCTTTACCTGAACAACAACACGAGCATGGATGTGATTGCAGCAACAGGTGGTGGAAGGGTCGGCATTGGCACCAGCAGCCCAATGGCCAAGCTGCACCTTAACGGCGATTTCCGGCTTGAAAACGCTGGACAAATTTTCGATATGCGGGTGGACGGGGACGGCAACCTACGCATCGAGCGCAACGGCTCAACGCCTGCACTCGTTATTGGCGACCTAACCGGGCGGGTAGGAGTTGGGACAACAAGCCCAACTGCAAAACTTCATGTTGTGGGCGATGACAACGACGGTAGCACAGGTTCAGTCAAAATAACGGCAGGAGCCCAAACCATGATTCTCGATGGCAATGAAATTGACGCAACTGCCGATGGGCTGAACCTCAACCACAATACCAACCAGCCCGTACTATTGGCCAATGGCGGTGGTAATGTGGGGATTGGCGTCACGCAAGCCAACCTGCCGAACAACTACAAACTGGCCGTGAACGGAAGGATAATCTGCGAAGAACTCAGGGTGCAAACCTACCCTTGGCCGGATTATGTGTTCAGCCCGGAATACCAACTTCCTACCCTTGCCGAAGTGGAAAAGTACATTCACGAAAACCGCCATTTGCCGGGCATTCCAGCTGCTACCGTTGTGGAAAAAGAGGGACTTGCCGTGGGCGACATGCAACGCTTGATGATGGAAAAGATAGAAGAACTGACCTTGTACATGATACAGTTGAAAAAAGAGAATGTGGAATTACAGGCACAAATGAAGGCGCTGAACGACCATCAAAAATGATTTTTTTCGAGTAATTTTTTCAAAACGATTCACTTTTAAAAATTCCGACGATGAAAAATATCAAATTTTTGCTTGGCTGTGTTTACTGTATTTTCCTTTCAGCAAACTTGTGCAGCCAAACCCCGCTACCGCTTTTCACACTGGCTGACAGGTTATCGCTGACCCCCGATGAAATACGGTTTTTGGATGTTCTGGAACAGAAGAAAACCACGGCTTCCATTCAAATTATCAGTGCAAACCTTGCGGCCTTCAAGACATCGGGACCGGTTTTGGTCGAAACCCTGGGAGGTTCAAGCTCGCTGACCTTCCGTTCCACAAAAACCGAGGTTCGTAGTACAAGGGATTTTTCGTGGGCCGCAACCACCGAGGGTACCCCCAACTTTACCGCCAATTTTGTCTGGAACAATGGCTTCGTTCACGGCAACCTGTACCTTGGCAAAATCATTTATGCCATCATGCCCCTTAGCCGGGAACGGCAGGCACTCGTCCGCCTGAACACCTCGGCCTTCCCACCGGAAGAATGCAATTTATCTGATAAAAAACAGGGGCATGCCCACCCAGGCCACGAACCTGGACATGCCATTGGTGAAGAAGACGACGACACGAAAGTTTCATCTGCAGCCAACTGCCGTATCCGGCTGATCGTGGGTTTCACCGATGACGTGGACAATGAAAACGCTGACCCAAGGGGGCATATCCAGCTTGCAGTGGACGCCTACAACGAGATAAACGAGAACAGCGGCGTCTTCCATCGGGTCGAACTGGCTCGGGTATTCGAGGTCAACTATGCAGAATCGGAGAATTCAACTACCGATTTGGCAAATTGGGAAACCGATGGCGACGGTATCATGGATGAAGTTCACTTGCTCCGCAATCTCTACGACGCCGACCTTGCTGGGCTGATTGTGTCAACCACAACTGGCTGCGGCAGGGCCACAGGAGTCGGCTCGGAATACGCTACTGCCTTTCAGGTGACGGAATATAGCTGTGCCCACGGCAGCGCCTTCACCTTTGCTCACGAATTTGGCCACCTGCTGGGTGCCGACCACGACCCATTTGTGAATAGTGGCGATGGGACCAACAAGGGGAGGGTCAATTTTTCGGCTGGTTGGCGCACCGTCATGGCTTACGAGGACTTCTGCGACTGCTCCGATGAGGTGCAACCCTGCCCAGACCTTGACGACAGGGCAACGCCAAGTGAACCGAACTGTCCCCGTATCAAGCATTGGTCGAACCCGGCCGTTGACTACGATGGCGACCCAACTGGCCTTGTGGGCGTCCATGAGAACGAAGATGCCATTGACGCATTCGACCAGGAAGCGGCCAATTTTGAAGCTTATGTGGTCAACAAAATACACCTCATCAACGACGTGGTGGCGGACGACGAGGAGGCGAACATCTTGGGACAATTGAATGCTGGCAATTCCAACGGGGTCCAGCTTGAATTCAACAACAACTCGAAAGGCTCCATTCGGGCGGGAGAGGCGGTCACATTGCGACCTGGGTTTTGGGCAAAACAAGGGTCGGATTTCACAGCCTTGATAGGGGACTGCACCAACCCGTACCCTGCACAAGCTTCACAAGCCCGGTCTGTGGAGCAGCCAGCTGAAATCGTAGCCGCAATTGATTTTAGTCTGATGCTGTCACCAAACCCGGCATCCTCCACTGTCTCAGTCCGTTGCAGCATCCCCATGCCTGGCGCAGTGACGATGGAGTTGATTGACCTGTTTGATAGACGGGCGGCTTTTATTCAAGTGGAAGCACAGGTTGCTGGCTTGTTTGTGCATGAACTTGATATTGCCGGGCTGGTACCTGGTGTGTATTTCCTTAAATTGAAGTCGGGCGACAAACAGGCTATCGAACGGTTGGTTGTTGCTAAGTAGAAAACTTAAAGCGCCATCGGGGGGCAGTCCCGATGGCGCTTTTGGTTTTTGCTGGTTGGTCATTTCTACCCCAATTGGGCATTGATAGGATGCGGAAGGAGCTAACTTGGGATGGATTTGAAGAATCATTGACCAATATGAAACAACGCATCCCCCATCCCCACAACGGGCATGTTGTTGTGCCCAATAATATGCCCCGCCTTTTTTGCCACCACCGGGATTTCGTCCATCCCGTAGGGGTCGTTGATGACGGCTAATGTATCGCCTATATTCACGGCCTCACCCGATTGTTTCAGCCAGCGGAAGAGGCCGGGGCGCTCAGCCCGTACCCAATTTGATTTTTGGATATGGATACTGGTTTTCGGGGCAGGCTCGGCATCGGGCAACATGCCGTTGGCGTGCAGCAGCCGCTGGATGCCCGCCAGCCCTTGGTCAATGGAAAGCTGGTCGAAGCGAAGGTTTTCGCCGCCCTCAAAGACGATGATGGACTTTCCATGGTCGAAGGCCGCTTTGCGGAGTGATTTCGGGATGAACTTGCTGCCCACGATATAATTGGCACCGAAGGCCTTTGCCAATTTCAGGCTTTTAGGGTCGGTGGGGGAGTAGCGGACTTGCGGGTAATTGTAGTTGCTGTTGCCGCCCGTGTGGAAGTCCACGCCAAAATCAACCACTGGCAGGATGTGCTTGTTGAAAATATAAGCCAATCGGGCGGCCATTGAGCCGTTGGCAGAGCCGGGGTAACTGCGGTTCACGTCTTTGCCGTCCATGGCATCACGGCTGAAACTGTTGAACCCCTGCATGTTGACCAGCGGCACCACGACGACGCTGCCTTTTTGCAGGCCCTCGAACCAGCGCATGGCAAGCGTTCGCCGCACGATTTCTACCCCGTTGATTTCATCGCCATGCACCCCGCCGATGAGGAGCACGGTCGGCCCTACCACCACGCTCCGAAACACATGAACGTTCATGTAAATCTTCGTGTCGGAAGGCATGCGGCCCACGCTGAGCTTGAGGACGGCGTTCTGGCCGGGTTCTATGGTATTGTTCTGGATGGTCATATTGGATAAGGAATTTTGGATTTTTGATGAAGGGCAAAGGTGGTGACAATCTGGCATACGGCAAAAAGAGGGGAATTGTCGCCTCAAAGTGTTATAGTTAAATTCCAACCAATCGCACTTTCACGCCTGTCTTGCCGTTTGTGTCGGTATTCACAAAAAGTATTTTCAACCGAAAGCGCTATTTCGTTGGTATGAAAAACCAGCTACTCATTTACATATTGATTGCATTGGCTGTACCGCTCAAGGCGCAGTTGGGCATTACCGTATCAAGCACGCTTGGCCAAACTACCCGATGGCAGACCATCCCTGAGAACTTTATCGTGCACCGCCGGGCCGACTTCCTTCGCTTTGGCACGAGCGGGGTGATTGACTATGTTTTTTCTTTGAAAAAAGACGCCATCCGCCTGCGCCCTGCTTTGCAACTTTTTTACGCTAATTCTATTTATTATCCTCATTATTTCAATATAGGCATGATTGGATTTCAAGGCAATATCGAGTTTGCACTTTGGGGAAAATTGGACAAACAAGGTAAGCGAACGCTCTTCCGTCCTTTCATTCAGTTGTCGCCCGGTGTAGCAATGGCCAGCATGGGTTATGACCGCCCTATTGACAGCGAAAATAAAATCTTCGAGTCCTTTAATAGCCGCTGCATTGCGCCCAGCCTCGGTGCCAGTGCATTTCTGGAATTCAAGCTTTCGCCGTTGTTGACCATTGCCCCTGTGGTTGGGATTCGCTATTACAATCGGCTTTATTGGAAGGATTTCACCGCATTGGTGAGCAAAGGCAGCTTGGTCGGCACCCATGACCGTTCCAATATGCGGGAACTCGATTTGGGTGTGCGGGTGGGTTTGTCGTTTAAATAGAAATTGGGTTTTGGTGACTGGTGATTGGTGACTGGTTGGCACAATATTATGAAATTCGACCAGTTGCGCTTTAATTAATAATAATGCTGCTAATTGCTCAAAGCATTAAATATAGAACGGGCGCTGCCGAATTTATCGGCAGCGCCC
>JANPLH010000479.1:0-5480 GCA_031426435.1 Saprospiraceae bacterium | reverse complement strand
GGAGGCAAGACCGAGGGCTTCTCCACTCAAGGTCTGACAATGGCGGCAAAAACTATATCACGGAAGCTACTTTGGCTTTCCCAGAGGACGACCCTGCTATCTATGCTGGCTATATTGGTTATGTCCCAACATTTGAGGGTGACCTCACTGATTACACAGCAACGGTCGGTGTGGAAGATGAGCACAATGGCTGGCAGCATGACGTCAGCCTTACAATTGGTGGAAACAAACAATTGTACTCCGTCAACAACACCGTGAACAGGGGCCTTGGCACCAGCAGCCCAATTTCCTTCAAGCCGGGTGGGTTTAGCTTTAACCACATCGTCAGCAACCTTGACGTTAGCAAAGACATCACAGATGCATTCGGCATTGCGTTTGGTGCGGAGGCTCGCTCCGAAACCTACCAGATTTTTGCTGGTAACGAAGCTTCCTATATCGGTGAAGGCGCCAATTCCTTCCCTGGCATTAGGGCAGAAAACGCAACGACAAACTCTCGTTTCAATCTTGGTCTATATTTCGATGCAAGGTTCGACGTTTCGCCAAACTTCTTGATTAACGGTACTGTCCGCTCAGAGAATTACTCCGACTTTGGTAATGCTACTGTATGGAAGGTGTCGTCACGCTACAAGATGCTGGAAGATAAAATCATCCTGCGTGGCTCCGTTTCTACGGGTTTCCGTGCGCCAAGCTTGCACCAGATATACGCACAGTCAACGCAGGCATCTTTTGCAGGAGGCACCATCGTACTTTCCGGTCTTTTCAACAACCTTTCCGCTGCTGCAAGGCAATTGGAAATACCAAAGTTGACGCCTGAAAAGTCCACCAATATCTCAGTTGGTGTAGGATTGAACCCAGCTAAAAATTTCAACGTTTCGTTGGATTATTACAACATCAACATCAAGGATCGTATCGTTTACAGTTCTTCCATTTCCTCTTCTGACACAACATCAAACCTTTACCAAATCTTGAAGGCTGGCGACTTGGCTTCTGTCCAGTTCTTCATCAATGGTGTTGAAACACAGACCGATGGTATTGACTTTGTTGCCAACTATCGGAACCTCGGAGTAGGCGCTGGCAAATTGGGCATTAGCCTCTCTGGCAACTATACTTTGAAGAATGAAATCGTTGGAACACCTGCTGACCCAGCTCCTATCAAAGAAGCTGGTGCTACTATCTTGAACAACCAAGTTATTTCCTTGCTGGAAGAAGGACGTCCACTTTACAAAGCCATCCTTGGTTTTGATTACACCATGGGCAAACTGACTGTTGGTTTGTACAATACTTTGTTCGGACCAACGAAGTTCCAAGACCTCGACAATGGCGGTTCCATCATGAACCATATCAAGGCCGAGTTCGAGCCAGCGGTAGTAACTGATTTGGTTGTTAGCTACGACATCACCAAGAAGGCGACCTTTACTCTTGGTATAAACAATATCCTGAACGTGCTTCCAAAATGGGACCTCGTAGGTATTGACCAAGAAGGGAAAGACTATCTGAAGAATGAAACAGATAAGTCATTGCTTCGTGGATTCTTGGGCTTCAGCGGTCGTTACGACATACTTGGTTACAACGGCTCACAGTTCAGCCAATTGGGAACAATGATCAATGGCAACTTGAGCATTAGGTTCTAAAAATCAATTTAGTGTGCTTAAAGGCCAAGCCTCCAATGGAGGCTTGGCCTTTTTGTTTTGAACAAAGCTGTATTCGGTACATTTTTTGAAAAAAACATTCATCCCGCCTATTTTGGCCCAATTTTGAAAACACTTCCTCTTTTGGCCGTATACCCTATAATTGTCAAGTAACCGTGAACAATGCCAAGACTCCTACTCACTTTCATGTTTACAGCCTTCCTGTTGCCGCTCTTTGCGCAGCAAGAACCTGCTACTATTCAAATCATACCGGATGAGTACGCTAAAATCCACCATGAAGGCGAAGTGGCGCTGCTTCAGTTGAAGTACAAAGAGGCGCTTTCCCATTTCAAAAAAGTGCTTAGGAAATTTCCTGATTTTTCACCTGCGCTTCGCAGTGCCGGGGCTTGCCACGAATTGGCTGGCGAATATGAGGAAGCAGCCGTTTACTACGAAAAAGCACTGAAAAATAGCCCCAACTTCTCTCGTGCGCTTTATTTCGAATGTGGCAAAATCCTGTACCAACGCGGAAAATACCAGGATGCCTTGAAGTACTTTGAGCTTTTTGAAGGCTTAAAGAAGATGTCCCCAACGAATTTCGCCTACAACGGCCTTGAAGAAAGAAAAATTGAGGAAAAATACTACGAGCAATTGGAAGCCAATTTGCGCTCGTGCAGGGCTTCGACCGACTCCTTGCAGTTCCTCGGAATCAAGGAAGTAGCCAACCTTGGAGGTGCCATCAATACGGGTTCCGATGAGTATTTCCCTTATATTACCAACGATGGAAATACCTTATTTTTCACCAGCCGCAAAAATGACAAATCGGACGAAAACCTTTTCTCCTCCACCCGTCCACGGGGCGATTGGCGCTCCGCCGAACAGGTTAAAGATTTCAATACTGGAGAAAATGAAGGAATGGTGACAATGGTAAGGGATGGAAGGCGCATTTTTTTCACCGCTTGCAAACGGCAGGATGTGCTCGGCCCCTGCGACATTTGGGAGGCTACTACCGATGGTCTCAATTTCACCGAAGCCCGCCCAATCAAGGGTGCCTCCAATAGCGAATCTTGGGAATCGCAGGCAAGCATCAGTTGCGATGGAAATACACTCTATTTTGCCAGCAGCCGGGAAGGTGGACTTGGTGGAACCGATATTTGGAAAAGTGTCAAAAACAAGGAAGGCGTTTGGGGCGAGCCAGGAAACCTTGGCTCCAACATCAATACAACTGGGGATGAGGAAGCTCCTTTTATCACCAACGATGGAAAAGTGTTGTATTTCTCTTCAACTGGCCATTTGGGATTAGGCGAACAAGACCTATTTGTGTCAAGGCTGGCATCCAATGGAACTTGGAGTTTTGCGAGAAACCTCGGCAAACCTGTCAATTCGTCGTACCGGGAGCTTGGCATTCACCTAACACCCGATGGAAAAATAGGCTATTTTGCCTCCAACCGAAGCGGAGGCCATGGCGGCATGGACATCTACCAATTTGAACTGCCAAACCAATTATCGAGCGACCCAATCACTTATTTTGAAGGTTATGTAAGGGACTCTATCACCCACTTACCAGTGCCGTGCACGGTAATGGCGAAAGGCCGTTTACCCATAAAAACGGACGATGAAGGGCGGTTTTTCCTTTGCCTCAAAGCAGGGGACACCCTACACGTGGAAGTCAGGGCAGACGATTACCACAACTACCTAAATCATTTTGAAATACCCGTATGGGAAAACCGCACCTCTTACCACATGAACTTGCTGCTGGACCCGTTGTTCAAGCTACCTACCTACATGGGCGACCTTTTGGTTGAAAAAGGGGTTCCAATTCCAGTAAAAATGCCCACCAATGAAGTTCATCACGAGGTATTGTTTGATTTCGACAAAGCAGAACTGAAGCCCTCTGATATTGAAAAATTGGAGGAGTTTTTCCTAACTTCCTTCAATGGCAAAGCCATTAAGAGCGTAGAAATAGTTGGTTATGCCGACGAAATTGGTTCAAATGCCTATAATTTGATATTGTCAGAAAAACGGGCAAAAGCCATCGGTGTTGTTTTAAAAAATAAAGGCATTAAGGTGGACAAGGTCTATATCGAAGGTAAAGGTGAAGCAGGTGGTGACCGGCCAGATTGGCAGAACAGAAAGGTTGATGTGGTTGTTCTGCTGGAAAAATGACCTTTCTATTGCTTCCCTTCATAAAGGAATCTTAGGAAATCAATAACAGGCAAATCCAAAACCCTTGCTGAAAGCGTATGTTTGTTTTGCAGTCAATAACGCAATTCAATCATCCGAAATGAAATCATTCGCAGCAATTCTTCTTACATCCGCCATCATGTTGTCGGCCTCTTGCAACAAGGCACAAACCACCAAACAACCTGAGCCATCCAATGCCAGCGCAAGCTTCTACCTCAGCCCAACTGGAGATACCATTCAAAAAATAATCAAAACGGACGAGCAATGGCGGGCCGAACTTTCGCCGATGGAATACACGGTGCTGCGCCAAGCTGGCACTGAACGTGCCTACACAGGTGCCTATTGGGACAACCACGAACTGGGTCGCTACTCCTGCCGTGGCTGCAATGCTCCACTTTTCGATTCCGATACTAAATTCGATTCTGGCTGTGGGTGGCCGAGCTTTTTCAAGGCAGTGAACGACCATGCCATTGTTGAAATTGAGGACAACACCCACGGCATGGTTCGCACAGAAATCCGTTGCGCCAAATGCAATGGTCACCTCGGTCATGTATTCGACGATGGTCCCCCGCCAACTGGTTTGCGGTATTGCATGAACTCTGCTTCCATGCGGTTTGAAAAATCAGAAAAGCAATAAACGGAACTGACTTGACGCTAAAGCAGAAGGGCAAAATCGAATAACACCGATTTTGCCCTTCTGCTTTAGCGCTTAAACGAGGTAGGAATTCAAGCAGTGCTCACTTAGAAATACTTGAAATTATGCCCATGTTGAATCTTTTGGATGGATTCGTAAATAAGTTTTATGACGTTCTCTACGTCTGACTTGTGCGCCATTTCAACGGTCGTATGCATATAGCGCAGGGGCAATGAAATCAAGGCAGATGGCACCCCACCATTGCTGTAAGCAAAGGCATCGGTATCTGTGCCAGTGGAACGAGAAGCAGCTTCCCGCTGAATGGGAATGCCTTTTTCAGCTGCCGTATCAAGGATGATTTGGAGCAATTTGTTGTGCACGGCAGGCGCATAAGTTACCGAAGGGCCTTCGCCGCCTTTCACATCACCAATGATTTTTTTCTCCACCAGCGGCGTGTGAGTGTCATGCGTGACGTCCGTTACAATTGCTACGTCTGGCTTGATGTTGTCAGCCACCATTTGCGCACCTCGCAGTCCGATTTCCTCCTGCACCGAGTTTACGACATAGAGCGTGTAAGGCAGTGCTATATTGTTTTCCTTTAGCAAACGAGCCACCTCCGCTACGCAAAACCCACCCATACGGTTGTCGAGGGCACGGCCTACGTAGTACCGGTCGTTGAGCATCATGAACTCGTCCTCGTAGGTAATGACACAACCAACATGGACGCCCATTTCAAGCACTTCTTTTTTGTCCCTTGCTCCTATGTCAATGAAAATATTGTCAAGTTTAGGTGTAAGCTTGTCTTCGACGGTGCGGGTATGGATGGCTGGCCAGCCAAAAACGCCCTTCACGGTACCTTTAGGTGTATGAATATTGACCCGCTTACTGGGCGCTATCTGGTGGTCGCTACCACCATTCCTGATGACGTTGATAAAACCTTCTTCGGTGATGAAATTGACGAACCAGGATATTTCATCGGCATGGCCTTCTATGACCACCTTATAGCCCGTACCGGGATTGATGATACCGTAAGC
>JANPLH010000478.1:0-8779 GCA_031426435.1 Saprospiraceae bacterium | reverse complement strand
CGACCTCGCCCCGCTCATTGAGGTGGAGGACGTGCTCACGCCGCCGCTCATCGAGCAACGCACGAGCAGCTACCGGGGCGCATTGTACGGTGCAGCAAGCAATTCCAAGTTTGCGGCTTTTCTGCGACACCCCAATTTTTCCAACAAAATAAAGCATCTCTACTGCTGCGGCGGCTCCGTGCATCCCGGCGGAGGCATTCCTTTGTGCCTACTTTCTGCAAAAATTACGGCAGATTTAATTGTTGCTGAATCATGAATAAAACTTTAGCATTCCCCCCACTATTCGGGAAAATACATATTTCTATTTTCGCTGTTTGGTTAGTCACCATCTCTGGAATGATAGGAATCTGGCTCGGCCAGGGCGACTGGTTTTTGCCCAAAACACCATTCAACCTTTTGCTCGGAATGGGGCTGCTATATTGGAATTTTCCGATGAAAAATGGCTGGCGCAGCTTGTCAATTTGGACACTTGTCTACCTCATTGGCATGGGCGTGGAAATCGTAGGCGTGAACACTGGCCTGCTTTTCGGCACCTATCAGTACGGCGAAAACTTTGGGCTAAAGTTGTTTGGCGTTCCGCTACTGATTGGCATCAATTGGGTGGTACTGACCTTTCTGACAGCCACTATTTGCAAACGTTTTATCCAAAATAAGTGGCTGGCCCCAATTTGCGGAGCGGCACTGATGGTGGCACTCGATTTTTTCATCGAACCCATTGCCCCTCTCTTTGATTTCTGGCATTGGGACGGTGGACGTGCCCCTCTGCGAAACTTCGTAGATTGGTTCGTGGTGTCCTTTTTCATGCAGGTGCTTGCGCAAAAAGACTTGCCAGAAGGAAAGAATCCGCTTCCGATGCACCATTTTGCTTCACAAGCTGTATTTTTCGTCTTTTTCTATGTCATCTACTAATTTTGATATCGCCATCATCGGGGCCGGGGCGGCGGGGCTCCACCTTGCGCTCGCTATGAGGGACGAGCCGTTTTTCCAGCAAAAACGCATCCTCATCCTTGAAAAAACGGCCAAGGACCAAAACGACCGAACCTTTTGTTTTTGGGAAAAAGGTGATGGGAAATGGAACAAATTGCTTCGCCAAACTTGGTCGCAAGGCGATTTTTTTTCTGATGAACAAGCCATTCCGCTTTCCTTGCCGCCTTACCGCTACAACATGCTCCGGGCCATAGATTTTTACGAATTTGCGAAGCGGGAAATCACTACAAGTCCCATTTTCCATTGGCAGCATGAGGACGTGAAATCGGTCGAATATGGCGCCCCAATACGTATCAACGGGCAGCAGGGCACCTACACAGCGGACTATGTTTTCGACAGCCGGATTCCCGAAGATTTTTTCAAAAAAAATGACAAATACACACGACTCTTGCAGCACTTCAAAGGCTGGGTCATTCGCACCCCTGACGACCGGTTCGACCCCGGCCGTTTCACCATGATGGACTTTCGGCTGCTTTGGCCCGACTCGACGAGCTTCACCTACGTGCTGCCCCTCAACAAACGGGAAGCATTGGTTGAGTTCACGCTTTTTTCACCCGAATTATTGAAGGATGGCGACTACGACCGCATGTTGCACCGGTATGTAAGCGACATATTGAAACTCCAAGAATTCGACATTGTGGAGCAAGAACAGGGCGTGATCCCGATGAGTGATTTTCCGTTTGATAAATATTCGCAGGGCAACCACGTCCGCATCGGAACGGGGGGTGGCTGGGTGAAACCTTCCACAGGTTATTCATTCAAGAATTGCGAACGAAATTCGAGGAAGATTGTGGAGAACTTGAAGGCTGGAAGGCAGGCTAACCATGGCCTCATTCCACATAAATTCCGCTTTTACGATGCCTTATTCCTTGATGTGCTGAACCGCCAAAACGAACTGGGGCCTAAGCTTTTTGAAATCATGTACTCCAAGTATTCGGTGCAACAAATCTTCGCCTACCTCGACGACCAAACAAGCTTTGCCGAGGATTTGGGCATCATGGTTGGGTTTCCGTGGCCACCTTTCCTCAAGTCATTGGTCAAACACGTTACCCGCTGATGGAACAACTAGCCCAATGCCTCGCCTGCCATTCCGCCAACTTTCGGCCTTTCGTGCAGACCCCGGCCATGATGCACGAGCATTCATCCACAAGATACAATTTTGACCGCTGCGAAAACTGCGGGCTGGTCTTCCTGAACCCCCGTGTGCCAGCCGCCGAACTCGGCCAGTTTTACACCGCCGCCTACCTGCCCTACCGGGTGGAGGAGGCTTGGGGCAAATATGCTTCCTTCGTAAAACAAGACCAGCGAAACATAGACCGGGCAAGGGTGAAACGGGTGAAGCAGCAACACAAATTGACCACGCAAAGCCGCATCCTCGACGTTGGCTGCGGCAAGCCGACTTTTTTGGCCTGCTTGCGCAATGACACCCCTGCCCAGTTCATCGGCCTCGATTTCAGCGATGAAGGTTGGATAAACGAGCCGGAAACCTACCGTGGCATTGACCTCCGAAAAGGCGAAGTGGCCGACCTCCACGGCGAGCCGCCCGTAGATGTCATCACGATGTGGCATTACCTGGAGCATGATTACGAGCCGCAACAGCACCTGCGTCAATTGTTGGGCATCGCCCACCCGCAGACCCGGCTCATCGCAGAAGTGCCCAATTTTAACAGCTATACCCGGCGCAAATTCGGGCAGCACTGGGCGGGCTACCATACGCCCCGACATACGGCGCTTTATTCCCCCAATAACATGGAATTGTTGATGAAAAACAGCGGCTGGCAGGTGGAACAGGTGCACACCTACGGCACGCTCGACCCCTACACGTTGCACTGGATGAGCCAAATGGAACAGCAGCGAATTGACTGGTCGGCTTCGATGGCGCCCCGGTTCGTGGGCTATGTGGCGGGCATGGTGCTGAATTCCCCGGTTTACAAATTGCAAAAATGGTTTACGATGGGGTTTTTGACGGTGGTGGCGAGGCCAAGTTGATTTTACGTGGCGTTTTGGCTGCGGGGGTGGTATTATCCGGCTGGAAAGGGGGTGTGAGCTGCTTCGTGAAAAACTTAAGGACCTATTTCACAATCAGCAGAATTTTGCCTTTTTGCTCTTTGGGAAGTCTGTTACCTTTGGTTGTGAATTCTCGCTGTGGAGTAGCGGCAATTACACTAAAATTAGGTCAATTGCCGCTATTGGGTAGCGGGTATAAATAAGTTGTGCGTTATCTTAAAAGACGAACCTAAAATGACAAATGAAATAAAAATAGAAACCCTACATCTGTTTTCCATCTTGGACAGTAAACTGATAGAACTGCTAAAATCCCTAACAATAGAAGAATGGGAAACCCAAACAGTGGCTAAACTTTGGAAAGTAAAAGATGTGGCTTCTCATTTACTTGACGGAAATTTAAGAGCCTTATCAACATCAAGAGATAAATATTTTGGAGAAAAACCAGAAAACGTAAATTCTTATCAAGACCTTGTTGGTTTTTTAAACCATTTGAATATGTCTTGGACAAGAGCTACTAAGAGACTAAGTTCACAAGTAATTATTAAGCTCTTAGAAATTACAGGAAAAGATTATACAGAACACTTACAAGCACTTAATCCGTTTGACAATGCTATTTTTTCAGTGGCTTGGGCAGGACAAGAAACCTCGCCTAATTGGTTTCATATAGCAAGAGAATACACAGAAAAGTTTTTACACCAACAACAAATTAGGGACGCAGTTGGCAAACAAGGTATTATGACAAAAGAATTATTTTACCCATTTGTTGATACTTTTATGTTTGCTTTTCCTCATACATTTAGTAACATTCCAGCAGAAAATGGAACAACGGTTTCTATTGAAGTAAGTACAGATATTGGCGGAATTTGGAATATTGTTAGGACTGATAAAGGTTGGAATTTAGACAAAAATAAAAATATTGACACTCACGCTAAGGTAATTATTGACCCTGAAACACTTTGGAAGTTATTCTCAAAAAGTTGGAAACCTGAACAGGTAACGGACAAAGTAAAGATTTCAGGAGATACTAATTTGGCGAAACAAGCACTAAATATTGTTGCGGTAATGGCGTAATAAAAAAGACAAACGCACAACAGCGGTTAGGCGTAATGGCGGGTGACGTGCTTCGTAGAATCAATTGTGCTATATTTGAAGCGTGTGCTTCGAATGAACTTTGGTGCTAAAAATCCGCTACTACGCCAAGCCGCAAACCGTTATAAGTAGGCAGCCAAAACGGCTTCCCCGCCCCAAGTCCCCACCGAGCGATAGGGCTGGAACCGTACGAACATTTCCTCTTTGTACCAATCCAATTGACGGGTTTTTTGAATGGCCACTTGATGTTCGGGGCTATTATAGGCGAAGTTTTTGAGGGCTTCCATATTTTCCCAAAGGCTGAAAGTCGCCATCTGAACGAGTGGCGCTTCGCCGATTCCTTTGGTATAAATCAGCCCACTGCAGCCCTGTTGGATGGGTCGCTGCGAAGTAGGCACGTACCGCCAGAACTTCACTAATTTGCTGGGCCGAATGGTGGCACGGGTGATGACGGCGATGAGCGGGTTGGCCTCGTCCAAGTCGGTCGAGGGGGTGAACGGGTTGCCGCCCGACCACAGGCCCTTTGCTTGGCGGGTTTTCATGAAAATGGTCCAAAGCTCATTGGTATGCGCCCGGTACCGCTGAAAAATGGATGCTTTTGAGAAAAATTGATTGGCATGTGCCTCGCTTTCCCAGATGGCCAGCAGGGCATACACGCCCCAATCAGGCAGCGGGTTGAAGCCAAGTTCCCTGCCGCTGCCCATGAGCTTGTAAAATTGCAGTCCCGGCACTTGGCCGAGGTGGGCATGTGCAAATTGCATCTGCCCAAAGGCCCAAGTTTTTTCTGAAAAAACGGAAAAACGGAAAAGGGTCAGCGTCGTTATTGAACTCGTCATTCGGGTATCAGATTTCAAGTAGTGCCCCTCCCCAGCTTTACCTATCAAGATTGGAGCACTTCAGTGACATTCGTTTTTGAAGACAAGTTCAGGTACTGCAAAAACTCGTTTTTCTTGGCTTCCTTCATGAAGCTGCCACCGTAATAAGCGGTGATGGTACTGCTGTTCACATCCTGCACGCCACGGGAAGAAACGCAAAGGTGGTGTGCATCAATGACGATTGCAACGTCGTCCGTGCCCAGAATTTCGCAGAGTTCTTGCGCTATTTGCATGGTAAGGCGCTCCTGCACTTGTGGCCTTTTTGCAAAATACTGCACGATGCGGTTAATCTTTGATAAGCCAATAACGCTGCCGTTGGAGATATAAGCGACGTGCGCCTTCCCTATTATTGGCACAAAATGGTGTTCGCAATTGGAGTAGAAAGTCACGTCTTTCTCAACCAACATTTCGGCATAACCGTATTTGTTCTCAAACAAGGCCACGCTGGGCTTGTTTTTGGGGTTCAACCCACTGAATATTTCCAGCACGTACATTTTGGCGACCCGCTTAGGCGTACCCCGTAGGCTGTCGTCGGTAAGGTCGAGGCCCATCGTGAGCATGATTTCCCGGAAATGGTCCTCGATTTTGGCCATTTTTTCTTCGTCCGTGAGGTCAAATGCATCTGGGCGCATCGGTGTGGAAAGGGAGGTCATGATATGATCGTCCCCTATGTCGTCATCGGTTAAGAGGAGTTGTTTGCTGAAATAATTTTTTGGCTTGCGCATAAAACAGGATTGATATTTTAATTGAATCTCATTCGGAAACCAAACCAGCGTTTTGATTTTTTGTTTAACTATTTTTGAAAACAAGTTTAACAAAAATCACAAACTGTCCTTTTTCGTTCTTTCACAAGTAAATCTTACTCATGAACCTTGACTTTATCGGCATTGACTACGGTGCTAAACTCGCAGGCATGACAGTCGTTTGCTACGCAAATAAAGGCTGCCTGCACCTCCTCCAGTGTGCCAAAAAGCAGGATGCCGATGCCTGGCTTCGGTCCATTATTGCGGAGCAAAACCCAAGTGCGGTTTACATGGATGCGCCACTCAGCTTGCCCGGCGTTTACAAGGGCGAGGGTCATAATTACCACTACCGCAACTGTGACCAAGTCCTAGGAGCTATGTCGCCCATGTTTCTTGGTGGGCTGACGGCACGGGCCATGCAGTTGCGGGCTGCGTTCCCGGCTATCCCATTTTACGAAGTTTATCCTGCCCAACATGTGCGAATGCAGTTTGCTGGTGCAATGGGCTACAAAACCGACCTTGATATATTTTTGGAAAAACTGGCGGAGCGGCTACCCCTCCCTTTTGCGCAGCAGCCCAACACCTGGCATCAAGTAGATGCGGCGCTGGCTTGGCTGACGGGCAGGCGACATGCCAGTGGCGTAGCAGTTAGTTATGGCAATATTGAAGAAGGCTTGATTTGGGTTTAATTTCTCAACTCCAATTTCCATCTACCGTTTGCTGATTTTATTGTTCGAAATACCCCGTTGCCTATCACATTTATGCCTGCCTTCGGCAAAATCCCGTTTGGCAAGGTGCTTGGTCGCACGGCCCTGAACCCGCTCCCGCCACATGCGAAAGCTGGAGGGCTTCATCTCCCGACGCATCAGTTCTATCACTTGCTGCTCGCTGACGCCGAACTGCGCCTCAATGGCATCGAACGGTGTGCGGTCTTCCCAGGCCATACCGATGATGCGGTCTGTATCTTCCGTGTTCAGCAATATTCGTTTCATTTATTGATTGCGTTTCATTAATCGGTAAAGGATGCCCAGCCCGATTAGCACCATGCCTGCAATGGCAGCCACTTCCACCATGCCGTCTTCGTCGCTGAAATTGGCCATGCGTTTGGAGTAGATGCCGAATAATGCCCAAACGATGACCACAGCAAAAGCAATATCCCGGCGACTGAACAGCGCCCAGAGTGCAATCCCAATCGCAGCTGCGAGGACCACGACCGTCCAAAGCTGCGCACCGCCAGGCTCGCCGTTCCAGCCGAGGTGCGTGAACAGGATGCTGGCATTGGCGATGGTCGCCACGGTGACCCAGCCGAGATAGACACTGAAAGGGAGGCGTACCAACCATTGCTCCCCAGTCGTTGCCGCAGGCGATTTACCGATGCCCAACCGTAGGTAAATGGCCAACAAGCTGCCAAGCAATACCAACATGATGAGCATCGAAAGCCCTATTTGTAGGTGATGAAAAGCCAGTAGCCAACCAATGTTCGCCGCACACGACAGCACGAAAAGCCACCCGATGCGCTGTAAGAACAAGGGCGATTCTTTGTTGAAAAAACGGACTTGGTAAATGGTGAAACCCAGCAACAGCAGGTAAATAATGCCCCAAATACTGAAGGTGAACCCCGCCGGGGTGAACAGTGTCGGGAACATATCGGACACTTCGGCAGGATTGCGCCCGGCAATAGGCAGTGCATTGGCGAGGTAGTTCGTCACCAACACGGCCACGAATGCAAGGAGGTTGAAAATTGGAAGAAACTTTTTCATGTTAGTTGGTATGTTTTGCACAGAGGCAAACAGGGGTTCGGTTATTTGGTTTAGGTTTCGCCGGTAATTGTTCTGTATGCGAGCAAGAATGAAACTCAAAACCATGCGCCATAGCTTGTATTTGATGCTCCCCACCCTGTTTTTCTCAAAATCTGCCGCTATATTACCGTTAATATTCCTTTATTGAACGCAGTTCACTTCCCGCTTCTGGCTTTTTAAGGCTAACACCCAAATCATGAATGAACATGCGCTATCCAGTCATGGTTTTCAATTGAATTTCCTTCAATGCAGTTTGTTGATAGCAAGCCAATTGAAGTAATTCTAATCAGCAAACTCGAATGGCCATGAAAAATAAAGCCCAGAAAATGCCGCCGCAGTCGCAAAACACTCAACCAGGGTTGGAGTACAAAATGCAGCCTAAGCCTGAGTATATCCGGGAAGGCTACAAAGGCAGTGAAAAGCTAAAAGGAAAAGTCGCACTTATTTCGGGCGGCGACAGTGGAATTGGAAGAGCAGTGTCCGTTCATTTTGCAAGGGAAGGTGCTGATGTGGCCATTATTTACCTCAATGAAGACAAGGATGCCGAACTTACCCAAAAGCTCGTAGAAGAAGCTGGTCGTAAATGTTTGTTGATAAAAGGAGACATCCAAAAGGAAGCTTTTTGCAAGTCTGCCGTCAAGAAGACGGTGGACAAACTTGGAAAGCTGGATATTTTGGTAAACAATGCAGCAGTCCATTACCCAAAAGAAGATATCCAAGCAATCGCCAGTAAAGACTTCCTCAAAACCTTCCAAACCAATGTTTTTGGTTTTTTCTATTGTAGCCAGGCAGCATTGGAATACCTGCCAAAAACAGGCGTCATCATCAATACCTCCTCAGTCACGGCTTTTCGGGGAAGTGACCACCTGGTGGACTATGCTTCCACGAAGGCGGCCATCATTGGCCTGACCCGTGCCTTGGCCATTAATTTGGTGGACAAGGGCGTGAGGGTCAATGCAGTAGCTCCCGGACCAATATGGACACCTTTGGTGCCTGCTTCCTTTGACAAAAAGGAAGTGGCAAAATTTGGGAGCCAAACGCCAATGGGCAGGCCCGGTCAGCCTTCCGAAGTAGCACCTGCTTTTGTGTTTTTGGCATCCGACGACGCCAGCTATATCACCGGACAAGTTATTCACGTGAACGGTGGAGAAATAGTGGATTGATTACACACGCAAGCATCCTACCGGTTGAAAAATAGGTTGTTTGGGCGATTGAACATTGGGCGTGATACACAGTTATAACCCCTGACAACCGATTCTGAAAGACTTAAACTCAATAC
>JANPLH010000477.1:0-7971 GCA_031426435.1 Saprospiraceae bacterium | reverse complement strand
CGACTTTTTGACACAGGGGGCTACCACGACTTTTTAAGATTCAACAACTGTGAACAGTGAATCATGAAACAAATCACGATTTTCCGTTCATAGTTCTTCGTGCTTTATGCCTTCTTCTTGTAGGTAATTTTCGATGTTGAAAACGATGCCTGGGAATAGCTCAATGTCGTGGTTCCAGTCAATAATTTGCCAAGGAGCATTCGGCGTAGCAACGATTACGGTTTTACTTTTGGTGAAAACCCAAACGATTTTCTTCGTACCGAAGACGAAAAGACGCCGCACTTTGCGCATCACATACTCGTCGAACAGGTTGGCTTTGCGGTCGGGTAGTTCGACATTGACATCCACTTCAATAACTAAATCTGCGGGGACATCGGCGTATTTGTTGCCAATTTTATCAGGGGTGAGTTTGGTTTTGTCAAAAACAGCTACGTCGAGGCAGAGGTCGTTGCTATCGTCTATATGGGCTCCAGTTGCACCTATAAAAACATAAAATTGCTTTCGGTCAATCCTCGCTTTCAATCCGTCGCCAATAAGATTTTTTAGGATACTTTGAAAGGATATAAATAGAATAGGTTTATCGAAGATTTTTCTTTTGTTCAAAATACTTCGATAGCCAGTATAATAAAATGGGATGCCATCAATCACTTCTCGCACGAGGTAATTGGGGATTTTTCGCCCGCTTTTGGCAGTTTTTCCAATCAGGATTTCGGCAGTTTTTAGGCTCAATTTAAAATGGATATTTTAAAAAACAATGAGCCAAGTTAAGCCCTTTCCTCGACATGTTCACGAAGGCACGTCACTTTCTTGATCGTAAAACCCGTTCATACTTCCCCGCACTCGCCCCAAAATCCTGTACCCAAAGCTCGTCCAATTTGGCGACGCCCATTTCATCGAAACCGCTGTTCATCAGGTTGCGGCAGTGGCCAGGGCTGGCCTTCCATGCGAGCAAGGTGGTCTGGAAGGAGCTATAACCGTCGGCTATGTTTTCGCCGACGGCCCTCCAGCGGTAGCCAGCTTTGTTGGCACGTTCACCGATGCCGCTGCCGTTGCTGCCCTTGTGGGCAAAAAAACGATTGCGATACATATCGCTGGCATGGGCGAGGGCGGCTTTTTCGAGCTGGGCGTTCCAGCGCACCGGGCCTACGGGTGGCATGTACCGCCCGCCACATTGGCAGCCCTTCGCCCGGAGGCGGTTCACGGCTTCGAGCATGGTCTGTTTTTCGGAATCCTCAATGGCGGTAATTTCAAGTTCGTATATTGGCAAAGGTGGAGCAGCGATTTTTTCATTAAAAGCAAAGCTGAAAAATAGCGAAAAGGCAAGCATGAATTTTGCAAATGTCATAGTCAGTGCTGATTTTTATTAAAACTGACCAATTAACGCTTTCCAAAAATAGATTCGTGTCTGACGCAACTTTTACCTTTAGTTAAAGTTTTTAGCAGGTCTTCACAATTACCAATTTCAATTTTCCAATATCCTTTTGCGCACACCAAAATTCTTTCAAAAGTTCAAAGGCTTCCTCACACAGGGAGCCTCGCCGAAAGCACTTGCCGCCAGTTCCACAGTGGGGCTGTTGCTGGGCGTGTTTCCTGTGCTGGGCGTTACCACGCTTATGATGGGCGCTATTTCCGTACGCTGGCGGCTGAACTTGCCGCTAATGCTCGGATTGAGCTACTTGATATATCCACTGCAATTAGGCTTGCTCATACCTTTCGTCAGGGTAGGGGAGCGGCTGACGGGTGCCAAGCCCACCGAGTTTTCACTCGATGCGATGGGGCAAGCATTTGAGGCAAACTTTCTGTCGGCGCTGATTGATTTGGGGGCAGCAAATTTGCAGGCAGTGCTGGGTTGGTGCTTGATTAGCCTTCCGATAGCCGCAATTCTTTATGTTGGAACATTGCCCGTGTATCGTTTACTGCTGCGACGATACCAGCCTTGACCCCCATGCCGCCAACCATTTTCCAATACCCACCTGTCTTTGCTGAAAAATGCTTTTCATGAAAAAAATCCTTACTTTCTCCTTGCTATTCACATTTGGTCTCTTGGGTAAATCGGCCGCTTGCGACTGTATTTTCATCCCTACTTTTTGCGAATCAATAACCTTTAACAACAATGGGCAGATTCAGGACTACCTCTCCGTTCATCGCATCAAGGTCACTGCAATTCTGGGCCATAGCATAAAAGCAACGGTGCACCAAACCTATGCTGGCGACATTTTGGTGGGGCACCAACTCACCATCTTGGACGGAAGTGGTGCCGACTGTGTCCTCATAGCCACTGGATTTCTGGAAGAGGAGGCAGAATACATCATTGGCTCCCAAGGCAATTCCAGCAATATTACCCTCGGCGAATGCGGCGTCTATTTTTTGAAGGTTGAAAATGATGTGGTGACGGGTGCCATTGCTCCGGGCATTACTTCCGTTCCGTTGGCCGATTTTCACAACACTGTCAACTGTGGCGACCTCACGCCCGCCGGCGAGGCTGACCCCGGTGTTTTGGGCGGCCTGGAGGTTCGGCCAACTATCGTTACCGATGAGGTAGAGATTCTGACAAAGTCGTTCATCCTGTATGATGACCTAAAAGTGACCATATATGACCTTTCTGGAAAACCAGTTTACCACCGTGAATTAGCTCATTTTGGCTTTTATACATTTACTCCCCAGATAAAAGTGGATATGAGCCACTGGAGTGCTGGCATGTACTTTATTCGGGTCGAGGCTGGAGGTGGGCGGTTTACAGAAAAGTTGCTGAAAGTTTCAGCCGATTAACCGTTGAGCTGCTTTGGTTTTATATAAAAAAAACGGGAGATAGCCACTTGGCCACCTCCCGTTTCCATTTTTTGGTAAAATGGGTTCTCCTTATAGCTTCACCACCCTTTCCACGAAGTGGCGATTGCCTTGCGCATCGGTTGCCACGAGCAGGTAAACGCCCTGCGGCAATTCGTTCAATCCAATATTGGCAATGCCGCCAGTGAAGTCAAGTGTGGCAGCAGACTGGCGGCTGCCATCGGCCCGGAACACCTGAACGTCCAGCTTGCCAGCAAACTCGTATTGTATGTTCAGGTTGCCCGTCGTTGGGCTCGGGAACAGTTTCCAGTTCTTCTGAACCACATCCTTGGTAGCATCCAAAATACCGTCGCAGTTATTGTCAATGCCATCCAATGCCACGTCAATGGCATCTGGGTTCACCGTGGCGTCACCGTCGTTGCAGTCTGTGTCATTGGTGACGTAGCTGGCTGGCGGTGTGTTGAAGCAGGTGGCTTGGGTTGCGGCAGCATCGCCAAACCCATCGCCATCATTGTCAAGGTAGTAGGTGAAAACGGGCAGGCCATCGTCGGCAGTGCCGTCGCAGTCATTGTCAATATTGTCGCAAACCTCGGTGGCGTTGAGGTTAATGGCGGCGTTGTTGTCATCGCAGTCAAAGAAGTTGTTGACATAACCCAACGGTGCGGTATTGTCACAAGTATCAACCGATGCGCTACCGAACCCGAAGCTATCACCGTCGGCATCAATATAATAGGTGTAAACCTGCAAGCCATCGTTTAACACACCGTCGCAATCATTGTCAATATTGTCACAAGCTTCGGCTGCCCCAGGATTGATGGATGCGTCATTATCGTTGCAGTCGGTGTTGTTGGCAACAAATCCAGCATTGGGGACGGCTTGGCAGATTGACTCTGAAATAGCAGCGTTGCCATAGGTGTCGGCATCATTGTCACGGTAGTAAATATTGAGCGCAAGGCCTTCGTCCGATTGGCCATCGCAGTTGTTGTCAAGGCCGTCGCAAGTTTCTGGTGCCTGCGGGTTGATGGCGGGGTTGTTGTCGTTGCAGTCGGTGTTGGTATAAAAAGTGTCGCCGTCTTCGTCCTTGAAGAAATAGGTTTCTGCATGAACAACGGCATCGGCGGCTATTTCGATGCCAATTAAGCGGCCGGGAATGTCATCAGCAGGCGGGTGGATTCCGCCCCAGATGCGGGAAAGGCTGCACTGGTCGGAGGCGTCACGGTAAGTCGCCCATTCGAGGGTGATGGTCTGCGCTGGCCCATCTTCAAACACCAGGAACTGGTTTTGTGCGCAAACGAAATCGCTCTTTCCACCTGGGAAAAATGGGTCGCCCGTTAGGGCCGTAAGCACCTCGGCGGCGGTGCGTGAGAAAGTAGAGTGGCCAGAGATATACCCCGGAAAAGGAGGGGATACAAAAGTGGGGCGCTGATAGGGCCACCAGTAGTCGGCCAAAAGCCAACCTACACCAGCCTCATCATTAGCGGAAGATGAAATGGAGTCAGGGCCATTCCAAGCCAGCAATTTTACTTCGCTCAAGTTTTCGTTGTTTGGCCCAGCAAGTGGGTCGCCTACTTCTACTATTTCTATCAAACCGGGTATCAAAGGAAGCCCGTTCGGGCTGTAGTTTGGCAAAGTTTGGTCGGTGCTTTGGCCCAATTCTGCCATGCCTCGTATGGCGGAAATCGGGCGTATGCCATCATAATAGCCCTTGATGCCCCAAGCTGTCACTGCAGCGTCGTGGAGGGCACCGCCGAGCATGAAATATGCCTTTACGTCGTATTCGAGTGGGTCCAATACATCGCCTTCGCCTTTGTATTTGCGCACAAAATCAGGGTGGTCCATTACATAGTTCAATATCTCGAACCAGTGGCCAGGAGGGGTGTCGGAGTTGGGGCCGTCAGCCCAGAACTCAGCAAGCACCCTTGTATAGTCTCCACGGGTGACGTACTGTGGGGTGTAGGGTTGCCCTGTCTTAGGGTTTACCGAATGGCCATTGGATTGGTTTACGCCACCGTCTATTAGGTTGTAAAAATTTTGGTATTCGGCAAAATTCGTGGGCAAGTCTTCTACAGCCACGTTGCCGATGGAGGCTGGCGAAACGTCCAAAATGGCATTGTCGTCGGGGGCAAGGTGACTTGACCAAGCGGATACCAGCGCAAAATTCCAGATGTACTCGGCAGAAGCCTGTGCATCGCCCATCACCATTTGTGGCGGCGCGCCTGGGTCGTGGTAAACCCGCCAAACATGATTGTCCCGCTCAAAAACGGTCATGTCGTTGTTGGTCATGGCAAATGGTGTCACATTGCCCCATTCAGGCGTGAGCGCTGGTGGGGTGTTGAACGGGATAACGTTGCCGTTCTGGTCAATAAAAACGTCAAGCGTCAGTTGTTGCCAACGATTGAAATCAACGAGGTTCGGGTTTCCATGCGTCTTGGTCACCAACGGCGGGTTCACAGGCTGATAGTATTGGTTGGCGTAGTTTCCTTGTTCGTTTGCGCCGTCAAAAAAGCCATAGTTGATTACCTGCGACGCAATATAGTTGCCTAAAGCCGCTGCCCCTCCGCTAGTATAATTGGTGCTGGTGATCGAGATGTCAAAGCCAAGCTGCAACATCTTGAAATCCAACTGTTGCGAGGTAAAAAAATTGGGGTTTGTATTGCCCGGCGAATTGGCAAAACGGTGCTTCAATAGCCTGTACATGGCATAGCTAATGGTCGTGTCACGTGATGCAGCAATGTTTGCTGGCATGGTGATGCCATTGAAGGGTGAGGTAAAGTTACCGACCGTTTTGCCAAGCAAATAAGTAGTGGCTTGGTTGTCATAAACCGCCCATGAGTCGTACATGGCGATGGAAGTATGGAAAAGGTTACGGGCATGGATGGTGGGTCGCCCAAAGTCGCCACGGATAGCGAAAATCAGCATCTCGTTCCACTCACGGGCCACGGAGTGCTGCGCCTGCAGGGCACCGAAACTGGAAAGGAATAGTAAAAGTGATGTAAGGATTCTTGATTTCATAATACAGATTTGATGCCAGGCAAAAGGCAAGGCATTATGTTAAAGGATTAGCGGTCATTGCGTTTGCTGGAAGTCTTGTGAGATACCATTTAGCTAAAAATGATCAACGGGTTAAAGATTACAAAGATACGTGAGCACCCAAAGTGTGACCTTAAAATCTGCTTAATTTCCCAAACATGTCAACCACTGGGCACTATTCGTAATTTGCAAGGAAAATGGTTAGATGTTTAAATGGGTTAGCCAACAGCTAACATGCCAAATTCAAATTTTGTGAAAACGAATGAGACCTTACTTGCGAATTGACGACGAAATTTCCCTGCACCTCGCCCGGCCCGAGCTGGCGCTCCCCGTTTTTCAGGCCATTGACGAAAATCGGGCGCACCTACGGCCTTGGTTGCCATGGGTGGACGGAACCCGCACCATTGAAGACACAAAAACGTTCATCCATGAAAGCATGTCGCACAACAGGGATGGCAGCCGGCTCATCACCTTTATATATTTTGGTGAAATAATGGCGGGATCGCTCGGCGTCGTCCATATCAACAAAGACCACCGAAAATGTGAAATTGGCTATTGGCTCCGGGAGGACATTCAAGGCCGTGGCATCCTTTCAAAGGCACTGTCTGTTTTTATCGAATATTTGTTCAAAAACAAGGGGATGAACCGTATTGAGGTGCAAGTTTTGGTTGGAAACGACCGAAGCAAAGGAGTGCCACTGCGCCTTGGCTTCAAACAGGATGGGCTTTTGCGGCAGTCCGTCCGCTTGTACGATATCTTTTACGATATAGAACTTTTCAGCCTTTTGAATGAGGAATGGAGGCTTCGCCAAAAAGTTTGAAAAAAATCAAAAAATTTAAACAAAAGATTTTGTGATAAAATAATTTGTTTTAACTTTGCCTTCGCATCGCTGAATTAATTGTTTGGATTAATCGGGATGAAAAAAACAACGACACAAGCTGGTTCTTACATCATGCTCGGTTTGTGTTGAATGATTTGGGCTGGTCGGTCAGCTGACCAGCC
Organism: Saprospiraceae bacterium; assembly: GCA_031426435.1. Lineage (GTDB taxonomy): Bacteria > Bacteroidota > Bacteroidia > Chitinophagales > Saprospiraceae > UBA6168. The sequence continues at coordinate 1,152 of JANPLH010000477.1, read as the reverse complement.
CAAATCAAGTAACTTTTAATCTTTAAAAACAAAAAGTCATGATTGGAGAAGACCGCCTTGAACTCAATGACCGCTTCATCCGGGTTTTCCAAATGCTCGAAGAACGTGGCGCCATCGTCAAGAACGACCGTAGCGGCAGGGGCATCGGCGACGTAGCCGAGAAAATACTTGGGAACAAAGGCTATGGCCATATCATCCGGGCCTTCCTCACCAATGACGACAAGCGGGTCGTCAGCTATTCACAAGCCCGTAAGTTCTGCCGGGAGTATGGCGTCAACGAAGACTACCTGCTCGACGGCACTGGCACCCCCTTCGGACTTGACTTGCCCAAGCGCAGCAACGAACTTGGCCTGATAACCGCCAAGGGCAATATCCTCTTCACTACCGTGGAAGCCTTTGCAGGTAGTTCTGTGGACACAAGCAGCTTCGCCACCGAGGAAAGCTCGTGGTTCTCGCTACCTGGCCTGCAGGGCGGAGGCCTCGTTGCCTTCCAAATCAACGGTAACTCGATGGAACCCGTGATAACGGACAACGACATCGTCGTCTGTCGGGAGGTGGAGCGCATGGACCAGTTGAAGGACAACGAAATCTACGCCGTCAAAAACAACGGCTCCATGTGGGTCAAGCACGTCCAGCGCATCTACCACGGTGGGCGGGTAACGCATCTCAAGTTAATTTCCGCAAATCACCTGGAGCACGACCCCTTCGTGGAGGAAGTGAACGTGCATACACGGCTTTACAAAGTCGTCCGTAAAATCAGTGATTTCTAAAACCAATACAAGGCAGATAAATATATTGGAATGAACCTGAAAAGGTTCCCCGCTTAGTCATTAGGTTGCATCAAGTTAGCGACATAGAAGGCTATGCCTTTGCCTGACTTGAAACTGCAATTCTGATAATCTGCCAAATCAATTGTCATTTCTCTTACCATGCGTCCTAGCATGGAATTATCCTGCTGTTTTTATAAGTTATGTACTCCCGGCCTCTAACGAGAGGTTCGGGGGTTCTTTTTTTAGGTCGGGTCAATATGTCATGATAAGCCGCTGGTTTCCAGCTTTTTATAATCAAATGAAAATATTTCTAACTTTGTCGTTTAATATCTGAGACCTAAAGCCATCAACCAATATCGAGACATGACCACCGACGTAAACA
>JANPLH010000476.1:0-4049 GCA_031426435.1 Saprospiraceae bacterium | reverse complement strand
CGGCGTAGTCGTCCATGAAAATGAGCTTGTTTTCCTTTTCGGCCATGGCCTTTAACTCTTTCCAATTCCCTTTTGAGAATTGGATGCCCTGGGCGAAACTGTTGCTGCCCAAAAGCAGCGCAAAAGCCAATAAAATCAGGTATTTTTTCATGGTTGTGAATTGATGGTTTCATTGCCTTTTGGTTTCATTGTTGGTGTGTTCGTAAACAATGAAGCCATGAAGCAGTGTAGCCATGCTTTTTTAGCTTTCAATCTGTTGGATAAGGTTTTCGATGGACTGCACGGCCCCATTGTCAATCGTTTCGCTGGATTTGACCATCTCCATTGACTTGTTAGCGGCGGCCAATGCTTGTTTCTTCTTGCCATTGGCCTTCAAAATCTGGGCGTAGGTCATATAATAATGGTAGTCGTTGCCCTTGGTGGCCGCTTCCTTGGCATATTTTTCAGCCAATTTCATGCACTTTTCATCTTTGGAAAAACTGTTGGCGATGTCGGCGGCCATTTTCGCCAGGCCCTTTGGGTCGCCCTTGGCCACCTTCTTGGCATAAGAGTCACATGACTTTCCAAACTTGGGGGCATCCTTTGCGGCCTTGTGGTAATCATAGTTCGCCTTGGCGGCAAACTCATCGGCCTTACCCGGCAGGTTAGCCTTCATCTTGGCCTTGGCCTCTTCCAGCAGTTCTGGTGTTTGGAACTGTATGGCTTTGTTCAAGGTGTTGGTGCAGGCCAATTCGATGCGGTTGCGCACGGCCTCCAGCCCCTCTTGCATCCCGATTGCGGTTTGGTGCTGAATAAGGAGGTCGAAGATTCGGGAATCGGCCTCCACAGCAGCTTCGAGGATGAAGCGCTTGTTGAATTCCGTGGTGAGGTCTGTTTGTGTGCGCAGGTACTCATTGGAAACACCAAGGCTGGACTTGCCCGATTTGTTCAGCGCTTTTACGTAGTTATAAACAAGTTCTGGGCTGCGGTCGCCTTTTTCGTAGAGCGTAGCGTATTCTCGGCTGTAGTCCACCTTGCCAATGGCCATTTCCCCTTGGCGCAGGAGGCCGTTCACGTCTTGGCCACCCACTACCTTTTGGATGACGTCGCCGTTGCTGCCGATGAAAAACAGTGTCGGGAAGGCGCTGACGGCGTATTTGCCCCGAAGGGAAACGCCTTCGCTTTCTTCCCAGTCTATTTTCAAGTTGATAAAATTCTTGTTGAAAAATTCGCCTACAGACTCGTCCTTAAAGGTGGTGGCAGCCATGCGCTTGCAGGGGCCGCACCATTTGGCGTAGGCGTCCATGAAAATTGGCTTGCCTGTTTTTTTGGATTCTTCCAGTGCTTCATTGAAGCTGCCGTGGAAAAATTCGATGCCTTGCGCGCCAAGTTGGAACGCGATGGTAAGGCTAACTAAAAACGAAAGGATTGACTTCATGTGCAAAAGGATTTGATTTTAGAAGTGCAAAGTAAAGGGTTTAGCAACTCAGATGCCCAAATAGCAGCCAGTCCATAGGAACTTCAACATTTTTTTAACTTGCTGTGACGGCTTATTGACCCTTTTTGCACGGTGGATGGCAATATGATAGTGCCACTATTTGGATGGTGGATGGCTGTGACAAACAGCAGGTAAGGGCTGACATGTTATTGTTGAAGACCCGCGACCTTCGGTTAGGAAGTGCTGCTACCTTAGCGCGTAGGTACCATATTTCACTAGCTACCTCGCACTTTGGCATTGATAAATAGCCTGGCTCAGTTGCCGCTACCCGTCTCTTTTTTCAGTACCCTGATTTGTGCTTCCCAGAGTGCTTTTTGCTCGTCTATTTCGTCGTCTTCACAGAAGTCGGTGATTTCAAGAATAGTCTCGCTGGTGACAGGAGACTGGGAAATCTTGAACTCAAGGTACTCGCCCTCCCGGTCTTCATCGAGCCATTGGAAGTGCACAAGTTCCTCTTCAACGTCCTGGCTGAGCCGGGCGGGCTCCGGGTAGCCGCTCCAACTAAAGATGTAGAGGGTTTCGCCCGTCACTTCGATATCGTCACAAAACCAACGGACAAGCTCCGATGGGGAGGTGAAAAATTGATACAACAAGGCTGGTGATGCCTTGAGTATGAATTCCAGTGTAATCTTTTTTCGCTTCATACACCTGGATTTGTTTATGTGCATCTGAGCCTCAACAAGTTGCAAGTCGTTGATTATGAACGCATTGCAACTGAAATCTTGGCCATTCTGCCGAAGTTATTTGGTAAATGGCAGCTTCAGGTTTTTCTTAAAAAAATCTGCTGCCAACATTGAGTATCGCTTCCGATCAGTAGACAATTGCCACCTTTCCGGGAAACGCCGCAAGTAAAAAGGAAAATATTGATTTTTCCAAAAAATCACTTCAAATTCCTTTCCAAGGACTAGGAAGTCGGCAAAATAGGTGATTCGAAGATTTTTTTCACAAAAAATAATCACCATGCAAGAGGAAGCGGCCTTAGAATCAGCCCTTTTTGCATGAAAAATCTGGGGATATAAAATTACTTCTATGTTTTTTGGTTGATAAGCTCACCCAATTCCGTTATTTTTGCACCGCTTTCGCTCATCCTTTAACCGAGAAGCAATTTCAAATTAGAACAACCTGAAAATCAGTACGTTTAATATTTGAATTTTAAACAAATAAAAAGCGGGCAAACACGAAAGCCCTTCGACATCCTTTCCCATAAGCTATTTGCTGAAACAATATTGAACAAGACAACACAAAACCATTTCAAATCAAGGTGGATTAATGAGACAGTTAAAAATTACAAAATCTATTACGAATCGGGAGAGCCAATCTCTTGAAAAATATTTGCAGGAGATAGGGAAAGTGGACCTGCTCACACCAGAAGAAGAGGTGGATTTGGCCAAACGCATCAAGCAAGGCGATCAAACTGCCCTTGAAAAACTCACAAAGGCCAACCTTCGTTTTGTCGTTTCGGTAGCCAAGCAATATCAAAACCAAGGCCTTTCCCTGAGCGACCTCATCAATGAAGGCAACCTCGGCCTCATCAAAGCTGCACAGCGCTTCGATGAGACCCGTGGCTTCAAGTTCATCTCCTACGCCGTGTGGTGGATCCGCCAGAGCATCCTCCAAGCCTTGGCCGAGCAGAGCCGCATCGTGCGCCTGCCGCTGAACAAGGTCGGCTCACTGAACAAAATCAACAAGGCATTCTCCGAGCTGGAGCAAAACTTCGAACGGGAACCTTCCGCAGAAGAGCTCGCTACCCTATTGGAAATACCGACCGAGGAAGTGGAGACCACCCTCGGCGTGGCTGCTCGGCACGTGAGCATGGATGCCCCCTTCGTGGACGGAGAGGATAACTCCCTGCTCGATGTATTGGAGAACATACACTCGCCCAAGACCGACCAGGACTTGGAATATACCGAGTCATTGCGCACGGAAATCGAGCGCTCGTTGAGCACACTCACCGATCGCCAGATGGACGTCATCAAGCTCTATTTCGGCATCGGCGTGGAGCACCCTATGTCATTGGAAGATATTGGCGACAAGTTCGGCCTTACCCGTGAGCGGGTGCGCCAAATCAAGGACAAAGCCATCAACAAATTGCGCAGCGCTAACCGCAGCAAGCTGTTGAAGCACTACTTGGGAGCCTGATTTGATTTCAGGAAGACCACGAAAAAAGGGTTGGAAGCATTTCGCTTTCAACCCTTTTTCAATTTATTGTTGTTGCAATTTACTGATTTTTCATATCGTCCAGCCGCCGCTTGATTTCCTCCAGCAACTGTTTTTGAAGGTCCAGCTTTTGGGTGGTGTCGGCCTGTTGCTCTTCATTCTTCACGATGTTTTCCTTCGCTGTTTCTATGCGTTTCTCTGCCTCGGCAATGTCTTTATGGTAGTTGCTGTTCTGGCGCTTTAGCTTGTCCATTTCGTTCTCAAATGACTTCAGTTTCTTTTCGGCGCTTTCCAGTTCTAGTTTGGTGCCTTCCAATTTCACCTTGTGGGCGAATTTCATCAGCATCTCCTCGGCCTCTTGGTACTGTGATTTGCGGCTGTAGTCGAGGTACTCCTCACCGAGGTCGAACCAGGT
>JANPLH010000475.1:0-12979 GCA_031426435.1 Saprospiraceae bacterium | reverse complement strand
TCAAATTGGGCAACCAAGTATTGGGCGTTGGCAGCCATTTCACCATGCAGAACATCATCAACAACTCGTTGACCTATACCAATACCAATGCCGCTGCACCGTATGATTATTTTACTTTTTCGGTAAATGACGGGGAAGGTGGTTATACCGGTACGCCCCGTTTCAACCTAAAAATGGACCCGAACGCAAATATCATTCTGGATGCTTCTTATCTTGACGAAAACAGCGAAGTATTCCTATACCCGAACCCCGCCACCGAGCAGTTGAACGTGGTTTTGGGGAATAGCATTGGCAAGGCAATAGGAGCTACGTTGTCAGACGTTCAGGGTCGTTTGGTGCCAACAGCAGTCGAAGGACTTGGCGGCAGCAACTTGAAATTGAGTGTAGGCAATGTGCTGCCAGGGCTTTATTTTCTGGAGGTAAAAACGGCCAAAGGCAGTGTGACTAAGAAGGTTGTAATTGAATAATTTCGATAAAAATATAGGCCGGGCATGACCTAAAATCATGCCCGGCCTTTGCATTTATGAAATACCTTATCACGGGTTCGACTGGCTATATAGGAACACAACTTACCAAACGCCTTGTTGCCGAAGGCAATACCGTACATGCCCTCTACCGCAGCGAATCGAAAGTGGAAGAGCTGAAGGCATTGCCCAACGTCATCCTGAAAAAAGGCGACCTGCTCGACAAGCCAAGCCTCCGGGCTGCGGTGGAGGGGTGCGACGCCGTGTTCCATGTGGCTGCTTTCGCAAAGCCCTGGGACAAGGACGCCCGCATTTTTTACCATTACAACCTTGACGGAGCCGTGAACGTATTCGATGCTGCGCAAAAGGCAGGCATAAAGCGGGTCGTGTTCACGTCCACGGCTGGCACCATGAACCCCTCGGAACCGGGCAAGCCCTCCGCAGAGGACACTGCCCGCTCCGTGGACTACTTTACCGACTATGACCGCAGCAAGGGGCAAGCGGAGGCAGTTGCAAAAAAAATGTCAGCCAACGGCATGAACATCGTGACGGTGAACCCCAGCAGGGTCTATGGCCCTGGCCTCCTCAGCGATAGCAACGGCGTGACAAGGATGGTGAAAATGTACCTCGAAGGCAAGTTTCGCCTGCTGCCTGGCGATGGCAACAGCATCGGCAACTACGTTTATATTGATGACGTGGTGGACGGGCACCTGCTCGCCATGGAGCTGGGCAGGGGAGGGGAGCGGTACATCATTGGTGGCAGCAATGCCTCGTTCAATCATTTTTTTGAAACCCTATCGGAAATCACCGGGTTGAGCCACCGCATGTTCCGGGTGCCACTGCCCGTGATGAACTTGTCCGCCCATTTTATGGAACAACGGGCCAACCTGACTGGCAGGCCGCCCATCATGACGCCGCCCTGGGTCAAGCGCTTTAATTACAATTGGGAGCTTTCGGTGGAAAAAGCGAGGCGGGAACTGGGGTACTCGCCGCTGACGCTGGAAGAGGGATTGACGAAGACGGTGAAGTGGTTGCAGTGAAAATGCTTAACTTTGCTACGCTATGAGTGAACAGGAAAAAAAGGAGATTGAGAACTACCTCGACAGAAGGGAGCGTATTTTGAAAAGTAGGCTCCAACATTATGTCAGGTATCGCCTTGACATCAAGGAGGGCGCTGCATACGCAGATGCTCAAATCAACTCCCATCTTGACGAACTCCAGCAAATTTGGGAAGCAAGAGAATTACTAAATAAATATTGATATGACTGCTACGGCCACACTCAAACAGCGTGACTTTGACTCCTATTTATTGGAGTACCAGTTGATGTCAACGGAAGTTGAAATCAATGCCTATTGGAAAAGGATGGACGAAATCGTTGCCAATATGAGTATTGAAGAAAAGAACAGTTTCTTTGCCCAAATGGAGGCAAGCCTGAAGAAAGAGATTGAAGAATCAAAGGGAGAACGGCAACGAATTGCTTCGATGCTTCCCAAGACGGAGGAATTTCAGGCGCTTCGCAATACATTAAACAAGTAACCCTGCCCCTGACGGCCAACTGCCACCTGTCTAACCCGCCAAAGAAGGCGGACAAGCTGCCAACTAAATTATGAACCACCTCATCGCCCCTTCCTTACTCGCTGCCAATTTCCGTAACCTCCAAGCTGATTTCGACATGGTCAACCGTAGCGAAGCGGACTGGTACCATGTGGACGTGATGGATGGCCGCTTTGTACCCAATATCAGCTTCGGCATGGACATCATCAAGTGCATGAAAAGCATGGCCGAGCGCCCGCTCGATGTCCACTTGATGATACTGGAACCGGAGAAGTACATTGGCGATTTCCGCAAGGCTGGGGCAGACGTAATAACCGTCCATTATGAAACCTGCCCGCACCTGCACCGCACCATCCAGCAGATAAAGGAAACTGGTGCAAAGGCAGGTGTGGCGCTGAACCCGCACACCCCCGTCAGCCTCCTCGAAGACGTGCTGGAAGACCTCGACTTGGTACTATTGATGAGCGTGAACCCCGGCTTTGGTGGCCAGAAGTTCATTTACAATACCATCCCAAAAATCAAGCAGTTGAACCAGATGATAATCGTGAAAAACTGCAAAACCTTGATTGAAATTGACGGCGGTGTTGGCCTGCAAAACGCCGAAGAAATCCTTAAAGCAGGTGCCAATGTGCTGGTGGCCGGTAGCAGCGTTTTCCATTCAGCTGACCCGATAGACACTATTGCGAAGCTGAAAGCGATTGGGAAGGGAGAGGTTTGGGTATAGGGATTACTAAGCCCGAAGGGATTGGTAAGCCCGTTGCCCACTACTTGGTTCCGCCGGGCTTAGAAATCCCTTCGGGCTTTCCAATCCCTTAACAAAAAACCAATAAGCCCCGATTCCCTAAGCTCCAGCGTTTTATCCAAAAACAACTTGATGCGGCATTTTCTTTCGATACTATGTTTATTGTTTGCTTTTTCGGCCTTCGGCCAAAAAGGCAAGCCTACCGTGCCGCCAAGTCCCAGCAAGCCGCCAGTGACCCGGCCAACAGTTCCTGTGCCATCTACCAAGCCATTACCCCCAAAGGGACAAGCGCCGGGGGCAAGGCCGCAAACGGGCCAGCCACCGCAGGATGCCAGCGACTTCATCAATATCCTTTTTTCGGACGAGTTTAGCTACAACCTTATTGGCACAGATACACTCAAAAAGCTGAACGGCGATGTGGAGCTAAACCAAGACGATATTTACCTTTTTTGCGACAGCGCCATCATCCTAAACAGTACAAGGGTGGCGGCAAAGGGCAATTTCATCCTCCAGCATGGCGATAGCACGACCATTTTCTCTGACTCTGCTACTTACCAAGCCGATGTGAAAATTGCTGAGCTTTTCCGGGACGTTTCATTGGTGCGGGGCAATCAAAAACTGTTCACCGACCACCTCGTTTACGACGCCAAAACCAAAATTGCCCGATACACCACCGGGGCGACCCTGACCGATGATTCCACCTTTCTCACCAGCGTAAAAGGCTATTATCATACCGCTACGGACGAGATTTTTTTTCGGAAAAAAGTGGTGGTAGAAAGCCCCGACTTTACGCTCAGGACAGATACCCTGAAGTTTTTTGCTGGGGCGAAGACGGTCGTTTTCGTGGCCCCAACGCTGATTTTGCAGGACACGGCGAAGATTTATACTGAGGGTGGTTTTTACAATATCCCCAACAAGATTGCGGTCTTCAACAAGAACCCACAGTACCTCAAAAACGACCAAAAAGCCTGGGCGCTGCGCATGGAATACGATGGCAATAAGCAGGAAATCACGCTCATAGGCGACGCCCATTTCGAGGACAGCACCACAATTGCCACTGCCGAGCGCATCATTTACAATGAAAAAACGGGCGTGACCATTCTTCAAGGAAATGCCCATATCGTGGACGACGAGCGAAACATCACGGGCGATACCGTCACTTACGATTCCAAGAAAGGCACCTACGCCACCCGTGGCCGCTCGCATATCGTGGACGGCGCTCAAATCCTCGACGCCAACAAGGTGGATTATGACAAGGAGCGGGAACTGGCCATTGCCACTGGCAACGTCATTTTGCAGGATACTTCGGAAAAGCTGACGGTAGTTGCCGAGTTTGCGGAGCACAGCAAAAGGAAGAACTATTTCAAGGCCAGCGGCGGCAAATACGGCAGGCCCCTGCTGATAAAGGTGATTGACAACGACTCGTTTTACATCAGCGCCGATACGCTCATGTCGCTTGAACCTGATACCTTGGCCACTGTGCCGGATAGTTCGTTGCTGACAGAAACTGCCCCGCTCGACTCAAATGCCGTTGCCGAAACCCTAACAAAACCTGAGGCGCAAAAGCAGACCAAGCTACCGACCAAAAAGCCTGCAAAAAAATCGGAGCCAGCCATTCCGCAAAAGCTGTTTGACATCCCTTCGGAAAAAGACAGCTTGAAGACCGTCCCAATCGCCGTCCAAGACAGCCTTGAAACGGACAGTTTAGCAGCGCCCCCTAATCCGAAATCCGAAATCCGAAATCCGAAATCCAAAGACGCCCGCATCATCCTCGCCTACCACGACGTTCGCATTTTCAAGAGCGACTTGCAAGCACTTTGCGACTCGCTTTCTTACAGTTCTGTGGATTCCATGTTCCGGCTGTTCCAGCAGCCCATCATCTGGTCGGACACCTCGCAGTTCACCGCCGACACGGTGAACATCCAATTGGCCAACGACAAGATTGACCGCATCTTCCTTCGGCAAAACAGCTTCATCGTCAACTCGCCGGATGAGTTCTTTTTCAACCAAATCAAGGGGAAGCACAGTGTCGCCATGTTCGACAGCAGCGAGCTTCGCAAAGTGCGGGTGGAAGGCAACGCCGAGTCGGTCTATTACGCCCTCGACGACGACAAGGCATATATCGGGGTCAACAAAACGGTGTGCAGCGAGATGTTGATTCACTTCGGCAACAATGAGGTTGAGGGCATCAAGTTCTACACCCAACCCAAGTCCACGCTGTTCCCAATGGCCAAGGCTGACCACGAGGGGCTGAAAATGCCGGGGTTCAGTTGGCAAATCGAGCGGCGACCAACATCGGTGGAGGATTTGTTGAAGGCGAAGGTGGTGGGGGTGGTGCCTGTGGTTGCGCCGATTGTTGAACAGCCTCCTGTTTTTGCCCCCGATTTGTTGCCAAAAGGCAAGGAGTGATTGGGTTTTCTCAAGCCACCCTAAACGCACCTCCCATCATCTCCACCTCCCCATGCCCAATCCCAATTTCCTTGGCCAGTCCCTGCCATTTTCGCACCGACGGCAGTACCTGCCCCAGTATTCCCTCCATTTCAGGGAGGGTGAGTTGGAAATATTTTCCCACCGACTTTGCTAGCTCAAAATCAAGCGAATTGTAGTTTTGGTCAATGTTCAGCGAAAGCCCGCTGCCCTCGTGGTTGGGGTTGATGTCGAAGGCGGGCGACAATCGCCAACCGGTTTTGCCCAAAATGAAGCCGTGGTTGCGCAGGTGGTCGTCAGTGTTGGAGACGGCTATACTGAACACGATGCGCCGCCATAGCTGTTGCAGGTCGGCCTTGATGTTGCTGCCATTGAACTGTATGAACTCGGCAAGGTCGAGGTAGCTGGCAGTTTTGGCACGGAGCATGGGCTCGTCGTTGCCGGTCATGGTCATGGCAGAGGCGAAGTGCAGCCGCTCCCCGTTTTGGCGATCGAAGCGCCTCGTGAGGAAGGTACGGCGGTTGCCGCTCACCTTCATCAACTTGGACTCGGACATTTCCACGCCAGCCTCAATGGCAAGGCGGTAGGCCAGGTACTCCCAAGCGCCCTTGTCCACTACATCGCTATTGGAGGGGAATTTCGCAATCCATAGCCCACCTTGCTCGTCCATCACGCTGGCCTTTGGGTGGGCACCGCCGAGCGAAGCGCCCGGGGCGACCAAAATCTCCAACCATTTACGAGGGTTTGAGGATACATCGTCGGACTCCAAGGCCGCAGCCGCCGCTTGCAGTTCCCGGATGGAGGTGATGGGCGGCACTGGTGTCCGATTGTCCTCAGCCATAAAAGGCCCGTCTTCTTCCAACTTGAAGCGCAGCGCCCCCAATCGGCTGGCGTCCTGAACGCCGAGTAGGTAATCCATTTCGGTTAAAGTGGGGGCGGGAAGCCCGGCATCCTTGGCCAGCATCGCCGCACGGCGTTTCATCAGCATGCGCCCCCAACGGTCGGGCATGGTGTCGTTTGCCATGCCGAACAATTCTTTGCCGTTGGGGTATTGTGGGCCTGGGTAAGGGCCAATATCGGGGTCGAGCGAAAAGGGTGGGCCCATTTTGAGCCAATCAGGGTCAAATGCGAAGCTGAGGGCGTTTTTTCCACGCACATATTGGGCCGATAACAGCCCGATAAAGGCCGATTGTTCCATGCCCGCCCAATGGGCATAGACCCTGATGTCCATTTTTTCCGTCGCCATGTTTATCTTTTATCGAGCATTTGGAGGTCTTGCAGCTTTCGGCCAAACTCATCATCTGCTGCCAGTTTCAGGAAGTCATCATGCAGGTTGAGTACCCGCAGGACGTTGAACCATGCCCCGATGGAGACGCTTGGGTTACCTTTCTCGATTTGATAAAGGGTGGTGCGGTTGATGTTTGCCCGCTCTGCTACTTGTTCAGTAGTGAACTTGCGGCGCTTGCGGGCCAACTTGATTTGCTCGCCCACCTGTTCCAAAATTTGGAGGTGCTTGGGGAACAATATCTGTTGCTTGGATTTCATTGTTGATTATTTTCAACAAAAATAGGGTTTTTGTTGAAATTAATCAACGTAACATAGTCTCGATTTTTTTCTTTCAAAAATCCTTCCTCACCGCCACACTCCTAATCCCCGCCACCGGCCCGACCACCCAAAGCCCCAGCACCACAAAAGCCACCAACATCCCCAGCCCTGTGCCGAGGAACTTGCGGAACACCGCCCCCGTGAAGCCCATCAGCGCCGACACGTCTAATTTCAACAAAATAAGGATGCGGGATAGGTCAATCGGGTTCAACATGGAGGCGATGAGCGAGAACTTCTCCAACGGATATTCCGACAGCATAGAGAGCGAAAGCAGCAGTAACCCATCATAAATGACGGCGAAAAACAGCCAAGCCAGTATCGCCAAACCAAAGCCTTTGATGCGGTTTTCGTTTTTCAAGGCGATGAAAAATGCAATGGCACTGAACACAAAAGACAGCACCACGCCCGTGAACAACAGCATGGCGAAATTGCCCGCTTGCTCGGAACCAAAGACGCCGTACAGCGCAAACGGGATGCCCACACCTATCACCCAACTCGCTGACAATGAGCCTGCTACGCCCAAATATTGCCCCAAGAAAATGCTCGTCCTCCGCACGGGTTGCGCCAGCAGCAGCTCCGTGAATTCCCTCGAATTGTAATAGTACATCACCCCAAACATGGTGGCGATGAGCGGGCAGAGCAGCAGCACCACGTTCATCAGCGAGATGACGACTTTCGACAAATCATTGCTCAACCACAGCAACGACAGCGTGAAGAGCAGGTAAAACCCACCGTAACTGTAGGTCCATCGGCTGCGGATAAGGTCGTAGAAACTGTATTTTAGAATTTTTAGCATGGTTGCTGGTTTGTGGCCGCCCAATTTATTGGGCAGGCCGATGTCAAGCTACGGTCTGCCCAATAAATTGGGCGACCACAATTAGGCGAGCAGCTTCGCAATCGCCTTCTCCACATTCCTCTCCCCCGTCATTTCTTCCAATTTCTTCAAGCTGCCTCGAAAATGGATATGGCCTTCCAGTAGAAAAACCACTTCGTCCGCCAGTTCCTCCACGAGGCTCATGACGTGGGTGGTGATGAGGATGGTCTTGCCTTTCATGCGCTGTTGGTTGATAAGCTCCTTGAGGCGCACGAGCGAGATGGGGTCAAGCCCGGCGGTCGGTTCGTCCATGATGATGATGGGGCAGTCGTACATGAAGGTGAGCACGAGGTTCACTTTTTGGCGGGTGCCGCCGGAGAGGTTGCCGAGGCGCTTGTCGAGGAAAGTGTCGAGGTCGAAAAGTGCTATCAGTTCGGTGTCATGGGTGGTGCCTGTGTTCAGGTCTTTCACCATTCGCAGCAGTTCTGCCACGGTCAGGTTTTCGGGGAAGCGGGCGATTTGCGGCAGGTAGGCGATTTGGTTGCGGTACAACCATTGGCCTTTGATGTCTTCGCCCTGCACTTTGATGACGCCCTCATCTGGCAGCACCATGCCAAGGATGGACTTGATGATGGTCGTTTTGCCAGAGCCGTTCGGCCCCAGCACGGCCACAATGCCGGGTGCATCGAACGTCAGGTCCACACCTTTCAGCACGTGGTTTTTGCCAAAGGATTTTTGCAAATGGTGTATCGAAATCATTTCTTCAATTGATAAGGTGTCGGGCGGCATTTTTCCTAAGGGCTTTTAGCCAATAAAGGGCGGTTGTCAACCACGTTTTCGGGGGTAAAAATAGGACTAACTTTCTCGGAAAAATTCAAAATATCCACGAACAAACTGCGCAGCAGCACAAGGCTTTCGGGCGTGTTGCTCACCACAAAGCTGAACAACTTCATGGGGCGGTGTGGCACGTCCCCGATGCCGTTTTTATCCAAATCATAACCCGCATAATCGCTCCAGAAATTGCCGTCGAATTTGTTATCCGTACCAGCACTGTGAACGGCTAAATCAAAGCTATTGCCAATGAAATTATTATGGGTTAAATCATTCATTTGGCAGCCGCCAGAGATTTTCAGCGCCCACCCGTTCTGGATGAATTGGTTTTTGGTGTAAACAATGCGGTTGGAGGTCTCAGCGAAGATGCCGACCGTGTTTTCCTGAAAAGTATTGCCCTCGATTTGGCCATCGTGGATTTCTTTCAGCAACAGCCCATAAGCTGCCGGGCCCCAGTTTTTTTGAAAAACATTGCTGAACATTCCAATCCTGCGGGAGTACATCACGGCCACGCCAGCCCCGTTGTCATGGAAAGTATTGCCCCGGTAAACATCGTCATTGGAGAACATGAAGTGCAGGCCGTAGCGCACGTTCCGCTCGCTGTAATTGCCTTCGACCCGACTGAAATTGACGAACTCAAGGTAAATACCGTCCCGGTGGCCGATGGTTTTGTTGTTGATAATCAATATGTTGTCGCAATACCAAAGGTGGATGGCGTTGCCGCTGCTCACCTCTTCCACAGCCTCGCCGATTACCTCGTTGCCTTCTACGATGCCGTTTTTCGACTTTTGTAAATAAATGCCAAAAAAGGCGTTTTCCACCCGATTGCCTTTTACATAAAAATCGCTGGCCTCTTTCACCCGGATGCCCGCACGGTCTTCGGAGTAGCTGATGCCCACGTTTTTAATCACAAACCCCTCGAAATGCACATGGTTGGCGGCAATGGTGACGATTTCGGTTTTGCCCTCGCCATCCAATACGGGCTTTCCCCTGCCAATCAGCGTCAACTCCTTGTCTATCACGATATTGCCTTCTTTATAAATGCCAGTCTCTACGAATACCGTGTCGCAGGGCCTTGCCATCCTGATAGCCTCATTGATGGAAGAAACAGGGCAGGACTTGCAAACTCGGAGGGTATTCGCTGAATAAACCGCCTGCCCTGCAAGCAATAACGTGCTTAAAAAAATCCATCTAAACATGTGACATGTGTTGTAGCCGCCAAATTTATTTGGCAAGCTGGGATGAATCGAGTCTGCCAAATAAATTTGGCGACTACAATTGTCATTCAAACTGAGCTTTCAAACCCGCCCAATCATACACCTCACCGCCCTTTTGGGCTTGCACGGCTTCGGCGTTCTCTTTGGACAACCAAGCGGATAGACCAGCGCCCATTGGACTGGGCAAATCCTTGGAAATCAGGTAGTTGCATTGGATGGCATCTTGCCATTCCTTGGGGTTTTCATAGTCACGCACAAGCATCATGGCCATTTCATCCGCTTGTTTTATCTTTAAATACTCCACCATGCACTCGATGGCATCAAACTTATAGACCTTCCCTTTTTGAGTAACTACTTCGGCTGCAAATGGCTCGTCAACGATAGTCATTTTGCAATGGGCGCACATGTCCTCGCCAAAGCTGATTGGCTCGGCGGTGGGCGTGCAGGCCGTAAACAGTGCGGATATGATTAATATTTTAATTAAATTATTCATGAGGTATAAGTATTTCTTTTTTGCAACCAAATAGCAACCCCGCTCAATATAAACGTTCCGCCTATAAACCACCCACCGATATATGGCCATGATTTAGCCAAGAAATTAAGCAGCAATTTATTCCCAATTAATGGTGGTTGATAAGCCATGCCGGGTATTTTAATCGGTGCCGTGGGGCTGAGGTTGTGGCCATAATCGTATTCCCAAAGGTAGAAGTCATAAAGCCCTAATCCACAGCCGATTATGCCCAATACAAGCCAACCCATCCACCATTTCCAGCGGCCCGTGAAGGCCAGCGCCATGCCCAAAACTGACATTGCAATAACCACGATTGGGAAGTATTTTAATTCTGGAATGGCATCCGGTTCAATATATTTCATGCCCACATAATGGTTCAATATATTGATGTTCTGGAGCGTACCTTCTTCGCTGCCCGTAATTTTATTTATCCAAATATACATCGTCACGCCTTTCGGATATTGCGGAGCAATAAGCGTTATCTGCCACATCGGGAATATGAACAACGTGAGCAATAAAGCCGCAGCAACGAAGAATAGTATTTTAGGAAAAGATTTCATCCTATACATTTGAAGTAACTGGTGATTAGTGATTGGTGACAGGGCTTCCCTATCACCATTCACTAATCACCAATCACCAGTTTACTGCACTGGTTTCTCATCGCCCAACCACCATTTCAGGGCAGTGCCGGCGCCCGTGGCGGATACTCGGACATATCCCTGCATCTCTTGGTGCAAGGCGGAGCAGAAGTCCGTGCAATACATTGGGTAAACGCCCTCCTTCTTGGGTTCCCAAAGTAACGTCTCGGTTTGTCCGGGCATGATGAGCAGCTCGGCGTTGGTAGCACCCATGACGGCGAAGCCGTGTGGTACGTCGAAGTCCTGCTCCAGGTTGGTGACGTGGAAATAGACCTTGTCGCCTACTTTCACGCCCTCGATATTGTCAGGCATGAAGTGGCTGCGGATGGTGGTCATATAGACGTGTACCACGTTGCCCTCCCGCACCACTTTGGCGTCCTTCTCGGTTGGGGTCACGTACTTGTGCTTGTTTTCGCTCAACCTGAAAAACTGCTTCTGCTTTGGAATCACCCGGCTGGCGGAGATGGCCTGTGCGTAGTGTGGTTCCCCAATGGTCGGAAAGTCGAGCAGAAGCTCCATTTTGTCACCATCAATGGAGTAAAGCTGTGCGCTTTGCGTTAGCTCTGGCCCAGTAGGCAGGTAGCGGTCTTTAGTGATTTTGTTCAAGGCAACGACGTACTTGCCCTCTGGTTTCATCGAGTTGCCTCCCGGTACGCAAAGGTGGCCGATGGAGTAGTAGGTCGGCTGACGGTCTATGACCTCCCAGGTGCCCACTTTCCACTTCACGATTTCGGATGAAATAAAGAAACTGGTGTAGGCATTGCCTTTGGCGTCGAACTCGGTGTGGAGCGGGCCGAGGCCGGGTTCCTTCACAACGCCGCCAAGCACGGATTCAAATTTGAGGATAGGCACACCGCCAATATCACCGTCAAATTCCTTGTTGTCGGCAGCCTTCAACATCTTGGTGAACGAGTGCGCCGTGATGTCGGCGGAGAGTTTGCCAGAGCAAACGATGTATTCGCCTGTTGGGTCAACGTCCACGCCGTGCGGCGACTTGGGCGTCGGGAGCAGGTAAACGAGGCCAGGGCATTCGCTTGGAATCAGCACTTTCACCGATTTTAGCTGCGTGGAAGTAGCCGAGTGTGTTTCATCGCTGTAAACATTGTGATAGTAGTTGGCGGGGAAGTCCTTGGCCTTGCCAGCCTTGAGGTATTCCTCGGCCTTTTTCCAATTGATGGCAGCCACGAAGTCCTTGTCGTTTTGCGAAGCGTTCACCTCCAACAGCGAGTTTTTCATCTCGGAGTTGTAGCTGGTGAAGAAGGTCCAGCCGTGCGACGGGCCTTTGCCACTGCTCGCCAGGTCAAAGTTGAGGCCGGGCATCAGCACCTGGAACTCGACGTTCATGCGGCCTGTTTTCGGGTCCACTTTTATGAAGGAAAGCGCCCCCTTGAAGTTTTCGGCGTAGCTCGAAATGGCCACGTCCTTCTGCGGAATAGGCACGCTGAAACGGGTGCCAGCCACCACGTACTCGGTGTTCATGGTCAGATAAGGCGAGGAGTGGTTGCCACCAGAGTTCGGGATTTCAAGGATTTCTGCCGTCTCGAAAGTGGTGAGGTCAATGCGGGCTAGGCGGGGGGTATTATTGCCGTTGATGAAAATCCAGCGCCCATCTGTCTCGCCATTGGTTTGTGAAAGGGCAGGGTGGTGGGAGTCGTCCCAAGGGATGAACCCATGGGAGGTTTGCAGCATCGGCTTGGTTTCTTCGTTGAAGCCATAGCTTTTTTCGGCGTCCACGGAGAAGACAGGTATCTGCTTGAAGAGCCTGCCGGAAGGGAGGCCATACACGCCGATTTGCCCGCTGAACCCACCCGAAGTGAACAAATAGAACTCATCGAGCGAGCCTGGTGCTACATAAGTTTTTTGAGCGGCATTGCCACCCAATGTGCCACCACTGGTTGTACCTTGGTTGGCCTTGCCGCAACTTGACAACACGAGAACGATGGCTGCCATTGCGCCAAGCACAAAAGTTAAAAGCTGGTTTGAATGATTTTTCATATCAGAAATTGATTTGAACTGTGAATTATGAACTGTGAGCTGTGAACTCTGTTGAATTTCAGAAAGTCGTGGTAGCCCCCTGTGTCAGAAAGTCGTGGTAGCTTTATATCAAAACAAAGCATGGCACGGACCACTACACTGGAGGAAAAAAAGTTCATTGAAACCAAAGCGGAAGAAGGA
>JANPLH010000474.1:0-17276 GCA_031426435.1 Saprospiraceae bacterium | reverse complement strand
TTTGTTGGCAACACGTTTCAAAAGAAACTGGACACTCGCCTGAGCAAGGGCGCTGCCACCATTGCACCCCTCGAAGCGGTGCAAACTGCTGCGAAAAGCCTTGATTTACAGGCGAAAACGGCTTTTTCTATCCTGAAAAGTGAAAACAATGCAGCGCAAAAAACGCTTGTGAGCAGGGGCGGCATTTCCCAAAACGACATCCCTGCGAAGCTGGTTTACATCGTTTCAAGCGATGGCTCGCTGCGCCTTGTATGGGAGGTGGAAATCTACACCCTGGATGCCCAAAACTACTACATGGTGCAGGTGGATGCCCGCAATGGCAAGGTGCTTGGCACACAGGATATGGTCATCAACTGTGAGTTCGACCATAACCACAGCGCTGATTGCGATGAACACGGTACCTTCGAACTTCCTACCGAAATTTTTTCCCAAGAATGCGACAACATCAGTTCTGTTTTTGAAAAAAATCCGGTGGTGGCCGGCAATTTTTACCGGGTCTTCAACGCCCCGGTAGAAGCCCCGACCTTTGGCAACCGTACATTGGTGAACACAAGCGGCGACGCCTACTCCTCGCCCCTGGGCTGGCACTACGACGGTTACGTCCCCTACACCATTACGAAGGGCAACAACGTGTATGCCTACGAGGATAAAAATGGCGTGAATGCTGGCACTTCCCCGAATGGGGGCCTTCCGAACCAAACCCTTTTCTTTGATTACCCCGTAAACTTCAACCAACAGCCAGGCACCTATACCAATGCAGCAGTGACCAACCTGTTTTTTTGGAACAACTACGTCCATGACGTAATGTACCGCTATGGCTTTACGGAGCCTGCCGGAAATTTCCAAACCAACAACCTCAATAAAGGCGGAAACGGTGTCGATGCCGTAATGGCAGAAGCGCAGGATGGCGGCGGCACCAACAATGCCAACTTCCTCACGCTGCCCGATGGCGTGCCCGGCAGGATGCAGATGTACCTCTGGACGAGCAATGCCCCGGCGCAACTCGTGCATATCCAAAGCTCCCCAACCTATCCTACTGGCAATGTTAGTTTTACCGCCATTCAAGCTGCTTTTGGGGCAAACATCACACAGACTGGTGTCACTGGGCAATTGGTCATCGTGGAAAACAACCTGAACATGGTGCCAGTATGCACCAATGATTGTGGTTGCGGAACTGGTCAGGGCGTGGGTTTGCCGCCGAACAACAACGTGGTTGGTAAAATCGTGCTCATTGACCGGGGCGGCTGCACCTTCATTGAGAAGGTTATGGGCGCACAGTTGGGCGGCGCAGCAGGCGTCATTATTGTGAACAATGTGCCAGGTGCTGGCCCGATAGCCATGGGCGGCGACGCACAAAGCGGCGCACCTGCCATTACCATTCCATCGGTGATGATCAGCTACGAAGACGGCTTGGAACTCAAGGATGAAATCGCCTTGGGCAATGTCACCATTTCGCTCAAGCGCCTGACGCCTGCCCCACCCATGAAGGACGGAGACTTCGACAACGGCATCGTGGTGCATGAGTACGGTCACGGTATCTCCACCCGCTTGACTGGCGGCCCAAATACCACTTGCCTCAATGGCGACGAGCAGGCTGGCGAAGGGTGGAGCGATTATTTCGCCATGATGCTGACGATGAACCCTGCCACCCTTCCGACGATTGCAACGGCAGGTAGGGGCGTTGGGAGCTACGTCTTTGACCAACCTACTACTGGCCTTGGCATTCGTCCGGCGAAGTATTCCACCGACATGAACGTGAACCCATATACCTATGCCGATATTTCCAATGCCGAAATCAGCGTACCCCACGGCGTGGGCTTCATCTTCGCAACGGCACTCTGGGAAATGACCTGGAACCTCATTGATGCCTATGGTTACGATACCAATATCAACAGCGGTGACTTGACCAAAGGCAATATCCTTGCGCTCCAATTGGTTACGGACGGATTGAAGCTCCAGCCTTGCAGCCCTACCTTCCTCCAAAGCCGTGACGCCATTCTTGCTGCCGATATGGCTCTCACAGACGGTGCCAATCAGTGCTTGATTTGGGAAGCATTCGCAAAGCGTGGCATGGGCTTCAGTGCTGTGAGCGGCACGAATGCGAGGGGCAATGAAATTGAGGCATTCGACTTGCCAACTACTTGCCTGGCCAACGTAAAAATCGTAAAATCAGCCGCTGCGCAAGTGAACAACGGCCAACAATTGGCCTATACGCTGACCATCAGCAACACAGGCGCAGTAACGGCAACAGGCATTGTGGTGACCGACCCGCTTCCAGCCGGAACGACCTATGTAGCAGGCTCTGCCAGCAATGGTGGCTCTGTGGTGAACGGCGTGGTGACTTACCCAATCTTTAACCTGAACCCCGGCCAGTCCACTACCCGCACCTTCAATGTGACCGTGAATACTGCCACTTCGACCAACCTCCAGTTCTTCGATAACATGGAAGACGGCATCAACCAGTGGACAGCATCCGTTGGCGCCAACGCCTTTACCTACTCCAGCGCACAGCGCCATAGTGGCACCTATGCGTGGTTCGCTGCCGACCCAGACAACGCCAGCAACCAGACGCTCGACATTGCCAATGCGATTACGCTTCCCACAAATGCTCAACTGCGATTCTGGCACAAGTTCGACACGGAGGCCGGGTTTGACGGTGGCGTGGTAGAACTGAGCAACGATGGCGGGCTAACCTGGATAAACCTCGGTTCGCAGATGATACAAAATGGCTACAATGATTTTGTGCCTGCAGCAAACAACCCGCTCATCAACGGTTTTGCCTTCGGCGGCTCCAGCAATGGTTGGATTCAAACAGTGGTAAACCTCAGCATTTTTGCCAACCAGGAGGTCATCGTCCGGTTCCGTTTCTCCTCCGATGTCCTTACTGGCAGCGTGGGTTGGTACATTGATGACGTGGTGGTTGGGAAAAACATCACGCAAGTGAACAATACTGCGGCCTTCGTGGCTGCTGGCAACCTGGCAGGCACCTCCACTGTTACCACACTTGTATTGACTCCGGGACAAAACATTGGTGCACCAACGGGAGGCAACACCATTGAGCAGCCACAAACATTGCGCAGCAACCAAAACGGCGACCTGCGGGTGACGGCCTACCCAAATCCTGCGAAGGACGTGGTGAACCTGAAGCTCGATGGCAGCACGACTGGCGACCTGCAAATACAGGTACTGAGCGCACAAGGCCAGTTGCTGAATGACCTGACCATTCTTGCAGGCGATGTGAACCCAGTCATAGCACTCGACTTTGCCAATTTACCAACAGGCTTATACTGGGTGAATCTGAGCGATGAAGCTGCTTCTCAAACAGTCAAAGTCTTCATCCAACAGTAAATATTTTTGGCACTTTTCTCAATAATCCTCTCCGGCAGACGAAGCTCAATTTTCGTCTGCCGGATTTTTAAAACACCTTCGCCATGGTAAAATTTACACTGTTCCTTAACTGTTTCATCAGTGCATGTTCTGTGAAAAATGCGCTGCTGGCGATGTTGGTTTTCGGTTGCTCAGGATTGGGCATTGGTCAATGTGTTATCTCGAATCCGTTGACCACCGGTTCTTCGACGAATATTGCCACCTTGGCTCAATCCTTCACCACCAATGCTGGTTGCACCAACCAAAAAATTTCAGACATCACCATTTGGTCAACTGGTTCACATAGCGATGTAGTCCTCAAAATTTACAATGGAGATGGCTGTGGTACAGTGGTTCATACGCAGTCGGGTATTAGCATTGGAGCAAACGGATTGCCCACACCGACTACAATTGATGTAATTCCTGATTTAGCATTTACGGCGGGCAACAGCTACACTTTCCAGCTTGAATTTCAGGGAGGCAGTTCCTTGTTGAAAAGCACGGTAGATATTTATAGTGGCGGCAGTTACAGGACCAACTCCAATTGCAATTCCACTTCTGATGACCTATTTTTTATCGTTGCGATGACTGCAAGCTCGCCATTGCCAGTGGAATTGGAAGATTTTCAAGCACGCCCAATGGATGGTCAATCAATGCTCACATGGCAAACTGCCTCTGAGCTGAACAATGCTGGCTTTGAAGTAGAACGCAGTGCCGATGCGAATCAATGGGAGGTTATTGGCTTTGTAAATGGTCACGGAACCACCGTGGAAGCCATTGATTATAAATACATTGATGCCCAACCCATGCCGGGCACGAACTACTACCGCTTGAGCCAGATAGACTTTGATGGCAATGTTGAAAAACACCTTATCAGAGCGGTAAAATTTGAAGAAAGCAGCACCATTTTCAAGGTTTCGCCCAATCCTGTAATAGCAGGCCAGGCTTTGACGATCGCTGCAGTTGACAATGAATCGGGACTTGTTTTGCTTTCCGACATGTACGGAAGGCCTGTCTGGAAAAACACCCTGCCCAAAAACGAGGCGTTTACCACGACCCTTCCCAACGATTTGCCAAGCGGGATTTATTCGTTGGTCCTCTTTACCGAAGGCAAGAAAACAAGCAAGCTATTGAGGGTGAATTGAACAAACAAACCATAAAACCCCATTTAAGCATCTACCTGATACACAATTGGGTGCGGCTCATGTTGAGGCACCCAATCATTGCTTTGGGCGTTTTCAAAGCTGTTTTCGGCCTGCATTTTGAGCCCCAATTTTTTTTTATTTTCCTGCTAGCAAGTCTGTTTGATAACTTAAAGCCGGAATAGAGGCTTGCCTATCCCTACCTCCCTCACAAAATAAGTGAAGCTTTGAAATCCAAACCATTCTATATAGTCGTATCTATTAAAACGTTATCGAAAAGGCGAAAACACCCGCTCCAAAACCTCTATTTACTTAACGAAAACCGTATTCATCTTCCAAGATGGAGGCCTTTTAGAAGAACAATTTGACCGATTCAAGCTGGCGGTCCTCTCAAAATCAACCTATAAAAAGGGGCAAACCCACGGCATGGAGCATCGTTCCTCTCGCTGCGCTTTGTCCATTTTGAACGGTTGATGGATAGGGCCTTTGGCAATTTTTATAACTGAAACTAAATCATTTTTCCACATGAGATTAATTTTTACCACTATTTCCCAGGGCCGAACCCGACGCCCATTTTTGTTCCAAAAACTGATGTTCGCCTGCTTGCTGGCCCTCGGTTGTTTGGCTGAATCCAAGGCACAGATAGTGTATGCCCTGTCGGGCAATTCGCTGACCTCCTTCAACTTGGCGACGCCGACTACTTTCCTCAATACCGTAACGGTTACTGGGGTGGCCGCTGGCCAAACAATCGAAGGCATTGACTTTAGGCCCAACACGGGCGAACTCTACGCCATCGGTTACAACCAAACCA
This sequence comes from Saprospiraceae bacterium, assembly GCA_031426435.1. Taxonomy (GTDB): domain Bacteria; phylum Bacteroidota; class Bacteroidia; order Chitinophagales; family Saprospiraceae; genus UBA6168. Next base: position 11,957 of record JANPLH010000474.1, on the reverse strand, counting down.
ACGGACAGGCAAGGCTATACACCATCAACACGACAACTGGCGCAGCCACGGCCATCGGGGCATCGGTTGTCACCCTGCAACCCAATATGGGCGAGGTCAATTTCGACTTCAATCCCACGGTGGACCGCATCCGGGTCACGGGCAGCAACACCTCCAACTACCGCCTGCACCCTGTCACAGGTGCCATCGCTGCCACGGACGGTGCGCTTGCTTATGCTGCCGCCGACGTGAATGCAGCAGCCACGCCGTTCATTGCGGCAGCAGCCTACACCAACAGCTACATCGCCGCAGGCGCTACCACGCTGTTCAATTATGACGCTGCGCTCAATGCGCTGACCACCCAAAACCCACCGAACAACGGAACGCAAAACACCGTTGGCGCTACGGGCATCACGGTGATGGCTTCCACAGTGGACATGGACATCTATTTCAACCCACTCACATTGACCAACACCGCCCTGTTGAGCGCCAGGACTGGCTTGCCGGGCACCACCAATTTCTACACAGTGAACCTGAGCACAGGGGCAACTACGTCCATTTCACCATTGGCCTTGCCGATTCAAGTGGACGACATCGCTGTGTCAATTGACCGCAGCGTACCTGCGCAAGTGACGGGACAGCTCGTCTATGCCTTGACGGTGAACAACAACCTTATCAGCTTCGACTCCGACCTACCGGGCATCATCCGTACGATTACCTCCATAAGTGGCATTTTTTCAAGTCAGCCACTCGTTGGCCTTGATTTCCGACCTGCCACGGGCGAACTCTTCGGCCTTGGCTACAACAACGGCACGGGCATGGCCCGGCTTTACACCCTAAATTTGATGTCAGGCGCAGCCACGGCCGTTGGTACCGATTCGGTCATGTTGGCGGCTGGATTGGGAGCCATCACTTTCGATTTCAACCCCACCGTTGACCGCATCCGGGTTATGGGCAGCAACGGCATGAACTTCCGATTGAACCCAATGACTGGCGCAGTGGCCGCTATTGATATCGCACTGAACTATGCGGTTGGCGACGTCAACCTTGGTGCGACCCCAGCTATCGGGGCGGGTGCTTATATCAATAGTTTCAATGGCTCAACTACTACCACGCTCTACGACTACGACTATGTACTCAATATTTTGGCTACGCAAATTCCGCCAAACAACGGTACGCTCAACACCATCGGTGCTTCAGGCATCTCGGTTAATCCAGCTGCTCCAACGATTGACATGGACATATTCTACGAATATGCAGATGGCAGTAATACGGCCTATTTGAGCGCCAACACGGGCACGGGCATGAACGACAATTTTTACGAAGTGAACCTCAGCTCTGGTGCAGCCACGCTGGTCGGTGGCATCGGCTACGGCATACCAGTGCGCAGCTTCGCTGTGGTGCTTGATTCGCCTAACCCGCCTTCCACCATGTTTGTTGCCAACCTTTCCGGCCACAACCAAGCCTTTCCCGTCGCATCAGCTGGCAGTGGTCAAATAACGGCTACGCTGACAGGTGACCAACTCATAGTCACTGGTAGCTACGGCGGCATGACCGGCCTGATTGACCTTGCCATTGCTGGCGGGGCGCATATCCACGTTGGCTTTGCGGGGCAAAATGGCGGCATTCAAATTGAACTGGTGCCAACACCCAGCACTGACCTATCGGGCGGCACCTTCACTGCCGCCCTCAACACCTTCACCCTCACACAAGCACAAATTGACCTCCTGAACAACCGCCAACTCTATATCAACATTCATACGACCGTTTACCCCTCCGGGGAAATAAGGGGACAGCTACTGCCTGAAGCGGATGCTTATTTTTCGACCAATATGTACGGAAGCAACCAAGTGCCAGCCCTTTTCTCCAACAGCAGCGGTGCTTTGGCGCTCGAACTGCATGGTGATACATTGGTGGTTTCTGGTGCTTTTGACAACCTTGACGGCAAGTTCAACCCCAATATTGCCGGAGGCGCACACCTGCACCTTGGCCTTGCTGGCCAAAATGGCGGCATCTCTATAGAACTGAACACCACGGTGGACACCGATGTCTATGGCGGCCATTTTGCGCCAGCAGACAATACCTTCATACTGACGGCTGACCAAATAGAAGCGCTGCAAACGCACCAGCTTTATGCCAATATCCATACTTCTTTCAGCAACTCCGGTGAGCTGCGGGGCCAAGTGGTAGGCGCTGCCGATGCCGTGCTGCGGGCGCATCTTTCTGGCGCAAACGAATATCCCTTTGTCACCTCAATGGCTGAAGGACAGGTTATTGCCGAGCTTCGTGGCAACTCGCTGCTGGTATCGGGTGCCTTCGCAGGCTTGGAGAGCAACGCCTCGGCTTCCCACATCCACATCGGCAGGGCCGGGCAGAGTGGGGGAGTGGTTTTCGGCTTGGCTTATGAGTTGGACACCGACCAGCGCAGTGGTGCATTCCAAACTGCGGCCAACACATTTACCCTTACCGACGACCAAGTGGCGACACTGCTCAACCGTGGTTTTTACGTAAACCTGCATACTACCGGCAACCCCGGCGGCGAAATCCGTGGGCAATTGCTGCTGGAAAGCCAAGCCTATTTCACCGCTTACCTCACGGGCAGCCAATCGGTGCCAGATGTGAGCAGTGGCGGACATGGTGCAGTAGCAGCCGAGATTTCGGGTACCCGCCTGACACTGAGCGGTTCGTTCGACGACCTTGGTACTGGTGTTGACGTGAGCATCGTGAATGGCTCCCACCTCCATGCAGGCCTGCCGGGCCTCACGGGTGAAGTCCTTTTCCCAATGGTGGCCACTTTGGATGCCGACCTGAAAGGCGGCGTTTATGAGCCAAGCTTGAACAAATTTGAAATCACGGCGGAAAATAAGGAGATGATTTACGCCCGTGCTACTTATGTGAACATACATACCCTGAATAACCCGAACGGCGAAATCCGTGGCAACCTGTTGGCTGAAGCGGCTGCGTACTTCTTTTCACCCCTTGGTGGAGCCAGCCAAACACCCGGCGAAAACGTACCAGCAAGTGGTATGATGGTTATAGAGGCATCAGGCAATCAAGCGGTGGCAGTCGGTTCGTTCACTGCACTCGGTACCGATTTTGACCCCAACCTCCTTGGCGGAGCCCACCTCCACAGTGCTTATGCTGGCAGCAATGGTGCCATCTTGGCCGATTTGGAAGCCTCCTTTTCTGTTGACTTTATGAACGGTGTTTTCGAGGCCCAGTACAATGCTTTTGAAATGAGCGATGGCTTCCTTGATTCACTCCGCAATCGTCAGATTTATACCAATATCCATACCCTTGGTGTTCAGGCGGGCGAGGTGCGTGGCCAGTTGATGCCGCTTGCAGCGTCTTATTTCCACACTTCCTTGATGGGTGTCAATGCTGAGAACCCCGTCATTTCCAATGGTAACGGCGGCATGAAATTCGAGCTGAACGGCAATGTACTGACTGCCACTGGCAGCTTCAACGACTTGGATGGTCAGTTTAATGCAGCCATTGCTGGAGGCTCACATATCCACATCGGCGAGCCGGGCAACAGCGGCGGCATCGTGCTGGAATTGGAGGCGACCGTGGACGCAGGTCTGCAAGGTGGCGACTACACTGCCGCAAACAATACTTTCATGCTCACAGCCGACCAAGTCGCATCGCTGCGCAATGGCGAATTTTACGTGAACATCCACACCTCCACGGAGCCAAGTGGCGAGATACGTGGCCAAATTTTGCCGGAAATAAACTATTTCCCGGATAGCAGCGAACTCACCTTGCCTTTGCCGGGTGCGACCGTCAACGTAGCTGGCCTGCCGACGGATTTATTGACCATTGGTTGGCTGCCTTCTACCGACCCTGATGGCGACAATGTGGTCTATGTATGGCAGGTCTCCACTACGGCTGATTTCTCAAACGTGGTTTACATGCAAGGTGCAGGCGAAAACCTGCTAACGACGGTGACTTATGGCGAATTGGACGCATTGCTTGCTGCAAATGGCGTACAGGTGGGCGGCAATGTGACGCTTTACCACCGCATCGTGGTGACGGACGGTTCCAATGCCACACCCAGCGAATCACAAAATGCGGTATTTACAAGGGGCGTAGTTTCCGGTACCGATGAATCATTGGCCGAAATCTTTGGCTTGTTAGTGCTGCCAAACATCACGCAGGGCCAACCCATCACGCTTCAAATCAATGCAACGCAGTCTTCTATAGCTCAGGTTGTTTTGACGAACCAGAATGGCCAACTGCTCGAAAGCCGCAGCTTGAACATCCAACAAGGCACGCAATCACAGCGGTTTGAAATGGAATACCCGGCTGGCACTTACTACCTGTCCGTGAAAACTGAGCAGGGCAACCTGCCAGCGCAGAAAGTGATGGTGGTGAAATAATTGGCTTTGTAGCGGGGAAATTCATTTCTCCGAAAGCCTTAATTAATAGTTGGGAAATTCATTTCCCAACAAGCTTTAATGCTGTTGGGAAATGAATTTCCCAACTACAAAAAAGCCCCGGCGATGTTGCATCGTCGGGGCTTTTGTATTAGAAGATAAGTAAGGTTAATTGCAGCCCATGTCCAACCTTGATTGCTGGTCGTTGTTCGGGAAACAGTTGCCCGACATGACCGCACTTGGCGCATAGCGCTCGATATTGGGGTCGAAGAGGCCATTTTCAATGAATTCAACGAGGTCGTCAATTTCGTTTGGCTTGAGGCCAAGGGGCTTGAATTTCGATGAAATCTGGCTGGCTGGCACGGTGGTGTTCTCTGGTATGCCGTTGTTGAAATAGTTCACCACTTCCCGGATGGAGGTCTTGCTGGCACCATGAAAATAGAAACCGAAATGCTTCAGGTTGTAAAGTTGCGGCACTTTGTACTTGAACATGTCCTCCTCCTTTTTGGTGAACCCGCCCCTGCCAAAGTTTCGCAGGTCGTTCGCATTGGTGCGGAACACGTCATAAGGGCTTTGGAACAGGTTGTTTACGCCAACGGCCTCATAGCGCATGTTGTTGAGCGAAGGGCTGTTGTGGCAATTGTTGCAACCAGCTTTCGTGAAGAACAAGAGGGCACCCCGCTTTTGCTGCTCCGACATGGCTGCCTCGTTGCCCTTCAGCCAATGCTGGAACGGGGCCTCGTTGGTCAAAATGGTGCGGAAATAAGCGGCGATGGCAAAAGCCCCTGTTTTTAAAGAGTAACGCTCATTTTCAGGAATGTCCGGGAAGGCTTCGTCGAACATAGCGGTGTAGCCCAGTGAGTCGGTCACGTCCTTGTTGATGACTTGGCGGTGCACCACGAGGGCACGTTGGTTGTTGGCCTCCAATCCTTCAAAGCCTTTGTGGTTGATGGCTATCAAAGTGTCTTGGTTCCAAACGTCTTCTGTGCCCGTATTTGTGCCAAAGGAACCGAAATTGCCTGCCCAGAGTGCATTGGTGACAAAGGTCAAATTGATGGTAGGCAATGGACGGGCACCTTGGGCATCCACTTCTGAACCTCCGTATTGAGGGTTTTTCACCCTTGCCTCACCGTCGTGGCCGAATCCGACTGCACCATCGGCGATGCCTTGGAATCGGCCAGCGGTAAATGACCTGGAAGGCACATGGCAGCTGCTACAAGAGTAAGCGCTTTTTGAAACTGGATATTTTGGGGCAAGCGCTATGCCTGTTTCAAAGAATAGCAACTTGCCGAGTTCCACCTTTGCGGCGTTCACGGGATTCTTCACGTCTTGGTTGGGAAGGTTGGCGAAGTCGTCGCTTTCCGGCATGATGTAGCTGGCTTTCGAGCCAGAAGGGGAAGCAAAATCCAGCGCATCGGTAAGCTGTTGGTCAAGGGCGGTTTCGACTTTGTCTTTTGTACAAGAAAAAACAAGGACGACGACTATCACCATTGTAAGTAATGATAATTTTTTCATGAGATTATTACTAATTAAAATGTTCAGTGCGAATTTTAGCAGGTCCAGTAATTGGATTTGGTAGAGAAGCGGCTGGGTAATTTTGATATATCAAATGCTTAAAAAGTAGGCCAAAAATAGCTTTTTGGTGGGTTTTCAACAAGTGATTAAAATCAGTTGGATAACGTTGAATAGTATTGTGAAGATGGATAAAAGCACAAGTCGCTGAAAATCAATTGGTTGTAAGGGTTTTTTAGATTTCACGGCAATGCCATCCTATCATCTTCTAACGAATCTCTATGTTAACATTCAGCATTCAATTACATTCTTTCCGGCATTTCAATCCCCAGCAGCCCCATGCCCGTTTTCAGCACATTGGCCACGGCTGCGCAAAGCTGCAATCGGAACGCTTTGGCCTCCTCTGTCTCCGCTTTCAAAATGCTCAAATCGGTAAAAAAGCGGTGGAATGCCTTTGCCAAATCATAGCAATAATTGGCAATTTCCGAGGGGTCGTAATTGTTGGCTGCGGTCTCCACGGTAGCTGGGAATCGGTAAAGTTGGGCGATGAGTTCCCGCTCCTGCGGTTGCAAATTGCAGTATCCTGCTGCCAACTGCCAACTGCCCATTGCCAACTGCTCACCCGCTTTGCGAAGCACCGATTTTATCCGCACATACGCATACTGGATATGCGGCCCAGTCTGCCCCTGCAGGTCCACACTTTCCTTTGGGTCGAAAATCATCCGCTTCTGCGGCGTCACTTTGATGATGTGGAACTTGAGGGCAGCGAGGCCGATTTTGCGCAGGATGTCCTCCTGTTCGGGCTTGGTCAGTTCAGCGATTTCGCCCCGCTCCTTTGAGGCTTCCCGTGCCTCGGCGATGACCTCGGCGATGAGGTCGTCGGCATCCACAACCGTACCTTCCCGACTTTTCATTTTGCCCGTGGGGAGGTCAACCATGCCATAGTTGAGGTGGTGGAGGCCAGCGGCGTACGGTTCACCGAGGCGTTTCAGGATTTCAAATAACACCTGGAAATGGTAGTTCTGCTCGTCTGCGACGACATAGACCATTTTCTCCGTACCAAAATCTTGGTAACGCATTTGCGCCGTGCCGAGATCTTGGGTGATGTAAACGGAAGTGCCGTCGCTGCGCATCACCACTTTGTGGTCGAGTTTGGCATCGGTAAGGTCGGCCCAGACACTGCCATCGTCCTTCTTATAAAAAACGCCGGAGGCAAGGCCCTGTTCCACGATGTCCTTGCCGAGCAGGTAAGTCTCGCTCTCGTAATAGTATTTGTCGAAACTAACGCCGAGGTTGCCAAAGGTCTCCTCAAAACCGTCATATACCCATTGGTTCATGCGCTTCCAAAGGGCTTTGGTGCTGGGGTCGTGCGCCTCCCAAAGCAGGAGCATCTCACGGGCCTCTTTGCCAAGCAGGCTGTATTCGTTGAAATAAGTGTTCTTGAAATCCTTGAAAAACTGCTCGTCCGATTGGTCAGCCTTGCGTTTTGCCCCCAAAACCTGCTGCCCATCGGCACTTGCCTGCCAAGCCTTGCACTCCTCCTGAAATTTTTGCTCAAACAGCACATAATAATCGCCCACAAAATGGTCGCTTTTCGTGCCCGTGCTTTCAGGTGTAGCGCCATCACCGAACTTCTGCCAAGCCAACATGCTCTTGCAGATGGCGATGCCCCGGTCATTGATTACCTGCACTTTTTTTACTTCATATCCAGCCGCTTCGCAAATTTGGGAACAGGACCAGCCCAGCAGGATATTGCGGACGTGGCCAAGGTGCAGCGGCTTGTTGGTATTGGGCGAGCAAAATTCAATCATCACTTTTTTGCCGTTCTTCGGCAGCAGGCCAAAGTCTTGATTGCCAGCTATTTGCGCCAAAAAGTCCGTCCAAAAAACGTCGGCTACTACGAGATTCAGGAAGCCCTGCACGACGTTGAAGCGGGCTAACTGTGGCACGTTTTTCACCAAATGCGCACCCAGTTCCTCAGCGATTTCGCCCGGTTTTTTCTTCGCAAAACGGGTGAACGGGAAGGTCACGATTGTGAAGTCGCCCTCGAACTCCTTGCGGGTGACGGTCGGCGCAGCCTGCTCTGCGGGGATGGTTTCGCCATACAATTCTTGGATAGCGGAGATGACGGCGGACTGGATGAGGTCGGTGATGGTCATATACTTTTTTGAAATGGAGCGCAAAAATAGCATTTTTAGTTCCGCTTTATACCTTTGACCCATGCGCCAATTCGCCATCTCCGACATCCACGGTTGCAATATCAGCTTCAACGCTCTGCTCGACCAAATCGGACTCACCACCGCCGACGAGCTGTACCTGCTCGGCGACTATATTGACCGTGGGCCCGACTCCAAGGGGGTGCTGGATACGATAATGCGCTTGCAATCAAAGGGTTACAAGGTGAGGTGCTTGATGGGGAACCATGATGAGGCGATGGTGAAGGCGTTGTATAATTATGAATTTCGGGAGTCTTGGCTCGATAAATGGGGAGGCAAGGAGACTTTGGAAAGCTTTGATTGCTACTCAATTGAGGAGGTTCCTATTGACTATTGGCGCTTTTTGGAGTCACTTGAAACTCATATAGAAGTGGATGGTTACCTGCTCGTTCATGCAGGGTTGAACTGGTCGTCTGCCAAGCCACTTAACGATATTGAAGGACTGCTTTATTCGAGGAATTGGTACCATCGCATTAACTATGAATGGTTAGACGGCAGGAAAATAATTCATGGCCACACACCAATTGTTCAAGCTGAAATGCTTTCCCAATTAGATATGCTACCCATTAAACGTTATCTGAACATTGACAATGGCTGCGTCTATGACCGCTTTGGAGATGGCGGTTATAACCTCTGCGCCTTCGACATGACCAACCGCCAGCTGTTTTTTCAAAAGAACCTCGACGACATAAGCGGGTACTGGGCGGGTCGGTGAAGTAGTTTCAAAGATGGACTGGAACGAAAAATTACCAACTTGGCAAGGCAGGGAGCCTTAAAAATCTTTTACGGTCAAAAAATTGCGAAGCAATTGCTCACCCGCCCCAGCACTTTTCTCCGGATGGAACTGCACCCCGTAAAAATTCCGCCACTTCACGGCGCTCGTGAACGTCTCGCCATAGTCCGTTTGAGCAATGGTGGCCTCGTTTAGTTCCATCGCATACGAGTGGACAAAGTAGAAAAACGGGTTTTCCGACAAACTTTTAAATAGTGGGTTAACGTCGGCGAGGTTCAAAACCTCGCCGACGTTCGGCACAACGCTATTCCACCCAACATGCGGCACTTTAAGCCTATCGCCGCTGGCTGATTTTCCAGACAGCTTTCGCACCCTCGCTGGCACGATGCCGAGGCATTCCGTGTCGTTCTCCTCCGAGTGTTCACCTAGCAACTGCATACCCAAACAGATGCCCAAAACAGGCTGCTCCAACGACCGGATGACGGTGTCCAAACCCCGTTCCCGAAGGTACTGCATGGCCGTGCTGGCCTCACCTACACCAGGGAAAATGACCCGATCCGCTGAACGGATTTCGGCTGGGTTATCGGTCAAAATGGCGGCCATTCCGAGCCGTTCCATGGCATTCAGCACGGATTGGATATTACCTGCGTTGTATTTGATGATGGCTGTTTTCATAATAAAATGTGATTGAATGATTGGGATATTGAGTGATTGAGTCACCCCACTCGTAAATCGTAATTCACAATACCCCCTTCGTACTCGGCAGTGCATTTCCTTCCTTCCGCACCGCCATTTTCACAGCCTTCGCAAACGCCTTGAAAATCGCCTCGATTTTGTGGTGTTCGTTCTGTCCATCGGCTTTGATGTTCAGGTTGCATTTCGCTGTATCGCTGATGGATTTGAAAAAATGGTGAAACATCTCAGTGGGCATGTCCCCGACTTTTTCCCGCTTGAATTCTGCGTCCCATACCAACCACGGGCGACCGCCAAAGTCCAGCGCAACCTGCGCCAGACAGTCGTCCATGGGCAAACAAAAGCCGTAGCGCTCGATGCCCCTTTTGTCGCTAAGCGCCGTCAAAAGCGCCTCGCCGAAGGCCAATCCCGTGTCCTCGATGGTATGGTGCTCGTCAATATGCAGGTCGCCTAATGCCTTGATTTTCAAATCAATACCACCATGCCGGGCTATCTGCTCCAGCATGTGGTCGAAGAAACCGAGGCCCGTGGAGAGGTCCGCTTGACCCGACCCATCGAGGTTGATTTCCACCAAAATATCCGTCTCCTTTGTCTTTCGATGGACAGTTGCCCTGCGGTTCGGTCGCAGCAAGTAGTCGCCGATTTCATCCCAAGTATCCACCACGATTTCAGCTTGCTGCTCCCATTCTCCAAAAGGCAGCAACCCTCGAATGCCGATGGCCCGTGCGCCGAGGTTTTTGGCCAGCATAATGTCCGTTTTTCGGTCACCGACGACATAGCTGTTGGCGAGGTCGTAGTTGCCGTCCATATAGGCAGTGAGCATGGCCGTGCCGGGCTTGCGGGTGGGTAGTTTTTCATGCTCGTGGCTCACATCCACATGGATGGCGTCGAACACAATTCCCTCGTTTTCAAGGATTTGCAGCAGTTTCCCCTGCACCCGGTCAAAATTTTCCTGTGGGTAAACCTCGGTGCCGAGACCGTCCTGATTGGTCACCATCACCAGCAGGTAGTCGGCCTGTGTCCTGATTTTGTGCAGGTTACGGATGAGGCTGGGAAGCAGCACCATTTGCTCCAAAGTGTCAATTTGGAAAGTTTCGGGTACTTCATTGATGAGCACGCCGTCTCGGTCGAGGAAGAGGATTTTTTTCATGAAGGATTGAAGGATTGAATGAGAGAAGGATTGAAGGCGGCCAGCAGGTCAAGTAGTCGGTTGTTTTCCGTTTGGGTTCCTACCGTAATCCGCAAGCAACCTTCGCAAAGCGGCTCTCTTGACCTGTCCCTTACCACCAGGCCATTTTGCTTTAAGTAGTTGAAAATCAATGTGTTACCTTTAATTTTTACCAAAAGGAAATTGGCGTCACTGGGGTAAATTCGCTCCACAAAATCCAGTTCGGCCAGTGCTGCTGTCAGTCTTTTTCGCTCCGCAATGATGGCAGCTACCGTGCCGTCCAGCCCCGATTCCAAAGCTGAAAGTACGGCCCGTTGGGTTGGCAAACCAACGTTGTACGGGTACTTCACGGCATTCATATAATGAATGATTTCGGGCGAGGCGAAGGCCATGCCCAATCGAGCGCCTGCCAATGCCCAAGCCTTGGAAAGGGTTTGCAGGACAACGAGATTTGGAAAATCAGCCAGCCGCTGCGACCATGATTTTGTGCCTTCGGCAAAGTCAATGTACGCCTCATCCACCACCACAATTCCACTGAAATTGCGGAGCAAAAACTCAATGGCGGCGGGGTCAAGGAGGTTTCCTGTGGGGTTGTTTGGGGAGCAGAGGAAGAGCAGTTTACCCTTGACCCCGCCCTTGACCCCTAAAGGGGAACCTATCTCATTCAGGACTGCTTTTGGCCTAAGTTGGAAGTCTTCGGATAATAAAACTTGACGAATCGGCGTCCCGTGAATGTCTGCCTGCACCCGGTACATGCCGTATGTCGGCGGACAGGTGATGGCCTCGTCCACGCCCGGCTCGCAGAAGATTCGGAAGAGCAGGTCAATGGCCTCGTCGCTGCCATTGCCGAGGAAAATAGACTCGACTGGTACGCCTTTCAGCTTCGCAATCTGCTGTTTTACAGCCTTTTGCAGCGGGTCGGGGTAGCGGTTCAGCGCCTCGCCGAACAGGTCGTGACCGTTCTCGTTGGCATCCAAAAACACGGAAGCCGTGCCGCTGAACTCGCTGCGGGCGGAGGAGTAGGGCTTGAGATTTTTGATGTTTGCTCTAAGGAGATTTTCGATTTGCATGATTTTACTTTTGGCGTGATGGTACACAGATTTGACATGATTGAACAGATTTACACAGATTTATAATCAATGCGAATTAGGGGTTGAAAAGGTTCAAAACAAAAGCAGACGTAAAGTTTACAGTACGACGTAGCTTTATGTTATGAATGCAATAAAACTAATCGCCCTGTACTACTACGTCTGCGAGTGCTATGATGGGGAACTTCGTTG
>JANPLH010000473.1:0-9836 GCA_031426435.1 Saprospiraceae bacterium | reverse complement strand
GAAGCAGCACCAACAGCCAGCAAGCAATCATGCTCACTGCCAGTGATACCTTGGTAGCCGTTGCTGTCTAAGCAGCAGGCCACCTCATGGCGCGCCGCCCAGTGAAGTGCTTGCCGCTTGAAATCATGGCGCAATGGCAGTTGGAAAGTTGCTGAAAGCCTTGTCAATGCTGCATTTTTACTCAAAAATCCATGTTGTTTTTTCCGAAATAGGTGAGCGTCTGCCGGGCAAATCCGGCAGGTCGTGGTAGCCCATGTAAAAGAGGCCGAGGCAGCGCTCCCCTTCACCCAAGCTAAGGAACTCGTCGGCTTGGAGGGCTGCCTTCGGGGTGCTCCAGTAGCTGCCTATGCCATGGGCGGTGCAGGTGAGCCACATATTTTGCAAGGCACAGGCCACGGCGGCTAACTCCTCCCACTCTGGCACGCTGCCCGTCGCATCCCGCTGCATACAAATGGCGATGACGCAGGCCGACTGCACAGGGCTTTCTTTTGTTTTTTTAAGCTTGGCTTCCGAAAACTCCTCCTTCTTTGTGTTGTTCATGTAAAAATCGCCGAGGTAATCGCCCAAACGTTGAAGCGAAGCGCCAGTGAAAACCTTGAAACGCCAAGGTTGCGTGAGGCGGTGCGTGGGTGCCCAATTGGCATTCTCCAAAACCTCCTCAATGATTGACTTTGGAATAGGCTTATCGTTGTAGGTTTTCGGAAAAATTGACCGCCTTTTGCGAATCAATTCGGAAACCAGTTCGGGCGAAATAGGCATATTTGATAACTTTGACGCTTGCTGTGAGATATTAGACTATAGATAATAGACTTTAGAGGGAAACCCGTCATAATCTAATGTCTATTGTCTAAAATCTAAAATCTGCGAAGCCGCAAATATAGTTTGCAATGATTTCAAAATTCAGGATGAAGATAGACCTGCTCGGCCAAGCGCTGCTGATAGTGGCCATCGTGCTGCTGGCTTGCTTCGCCTCTGGCCTTGCCTCCACCAATGCCATGCTCATCGTGTTGGGCATCTGGCAAATGGCGAGTGCCCTGCACCTATTATATGTGTACAGCCATATCAAGCGGCTGAACTACGTGAAAACCGCCGTCGTGCTGGCCGTTAGCCTGCCCATCTGGATGCGCTTCGTCGGCGACCTCGCCTACCTGCCTGTGGCTGGCGTGGTGATTTGGTACTTCGTCCAAACCATTTTCGATACCATCAAAGTCTATAACCGTCCCCGGTCTTTCTGGGACCTTTAGTAGTTGAGGTTTTGAAGATATTTGACCACGTCATGCACTCAAATCCTCGCATTCTCAAATCCTCATAAGGTATGATTTTTCCAATTGGCGACGACCAGGTTAAAGGCGGCCACCGCCCCTGGCTCAGTTACAGCTTCATCTTGTTGAACCTAGCATTTTTCTTTTATAAAATCAGTTTGAACCCGGAGCAGCAGGACGCTTTTGACTTCTACTTTGGAGCCATACCCGCCGAAATCACCAGTGGGCAAGACCTTTTCACCCTCGTCACCAGTATGTTCGTGCATGGAGATTGGTGGCACCTCATTGGCAACATGCTCTTCCTCTGGGTCTTCGCCGACAACATAGAGGCGACGGTGGGCAGCCTGAAATTCCTCGTTTTTTACCTCATCGGCGGCTTCGTGGCGGTATTTGCCCACATCTATTTTCACATGAACAGCCAAATGCCAATGGTTGGGGCAAGCGGGGCCATCTCGGCGGTCATGGGCGCTTATTTGGTCATGTTCCCGCATTCGAGGATTAAGATGCTGTTCCTGATTTTCACCTTCCGCATCAGCGCTTGGATATTTCTCGGCCTCTGGATCTTCCAGCAATGGTCGTATGGCACCTCGGCACTCGCCAGCGAAATCGGTGGCGGCGTGGCATGGTGGGCGCATATCGGTGGCTTCGCAATGGGCTTGGTGACAGGCTTCCTGTTCCGCACCACTGGCCACATGGAAGATGTAGAATTGGAAAATCAATCTGCCTGATTTGGGTGAACGTTTCCCAACTCATTATTTGTTACAGAGCCGTGACATTCGTTTTTTAACCTGCTACTACTTTTGCTGGCGCTAAATTTGGGTATACCGCATTACCAAATTTTAGTGATAGGCAAATTAACTTATGCTAAACGGCTTCAAAATATTGACAATAACCCACCGTCGGACTTCGCTCCAGCATGTCGAAAAGTTTGTGGTGGCGCATACCGATGAGCTTGCCCTTCGGGCAAAGTTGGAGTCGTTGAAAGCTGAATTTGGCATCGCCGAAATGATGTACCTCGCCACCTGCAATCGGGTGATGTTCCTTTTCTACACCGAAGCCGCCACTCCGTCCAACTTCCAATCCGAATTTTTTAAAACCATCAATCCTAACCTTGGCGAGCAATTTATCGAGGACAATGTGACCCTGATCGAAGGCCATGCTGCCGCTGAGCACCTGTATTGGGTCGCTGCATCGGTGGACAGCCTCGTGGTGGGCGAGCGGGAAATCCTGCGCCAACTCCGGGAAGCCTACGACCGCTGCCAAGCTTGGGGCCTCACTGGCGATCACCTCCGAATCGCCATGCAGGGGGCAGTGGTTGCCGCCAAAGAAGTCTATACACACACCCGCCTCGGTGACAAGCCCGTTTCCGTGGTCTCGCTGGCCATGCGAGAAATGCTAAAGGCCAAATTGCCCAAAAACGCCCGCATCCTAATGGTCGGTGCAGGGCAAACCAACGTGCTGGTCGCCAAATTTTTGGCAAAAAATGGCTTCCAAAACGTCGCCGTTTTCAATCGCACCCTGGAACGAGCACAGCATATCGCCAAGATGGTCGGTGGCCGTGCCTTCGGATTTGACGAACTGGGCCACTATACCGAGGGTTTCGATTGCCTCATCGTCTGTACGGGCGCTACCAAGGCCGTCATTGACAATGAACTGTATATCAAGCTGTTGGCTGGCGAAAAGGAGCCGAAAACCATCATTGACCTCTCCGTACCGAACAATGTCTGCAAGGAAGTGATGGCCAACCACCCCGTCCATTTCATCGAAATAGAAGGCTTGCGGGCGCTGGCCCACGAGAACCGTGCCTTCCGGGAGCAA
Source organism: Saprospiraceae bacterium (assembly GCA_031426435.1). Lineage (GTDB taxonomy): Bacteria > Bacteroidota > Bacteroidia > Chitinophagales > Saprospiraceae > UBA6168. The sequence goes on along the minus strand of JANPLH010000473.1, from coordinate 6,756 downwards.
GAGGTGAGTGCCGCCACCGAGCTGCTCAGCCGCCATTTGGCCGAGTTCGAGGCTGCGGTTCGCAACCGCCGCATCGAGCAGGCCATGATGCAGGTGCCAGTGGAAATGAAAGCCATGAAGGAGTATGCCCTCGGCAAAGTTTTCAAAAAAGAAATTGACGTGCTGGACGACAATACCCGTGAGCTGCTGGAGCGCATGATGGATTTCATGGAAAAAAAATGTGCTGGCATCCCCATCAAGGTCGCCAAGCAGGCGCTCGCCGCACCCATCCCCACCATTGCTTGAGCAAAAAAACGCAATAACCTATTCCCTATTTACATGTCTCACCGACCCGCTGGTAATTTCTAATTTCCATTTTCGAATTTCCAATTCCGCCACATCCTGCCGGAATTTGTAATTTCATCCCGCTAATTTGATTTTCCATCTATTTTTAAAAACAAGAATGAAAAATGGGTAAAAAATTGCAGCCCAAAACGCTGGACAGCATCATCGGCATACTGCCAAAAAAAGAGCAGGCCAAACTGCGGGCACAAGACCTCAGCCCTGAATGGCTGAAAGAGAACATCACCTACTGCAATGGCCTTATAAAACGGGACATTTGGTTCGGGGCAATTTGGTTTGTGGCTTACACGGCCTCGCTTTTTGTGACAAAATTCAGCCAGTTAACCGTCTATATATTTTTGGCGGGAATGGCGTACTTCTTTTACACCATTTTCAAGACAGGCTCCTTTGGCCTCAACAAAAAGCGGATTCAGGTGTATGAACAGTTGTTGAAAGAAGTATAGGTTTAGGAAGTTTAGGGGGTTTAGCGCCACCCTTCCAACTAAACCATCTAAACCCAACTAAACCTCCTAAACTTTTCCAAAGCATGAAAAATCCTTTTGAAAAATACGCCAGCTTGTTTACCGAGAACATTTTGCTGAAAAAAATACAAAAGTTTGCCAAGCAGGCTGGGCTGAAGGTCGTGTACAGCGTCCTGCTGCTCTACTACGCCTACCGCCGCAGCGATACTCCCATTTGGGCGAAGCGCATCATCATCGGGGTGTTGGGCTATTTCATCTCGCCCATTGACGCACTGCCCGACCTCACGCCATTCCTTGGCTACACGGACGACCTCGGCGTACTGAGTTTCGGCCTCGTGACCATCGCCGCCTACGTGAACGACGGGGTGCGCACCAGCGCCCGAAAGAAGCTCCAAAGCTGGTTCGGGGAGTTTGACATGGAGGAACTGAGCGAGGTGGACAAACAGCTTTGAGTAATACGATGAACATTAAGCAGCGCCTACTCGACCATTGCCAGCAATATGTGACCCAGCGGCTCGGTACCATCAACCACGCCCTGCAGGCCGCCCGCCAAGCTGCCAACGAAGAAGGCAAGAGCAGCGTCGGCGACAAGTACGAAACGGGCCGTGCCATGATGCAGCTCGAACAGGAAAAATTGGCAGTGCAATTGGCAGAAGCCCAGCAATTGCAACAGGTGTTGGACCGCATTCACTTGGAAAAATTGCCGCCCGGCATTGGCGAGGGTCATTTGGTGCACACCTTACAGGGCAACTACTTCATCGCTATCAGCGCCGGAAAGCTCGAATTGGAAGGCCAGCTTTATTATCTCATCTCCTTGGCATCGCCCATCGGTGCCACATTGGCTGGCCACAAAACAGGGGACACCGTTTCATTTCGAGGGCAAAGCATCCCCATTTTGGAGGCAAAATAGCGGCAGGTATTTTTCTTTCGGGCCGAATATTTGGCTGAACAAAATCCAACAGGTAGCTTTCCGCTCAGAATCGCAAAACGAAAACGATTTTGCAGCAGTTTGTCCATGCAGTCACTAATCAATGGTTCGTAAAGGTTTCAGGTTTCAAGTTTCACGGGGTTTCCTGCTCAATTGATAATGAATAACATTTTTGGAATGGTTTCATTGGCAAATCAACCTTTACAAAAATGATTATAGCAGTTCTTTCCCTGAAACCTGAAACCAAAAACCTCACGAACCATTGCAAATGTATGCGCTGCGCAAATTCACCACCAACTATTCATCAAATGCAATCGTCAACAAAATCCAACCTTGTTCCAATCATCATCCTGGGCGTCTTGTTCTTCGTCTTCGGCTTCGTCACCTGGCTGAACGGCACGCTGATACCCTACCTGAAAATCGCCTGCGAACTCAGCACTTTCCAAGCACTGCTGGTCGCATTCGCCTTTTATATTTCCTATTTCGTCACTGCGCTGCCGTCCTCGTGGATATTGAACAAAACGGGCTTCAAAAAAGGCATCATGCTCGGTCTCTTGGTCATGGCTGTCGGGGCGCTCGTATTCATTCCTGCTGCGCAAACAAGGACTTATGTGATGTTTTTGGGCGGGCTTTTCATCATCGGAACGGGCTTGTCCATTTTGCAAACGGCTGTAAATCCGTATATTACGATAGTAGGCCCCATCGAGAGCGCCGCCCAACGCATCAGCATCATGGGCATCTGCAACAAGCTGGCGGGCGTACTTGCACCGCTTATCCTTGGCGCAGTGGTCTTGTCGGATGCCGATACCCTGACCCAGGAACTGCTTTCCATGGATGCTGCGCAAAAAGTCGCCCGATTGGATGAGCTTGCCCTGCGGGTGGTGATGCCCTACACCCTGATGGCACTTGTGCTGGTGGGCCTTGCGCTCATGGTGCGCTTCTCGCCGCTCCCTGAAATCGAGCAGGAGCAGGACGAAGACCCCGCACACCCCATTGCTGGAAGCGAAAAAACCAGCGTTTTCCAGTACCCGAACCTCGTGCTCGGCGTGATGACGCTCTTCTTTTACGTGGGCTTGGAGGTAGTATCTGGCGACACCATTGGCACCTACGGGCAGTCGCAGGGCATCCCTTTGTCGGAAGCAAAAAACTTCACGGCTTATACCTTGGGTGCAATGGTCATTGGCTATATCATCGGGATTATCGCCATACCCAAATACCTTTCCCAAGCAAAGGCGCTTACCTATTCGGCCATTGTCGGCCTTGTTTTCAGCGTATTGGTGCTGCTCACGAATGGCTATGTTTCCGTGTTATTTATCGCATTGCTCGGCTTGGCCAACGCACTGGTATGGCCCGCTATGTGGCCGCTCGCCATTCATGGTTTGGGCAAGTTTACAAAAACGGGTTCCGCCCTTTTAATCATGGCCATTGCTGGCGGGGCGCTCATGCCTCTGGTATATGGCAGCCTTGCAGATATGGAAAGTGTTGGGCCCAAGATGGCTTATATCATATTGATTCCAAGCTATTTAATCATTTTGTATTATGCTTTAAAAGGGCATAAAAAAACCTCGTGGTAATGCAGCTTTTGCTGCATTATACGCTTTGTTGTTTTGATTAAAGCCATAAGATATGTGATTTAATATTTTTGATTTACCTTATGGTTCCCAAATCTTAAATCTTAAATCGCATATCATAAATCTTAAATCAAAAAAGTAGCTCCAACAACTTACCGCAGCAGCTTCACCACCCCCTTCAAAACCTGCCGATACCTATCCCGAAACTCCACCTGCGCCAGCCAAGCATATACGCATTGGCTGGCGTTTTTTCCTTTAGACCTTCAGTGCGGGATTTCGACCCGCCCTTTGGTATGGGGCTCAAATTTCCTTTTCATACATTTGCTCCGCAATGACCATCCAGACCTACAATGAGAATTTCCTTCGGGAACTGGAGCGCCTCAACCCGGCGCAACGGGAGGCCGTGGAAACCATCGAAGGCCCCGTGCTGGTCATCGCCGGGCCGGGCACTGGCAAGACGCATATCCTCGCTGCCCGCATCGGCAATATCCTCCTCAAAACCGACACCCAGCCGCACAATATCCTCTGCCTCACCTTCACCGATGCCGGGGTGCAGGCCATGCGGCAACGGCTGCTCTCGCTCATTGGGCCGGATGCCCATAAAGTGCACATTTTCACCTTCCACTCGTTTTGCAACACCATCATCCAGGACAACCTCGACCTTTTTGGCCGACGGGAAACCGAACCGTTGAGCGACCTGGAGCGGGTGGAAACAATGCGTCAACTGCTCGACGAACTGCCGTGGACGCACCCCCTGCGCCGGGGCCGCTCCGATGGCTACCGCTACGAACAGCACTTGCAAGAGCTGTTCCGGCGGATGAAATCGGAGAACTGGACGCCCGTTTTTATCGAAGAAAAAATAGACACCTACCTCGCCGAACTGCCTCAGCGTGAGGAGTTCACCTACAAGCAAAACCGGGGCAGCGTGAAAAAAGGCGACCTGAAAACCGCCGCCATCGAGGATGAAAAGCTGAAAATGGAGCGGCTGCGCTCGGCGGTAAAGTTGTTCCCCCGTTACGAGGAAATATTGCGAGAGCGCCGCCGCTACGACTACGAGGACATGATTCTTTGGGTGCTGCGGGCCTTTCGGGAGCACCCGTTTTTGCTGGCCCGCTACCAAGAGCAGTACCTCTACTTCCTCCTCGACGAATACCAGGACACCAATGGCGCACAGAACGAAATCCTGCACCGCCTGACCGAGTTCTGGGACGCTCCCAACATCTTCATCGTCGGCGACGACGACCAGAGCATTTACGAGTTCCAGGGGGCTCGGTTGAAGAACATCACCGACTTTTACCATACCCACCACGACGACCTGAAGGTGGTGATGCTGACCGAAAACTACCGCTCCACGCAGCATATCCTCAACACGGCAGGGTCGCTCATCGGCACGAACACGCTGCGCATCGTGAACAACCTCAAGGATTTGGGGCTGGAAAAGATACTGACGGCACGGCATCCCGACTACGCACATTTGCCCATTTTACCTTCGGTAAACGCCTACCCGAACCGCTTGCAGGAGGAGGTGGCCATTGCGGAGCAACTCGAAACCCTGTTGAACAAGGGCTTCCCGCTCAACGAAGTGGCGGTCATTTTTGCGAAGCACCGCCAAGCGAAGCGCCTGATGGCCCTACTGGAAAAAAAGGGCATCCCGTACCAGACCCGCCAGTCCATCAACGCCCTCGACCTGCCGCTGGTGCAGAACCTGCGGCTGATGTTAGGCTATTTCGTGGATGAGTTCCACCGACCATTCAGTGGGGAGCAGGGGCTATTCCGCATGTTCCATTTTGAGTGTTTTGGGATAAAACCACAGGACATCGCAAGGCTCTCGGTGGACAGCCAACGGTGGACGGCCAATGGTGGACGGCCAACGGTGGACGGTGGACGGGAGGTCGGAGAAGTTGAAATGGCGAAAGTCGCACGGCCTTGGCGCATGTTGATTTCGGATAAAAAATTCTTGGCGGATGCGGGGGTTGAAAACCCCACAGCTTTTTCACAATTGTCTGATTTCGTGGAGTTTATGCTCGCTGAGTACGCCAACCTTAGCGTCCCGCACTTCTTTGAGCGGCTCATCAACCGCAGCGGACTGCTACGCCATGTACTCGCTTCCTACCATAAGGCGGAACTGCTGCAAGTGTTGTTTGCCTTTACCAGTTTCATTGAAAACGAGGCGCAACGCAACCCCAGGCTCAGCCTCACGAGGCTGCTGGAGATTTTCGCCAGCATGGACGCCAATCGAATTCAGTTGGCAGTTCGGCAGTTGGCAGTTGGCAGTCAAGGCAGTGGCTTGGCAGTGGCTCACCAATCACCAATCACCAATCACCAATCACCAGTTCAACTCCTGACGGCGCACAGTTCGAAAGGCTTGGAGTTCAGGCATGTCTTCTTGTTCGACTGCGTGAAGGACAATTGGGAGCCAGCAAAACGGGGCAGCAATTTCCAGTTTTCGTTCCCTGACACGCTGCACCTGAGCGGCGAGGCGGATGCAATGGAGGCAAGGCGTCGGCTGTTTTACGTGGCCATGACGAGGGCGAAGGAGCGGCTGCATATCAGCTACGCCTCGCAGGGCGACGACGGGAAGGCGCTCACCCGCACACAGTTTTTGGACGAGATTTTGGGTAAAAATTCGCTTGAAGCGCAATCCGGCACGGTCAGCCCGGCGGTGCTGTTAGAGGCGCAGGCGGCGCTCCTGCTCGAAAGCAAGCCAACGGAGGGTGTTGGGCCGCACGAACGGACGGCGGTGCAGGCACTGCTGGAGAAGTTTACCCTAAGCGTCACGGCGATGAACAAGTTCTTGCGCTGCCCGCTGAGTTTTTACTACGAGAACGTGCTGCGGGCACCAGCGGTGGCGACGGAGGCGGCGTTCTATGGGGTGGCGATGCACAACACCCTGCGGCGGGGCTTCGAGCAGGTGCTGCGGGCAGCGCCAAGCAACCGGCACTTCCCGTTTGCGGGGGAGTTCGTGCAGTTTTTCGAGCATGAAATGCGGCGGCAGCAAGGGTTTTTGAGCAAAAAAGACTTCGAGCGGCGGCTCGACCTGGGTCGGCAATACTTAGCCGATTATGTGCGGCACCACCAAGGCAGTTGGCTCATGAACTGCAAAGTGGAGCAGGAATTCAACAACGTGGTGGTGGACGGCGTGCCCATCATGGGCATCATTGACCGCATTGACTACCTCGGCAAAAGCGGGCAGGAGGCGCATATCGTGGACTATAAAACGGGGGCGGTGGATGCGGATAGGCTGCGGCAGCCACGTGACATGAAGCCGGCGCTGGTAACCGGGGCGAATGCGATTCACCCCTACGGCGGCGGCCTTGAAACCAAAAACCAAAAACCCGAAACCCTCTACGGCGGCGGGTATTGGCGGCAATTGGTTTTTTATAAAATCCTGTTCGACAATTGGCGGCGGAACACCGCCCGTGCAGTCAGCGCTGAAATCAGTTACCTTGAACCG
>JANPLH010000472.1:0-9995 GCA_031426435.1 Saprospiraceae bacterium | reverse complement strand
GTTGTTTTCAGCGAGCAGCAAACAGGTGTGCTTGCCCATTGCCGAACATCATCACCCGCACTTGGACGGCCACGGATGCCTGCGGGTTTAGCACCACGGTCACACAGACCATTACCATGACGCCGCCAGTAATCCCGTCGTCGCTGACTTTTACGTTCATTCCATCCAATATCACAACCACCTGCGACTTGAACCCTGGCTTCGGTACGCCAGTGGTGGTGACCACCTGCCCAGCAGGTGGCCTGAGCATTAGCTCTTCCGATGTGGTGAACTCCAATGGCGATTGTAGCCAACCGTTCAGCATCACCCGCACCTGGATTGCGCACGATGCCTGCGGCAATATGGTCACCGCTTCGCAAACCATCAGCACCGGGCCGGACACGCAGGGGCCTATTTTTGCCAGCAATACCCCGACCAGCCTCACCGTGGACTGTGGCGGCCCGCTCTATCAACCGACTGCGTTCGACAATTGCGGAGCAACTTTCTTGAGCTACGTGGACAGCGGGCAAACGGGCAATTGTGTGACTGGCTTCCAATTCACCCGCACCTGGACGGCAAGGGATGCCTGTGGCAATGCCACAACTTTTGCGCAGCAGATAACCACCAACCCCGACAACACGCCACCGACGTTCATTTTTGTGCCGTATGACCAATTCTACGACTGCGACGAACCTATCGTTTTCCCAACCCCTGTTGCCTTTGATAACTGCGGGGATGTGACCATCACCTTCCAAGACTCCATCATTGGAACGGGCGACTGCCATGAGGTGAACGGCGTCTGGTACGGCTATGACATCGTGCGCACCTGGACAGCCACAGACGAGTGCGGCAACTCGACAACTGCCACCACGAGCGCTTGGGTGCTACCCGGTTACAACAGCGGCAACCGCATTGCCTTCAGCTATGTGCCGGAGAGCCGCACGGTAAATTGCACAGGGAACGCCGCTTTTGGCGACCCGATTTGTCGCTCGGCATGTGGTGCGCTGACCATCAGTTTTGTGGATGAAACGATACAAGGCAACTGTTCATCGCCTACCATCGTTACCCGGCACTGGACGGCCACCGATGTTTGCGGCAATTCGACCATTGCGCAGCAGAGCATCACCATCCAGCCAGACCAGACAGCGCCGAGCTTCGCTGCACTGCCCGAACCTGTTGTTGTTTCTTGTGCGCTGGGCGCAATGCCAGATTTTGCCATGCCAGTTGTGACCGACAATTGCGCCAGCGGCGCATCGCTCACCGTCACCCACGTTGATGTTTGGTCAAATGGTGGAAATACGGCCTGTGCCAACCAAACCGTCACCCGCACCTGGACGGCAACGGATGCCTGCGGCAATTCAGTGGCTGCTTCGCAAAAGATTACCATCGTTGATGATGCGGCTCCCGTGTTCGCCAACCTACCCGCCGACCAGAGCATTGGCTGCAATGACGCCGTTGCCTTTACCACACTGGCTGCTACCGATGGCTGTTCTGTCGTTTCATTGACGCAGGTGGACGAGACCCACACCCTCACTTGCGGCCAAGAGTACACCCGCACCTGGACGGCTACAGATGCCTGCGGCAACTCGGTGGTTGCGAAGCAAACCATCACGCAGGTGGACAATGAAGCACCTGTTTTCAACAACTTGCCAAGTGACCTCGCCATTGATTGCGGGCAGCCAGTCGTGTTCAGTGATGTTACCGCAACCGACAACTGCTCGATTGTGAACTTGACCAGCACAGATGTAGAGCAGCCGCTGACCTGTGGCCAGCAGCATACCCGTACCTGGATAGCCACCGATGCTTGCGGCCACTCGGTCGTTGCGCAGCAAACTATTACCCAAGCTGACAATGAGGCGCCCGCTTTCACCACCTTGCCCAATGACCTCGCCATAGAGTGTGGGCAACCCGTGGTGTTCAGTGATATAACTGCCACCGATAACTGCTCAAACGTGAACCTGACCATTACCGATGTGGTGTTGCCGCTGACCTGCGGCGAGCAGCATACCCGTACCTGGATGGCCACCGATGCTTGTGGTTATTCGGTCGTTGCGCAGCAAACCATTACTGTGACGGATAGCCAAGCGCCTGTATTCACCACACCTATAGATAACCTGACCATCGAATGCGGCCAGCCCGTGGAGTTTTCGAACTTGGCGGTCGTGGACAACTGCGGCAGCATCGCAATGACCTTGGAAGACGGGGTTGTGTCGAACAACTGCAGCGAGGTTTTCACCCGCACGTGGAAGGTGGTGGATGCATGCGGCAACGAGGCTTTTGCTTCGCAAACCATTACACAGTTGGACACAGAAGCCCCGGTTTTTGAGCCGATGCCATCGGAATTGACTATGACGCAGGCCGAGTTTGCAGCTTGGACGCCACCTACGGCGAGCGCCACCGATTGCCATAATGTGACCATCAATACCGAGACGACGAGCATATCCAATTGCGAAACGGCCACCCATGCTTTCACCTATACCGCCTCGGACGGCTGCGGCAACGAAGCGGAACATGTACTAAATGTGCTAATCACGGATGCCATTTTTGGAGCGGATGTGCAGATACCCGCTTCATTGGACTGCGGAAACAGCTACGAACTGACGGCAAATGCCGTGAACGGAAACGCACCATACAGCTACGCTTGGGCAATGGTGGAAGGCACGGGTTGGGAGATTTCCAATGGCAACTCAGAAACTGCTTACCTCTATGCTGGCAGCGGCATCGCCACCTTGACCCTGACCGTGTCGGATGCACTCGGTTGCGCTTCGTTGCAGGCATTCAGCGTTAGCTGCAACGGAACTGCCTCAAGTGTGGGCGAGTCGTTGCTTTCCAGCTTCTTGTTGCTGCCCAACCCGGCTTCCGACAATTTGCATGTTCGCTATGCTTCGGCCAAGTCTGGTGATGCTCTACTGCGCATCTTGAACCCACTCGGTGAGGTGGAGTTGCTACGCAATGGGCAGGCCACTGTTGGCATGAACGAGGAAAGCCTTGATGTTTCCAGACTGGCGGCTGGCACTTATTTCCTGACGTTGCAAGTAGGGGAAGGGGTAGTGACGCAGCGGTTTGTCAAGATGAATTAAGGTCACGTTCGGCAATCGCAAATAGAACGTGACGTGAATAAAATGAAAAGGGCCAGTGCAAATCGCACTGGCCCTTTCTCATTCACAAAGGCTGCCTGCCGAGTAGGCAGGAAAACTAAATCCTACGCTGACTCGAAGCACCTCATGCTGATGCTGCCACCGAGCACCTCCTCGTAAGTAAAGTTGATGGACTCACTTTTATCCAACAGCCCAAGTGTGTAGAGCATGGGCAGGTAGTGGTCGTTGGTGGGCACCGAGAGTTGGGCGGGGCGGCCAAACTGTTGGTAGTTGACGAGGGCTTGGTAGTCGCCTGCCAAGAGGCGCTGCTTCACCACTTCGTCGAACTCAATGGCCCAGTCGTATTGCTGCGAAAAATCGTGGAAAGTGGCCATACGCAGGTTATGGACAATGTTGCCACTGCCAAGGATGAGCACCCCTTTTTGGCGTAGCGCCTTCAGTTCAGCGGCGAGAGCGTAATGCCACTCTGGTGGCTTGTTGTAGTCAATGGACATTTGAAAAACTGGGATGTCGGCGGCGGGGTAGATATGCTTCAAAACCGTCCAAACACCGTGGTCAAAGCCCATTTCGTGGTCTTCGTGTACTTGAATGGACTTGATGTTTTCCACCACTTGCTTCGCAAAATCGGGGCTGCCGGGCGCTGGGTATTTCACTTCATATAGCGCCTGGGGGAAGCCGCCAAAGTCGTAAATCGTTTCTGGGTTGGGGCTGTTGGCTACGGAGGTGCTGCCCCTTGTGAGCCAGTGCGCCGACACGACAAGGATGGCCTTGGGCTTTTCCCATCGTTGGCCGATTTTGGCCAATGTTTGCGTAAAATTGTTATCCTCAATGGCGTTCATTGGGCTGCCATGACCGATAAAAACGACGGGCATCCGGTCGGAAGCTGGTAGTTCGTTGGCCGTTTGGTAGAAGTTTTGAAGTTTCATGGCTGCGGCTCCTGCGGGTAGCAAGAGCAATGATTTTAGAAAATTTTTACGATTCATGTGGGTGCATTTGCTTTGAAAAAACGCCAGAAGAGGTGGTATGGTTTAGGTAGCACAAAAAACCATTTTCCTGACCATTCCATCGAAAAACGACAAAGCCCAGCAGGGTGAAACCTGCCGGGCTTTGGTTTAAGGATTCGATATGCTTCACTTCTCCCCCGCCAGTTCCAGCCGCTCCATCAACCTCGACGATACCCGCAGGAAGTCCATCTCGGTGATGATGCCCACTAATTCGTTGTCCCTGTCATGAACGACAGGGAGGCAGCCGATTTTATTGTTCCGCATCAGCTTGAGTGCATCCATGATGCTCGTCTTTGGCGTGACGGTGAACGGCTTTTCCACCATCAGGTCTCCGACGACGGAAACATCTTTCTTGTCCGATAGCTTGTTGTTCTGCGAGTAATAGCGCAGCAGCAAGCGGGATGTCACAAGGCCGACGAGCCTTCCCTTGTTGTCTTCCACGGGCATGTAGCGGATTTTGCGCCAGTTCATCATTTCCGCCACGAAGTCAATTAAGTCTTCTTTTTGCACAGTGATAAGGTCAGTGGTCATGAACTCTTCGACCCGTAGGCGGCTGGGCACGTATTCTTCCAGTTCGCTGGGGTCGGGCAGCGGCCAAGTGTGCACGGGCATTTCTTTTTCCTGGTTTTTGACGATGCAGGCCGTCACGACGGCGGTGGCCTCGTCTGTGGTGATGGATTCTTTTAGTTTGGTAAAGGCACGCAGTTGCCAACGGGCACCCGTCATGTGCGCCTCGGCCCGGTCGTGTATGATGCCGAGGTACCGGTCAATATCGCCGGAATCCACGCCCTTGGTCTGGAGCCCTTCTTTTGCCAATGGCAACAGCTCCTTGATAATCAGGTCAGTGGCGGAGTATTTTTTGTCATTGAACCAGTTAAACTTGGTATCAATGCCGAATTGGGCGGCCTTCATGAAATTGTCCCGCACATCTTCCCAGGAAAGCTTGGCGGTCACGTCGGCGCAGTGTTTTTGCATGCCGATGATGGCACCAAGCCAGAAGGCCGAATTGGCGACCTCGTCCACGATGGTAGGACCTGCGGGCAATACCCTTGCCTCTATGCGCAGGTGTGGTTGGCCATTGTCGCTGATGCCATAGCAAGGGCGGTTCCAACGGTACACGGTGGAATTGTGTACCTGCAGGGCCTTGAGCTTTGGTGTTTTTTTCTTCAAAATCTGTTCGATGGAGTTTTCCACCTCGTCGGAGGTCATCAGCACCCGGAAGCGGGCGATATCTTCCTTGTAGATTTCAAGGATGGAACCTTTGAGCCAGCCATTGCCGAAATTGACCCTTGGGCTTCGCTCACGCAAGTGGTCGTGCGAGGTCCGGGTATCGAGCGATTGCTGGAAGAGGGCAATGCGGGTCTCATGCCAGAGGCGCTTGCCGAACACCATTGGAGAATTGGCAGCAATGGCGATAGTAGGCCCCGTGAGCATCTGGGCGATGTTGTAAAGACAGACAAAATCCTTTGGCTCCACTTGCAAGTGTACTTGAAAGCTGGTGTTGCAGGCTTCCAACAAGGGCGAGTCGTGCTTTACATGCAACTCATCAATGCCGTTCAGGTTCAATTCAAAATTGTTGCCGATGAGGTGGCTTTTCAGTGCCTTCATCAACGCCATATAGCGGGGCTTTTCCGTCAGGTTTTCGAGGTCGAGGTCGGTCTTGCGTAGGGTGGGCAGTATGCCCGTAAGGCAAATATTTGCCCCCATTGTTTTCACCACCTTACGTATGGCTGCCAGGTTGACGAGGTTTTCATCCTCCATTTGCCGAAAGCACCTGCCGGTGAACTCCATCGGGGTCATGTTCGTTTCCAGGTTGAACTGTGCCAATTCTGTATCCAGCCAAGCACAATCTTTCATCGCCTGAATGACTTTCATGTTGATTTTGGCCGGCTTGTAAGTTTTGTTGTCCACGAGGCACATCTCCTGCTCTGCCCCGATGCGGGTGATGCCCGTTTCGAACCAATTGTGGTCAATCATGTATTCCAGTGCCTGAAGGTCGTTCAGCAGGTTTCGCATGAAGGTCTGCAATTCGTTCTTGTCCTTCGCTATTGATACTTTTGCTTCGCCCATTGGGTGTAACTGTTTGCAAGGTTTTTGATTGCTGGTTTATCAGTGCGTTGTCTTTACCGAAAATGGCCTTATAGGTTTCAAGCAATTTTGAAAAGACCATTCTTTCCAGCAAAAGAATCATAATTGTCGTAATTAGTCAAACAAGTGTACGGATAAAATTTTTCTGTCCCTGTTTTACGTTTTAGGGAATAAACCATTTTCAATGAAAAGAACAGCCTTATTTTTACTTGCTGCCTTCGTTTTTTTTTCGTGCAAAAAAGAAACTGCCCCGCCGTTGGGCTTTATCAAGGCTGGAAACATGCAGTTCTCTATTGACCCCTCAGTGCAGCCTCCCTCCACTTATTATATTCCAATCAACGACGTTCAGTTCGAAGCTTTTGCCCAGCTAAATGCCAGTAATATTGACACCGCCGATATCAAGGCCATTCTGCCAAGAAGGGCAACGCTAACGGCATTGTTTGGTGGTGGAGACCTTGATTTTATTGATGCAGTGTCCATCAGGCTTTGTGCACAGTCGGAAAACGAGCCGAACTGTGGCAGGGAAGCCTTCTACCGTGATCCAACGCCTTTCGATATTGGGCAGGAGTTGGAGCTTGGGCCTAGCGCCGTGAACGACATCCGGGAAATGGTGCTGCAAAAAACCCTAAACATACAGGTGAAGTTGGAGCGCCTGCGAGACATTCCGCAAGGCTCCTTCGAGGTGGTATTGGAAATGGAGTTTGAGGTGCGCTGACAAGTTTGAGCGACGGCTTTTGGAAGGAAAAAGTCATTATTTTTGGGAATCCTAAACTCGTTTTAAAACTGCTTTGGAAAACCCACCGCCCCGGCTTACTTTTGCCGCTGTTCAACCGAAATCTTTCATCTAAAAAATACCGTCATGTCAGACCATATTGAAAATGAAGGCAAGAAAGGTCGCTTTATGATGTGGTTTATCATCTATTTCGTGCTTTTTATCAGCCTCCTCATTTACTTGTACCGCTACAATCTCAAGTTGGAGTTTTAGTCGGGAGCCTTGCTAAAGTTGGCAGTCAGTTCGACAGAGTAATTGGCCAATGACCTTCATCAGCAAAAGAGAGTTGGCACCTAGTTGGTGCCAACTCTCTTAATTTCAAGCTTTTTGCCGGGTTTTATATTTTTTATCAAATATTCATTTAATGTTCATAACTTTGACCACTCAAAAAAAACTCAGCTCACCCATCGCCTTCCTTCTCAATTAAAGAACGCTACAAAAGCTCCCTTCACCGAGTTCCTTTATTGTGGTACAAACTTCATGGACCAAACGCCGATTTTTTGGGCGAAGCCAGAACGTATTAAAAATGGTTTGCAACCAAATTGCTACCTTTGGCGTACAAACAAGGCTACCTCAATAACGGAAAATCAAAATACGTAAACCAAAGATTAATAAAGAATAGTCTCACTATGGCACAAGTTTTAATTGTTGACGACGAAGTGCCCATCCGGCGCACATTGAAGGAAATCCTTGAATTTGAAAAATTTAAGGTGGACGAAGCTGCTGATGGGCTGGAGTGCCTCGTACAGTTGAAAAAAACGCAGTACGACGTTATCCTGATGGACATCAAAATGCCCAAAATGGACGGCATGGAAGCCCTTGAGCGCATCCAGACCTTGGCACCGGACACCCCGGTGGTCATGATTTCTGGTCACGCCAATATTGACACTGCTGTTGAAGCGGTCAAGAAAGGCGCTTTCGACTTCATCTCCAAGCCACCAGACCTCAACCGGCTGCTCATCACCGTCAGAAATGCCCTCGATAAATCAAGCCTTATCACCGAGACCAAGGTGCTGAAGCAAAAAGTTTCGAGCTATAAGACGCAGGAGATGATCGGCGAGTCGGAGGGAATGAAGAAAATTCAGGAAACCATTGATAAAATAGCCCCTACGGAAGCCCGTGTACTCATCACTGGCTCCAACGGTACTGGCAAAGAATTGGTGGCCCGCTGGATACATGAGAAAAGCAACCGCAGCAAAGGTCCCATCGTGGAAGTGAATTGCGCAGCCATTCCTTCTGAACTTATTGAAAGTGAGCTGTTTGGCCACGAAAAAGGTTCATTTACCTCCGCCCACAAGCAGCGCCTTGGCAAGTTTGAACAGGCCAATGGCGGTACTATTTTCCTTGATGAAATTGGGGACATGAGCCTCGACGCCCAAGCCAAAGTGCTCCGTGCCTTGCAGGAAAGCAAGATCGCGAGGGTTGGAGGCGACAAAGAAATAAAAGTGGATGTGCGGGTGTTGGCGGCAACGAACAAAGACCTCCGCCAAGAAATTGAAGCCAAGCGCTTCCGGGAAGACCTTTACCACCGCATCGCCGTCATCATCATAGAAGTGCCACCTCTTAACGACCGTAGGGGCGATATCCCGATGCTCGTGGAACATTTCATCGAGCAGATTTGCACAGAGTATGGCATTGCACCGAAAAAAGTGACGAAGGAAGCCCTCGTTGCCCTCCAGAACGTCAACTGGACTGGCAATATCCGGGAACTTCGCAACGTCGTGGAGCGCCTTATCATCCTTAGCGGCAATGAAATAACAGATGAAGATGTGATAAACTACGTAGGGCCATTTCAGCGGCCCGAGTGATGGTTTCATGGGTTCATTGTCTCACGGTTTCATGGCGTCATTGTTAAAGCAGCCACTCCAACAATGAAACCATGTGACAATGAAACTATGAAATAATAAAACCACGAAAAGCCTGCCGGAAGCGATTTCCGGCAGGCTTTTTTCAGTATAAAACACTTTATTTTCAATGTAAGTGGGTAGAAAGGATGCCTATTGTCCGCGCTTTCTACTTTTGCCTTCTTGTCTGCCAGTGGGCAGTTTTAACTTTTTACTTCTACAATTAAATGAGCGAGATTCAAAACAGCGTACCCGTCGTGGCCAAGCATCAAATGAAGCAGTGGGCCGAGCTAAAGGGTGAAAATTCCTGGACGATGTTCAAGGTCATATCCGAGTTTGTGGACGGCTTCGAGCGGCTGAACAAGATAGGTCCATGCGTCTCCATTTTCGGATCTGCGCGCACCAAACCCGAAAACCCCTACTATCAAACAGCAGTGGACATCGCCCGGCTGCTGACAGAAGCGGGTTGGGGCGTCATTACTGGGGGCGGCCCTGGCATCATGGAAGCTGGAAACAAAGGCGCTTCGCTCAACGGGGGCGTATCTGTCGGGCTCAACATCCACTTGCCCTTCGAGCAAAACCACAACCCTTATATTGACAACGACAAAAACCTTGAACACCGCTACTTTTTCGTACGTAAGGTCATGTTTGTGAAATACGCACAAGGCTTTGTCGTCATGCCCGGTGGCTTCGGCACCCTTGATGAGATTTTTGAAGTGCTGACGCTTGTTCAAACCAAGCGCATAGAGCGAGTGCCTATCATCCTTGTTGGGAAGAGCTTTTGGGAGGGCCTCGTAGAATGGATTAAATCAACCATGCTGGAGCGGGAGCACAACATCAACCCCGGCGACCTCAACCTCTTCTGGGTAGTGGATGAACCGGAGGAAGTGGTCAAAATCATCACTGAGTTTTACGCCGACGGCGAAAACGTGCGGCCCAATATTGACCTGTAAACGAACAAAGGCAAATATGAAGGCCCAGTAAAGTCATGTGCCGGGTCTTCGTATTTTAATAAATTGGCATGTATTTTGTCCTATAAATCAATTCTATCCACAATCCAATTGTTAAAGTCAAGCATCTTTATTGGTTCACCAGCCATCTGACATCTACCCATAGCTTTCTGGTGAACAGGGGCTTTCGCCTAACAGAACGTAACAAAAATTCACCTTAGCGTCCCGGAGCAAAACTGGCTTTCCAGCTTGCTCCGGGA
>JANPLH010000471.1:0-13087 GCA_031426435.1 Saprospiraceae bacterium | reverse complement strand
CAACAAGAAATTGGTCGAATGGCTTTTCGAGCAACTTAGCTCAGAAGCTAAGTTTGACTTAAATCATCCTGCCGTGCAGAAAGCCTTGGGTTTTGGGGCAGTCAATTATGCCTGATTCTCATTTTCTGCATGGACTATTGTATTTGCAAATACTTCCCACTCGTCCTGCTACTGGTTCTGCTGTCTGCACAGACCGTGCTGGCACAGGAATACATCTTGCCTGAAAAGGCACTCGCTCCCTTTGTCGAGCTTCAGGAACGACCGCTGGAAAAATGGCTGAAAGCCAATGGTGGCGTGGCAATGCCTTTCGACAAGCAGGGAAACTGGTGCCCACAGCACCAACACTACGTGGTTTACAGGGTGTTGCATGTGCGGTACTGGTTCGAGGTTTCGCCAACCAACCAAGCCGTGTGGCTCGAAAAGCTGAAAAAAATGCTTGAACGCCCTGCTTTCGCAGAGGAACGCTGGAAAATAGTAGTCTATTCCTTCTCATTTCAACCCCAGAAAAAATGCTTGCCCCAGTCAGCCCTGCTGAAAGACGGTGACCTTGCCATCCACCGGGAAAAGCAAAAAGACAAACTTGAATGGTCATACAATTGGCTGAATGCCCGCCAAGGCGAAATGAACCGAATGCCCTGGGGCAACTGGAAAGACCCAGCCGACGCCGAGCAAGACCGCAACCAAGCCCGACAAACAGGCGAGGATGCCATTCAAGAAGTAGGCAAGCTGATGCAGGGAAAGGAATTCGGCACCGCATACATCAAACTTCGTGGCGACATTCAGCAAAAAATGAATGATGCCGAACGCAAAGCCCGTGCTGGCAATCCCAATTATCGAGACCCCAGCGACTTGGGTTTCCCACCCGGTACCATTGGCAACGATTGGGAATCGCCATCACCCGGCAAACCGGACGCATCAGGAAATACAGGCAACACTGGACAGGACAACCAACCCAATCAACCCGGCAAACCGGACACATCAGGAAATACAGGCAACACAGGGCAGGACAACCAAGCCAATCAACCCGGCAAACCGGACGCATCATCAGGAAATACAGACAACACAGGACAGGACAACCAAGCTAATCAACCCGGCAACCAAACTGACTCGCAGGGTGGCACACAGGATGGCGATGCCACGAATGGCGACAACGGCGATAATGGAGGCGGAAAACCAGGTCCTTTCAAAATCAAAGTGCCTTTGTCCAAGTGGTTTGTCACCCTCATGGACATCATTGCCACTTACTTTGGCATCAAGGAAATCTCGCTCAAAGTCTTAACGGTGGCATACCTCATCGCTCCGGAGGTCTTTGACTTTGTCGGTAGCTACATGGCAAAATTGCAGCACCTGATGACGCCGAACAATCTGGAGGATTTTCTCAACACCCTCAGCGACGTGTACGATTACGCCATGCAGTTTTTGCAGTATGCTAAAATGGCTTACGACTTGCTGACCAACCCTGATTTGCACCAGCTCATAGAGAAAATTGACTGGAAAAAATTCGACCTCGAAAAAGCCCTTGACATGGGCGGAAAAGTTGGGGTCATCCAGCAGCAGCACCTCCAAAAAATCAAAAAATATTTCCCGGTGGAACTCATCAAAGGCGACCTGCTGACGAACAGCGACAAGCTGCAAACTGCCTTGAATAAATACGCAGGCGACAAAATCAAGGAGCAGGCTAAGCGTATCCCCGGTGTCGGCAAGTACGCTGACCTCGATAAATTGTGGGACTGCGCCGCCAGCCAGGACAAGGAAAAGTGCATGGACGCCTTGAAAAGCTCTGTAAAAAAGAGCGTTTCCAATCATGTTCCGCCGGAGTTGAAACGCTTTTCCGGTGCCTTTGAAGATGCCTGGAAAGGTGATTTTAAAGGCGCCGCCGAAAAAGCGACCGCCGCCGAACTTGCCCACCGCACAGGCATTTCTATTGCCGAAGCACAAGCGTTGTATCGCCACGCCAAAGCAAGTGACTGGGAAGACTTTATCAAAGCTGCCGCCAACACGCAAATCAAGAAAAGGCTCAAGTCTGTCGCTTGCCAGCAAAGTGTTAAGGCTGTACTCGATGATAGAAGAATTTTTACCAAGGAAGAACTCTGGCAAATCTCTCGCTGCGTCCTGGAGGAATCTGGTAACCAAGCCCTCGCCGACCAAATCCAGCTTTATGGCGGTGCAGCTTACTATGCTGCCACGAATCCTGACCAACTCGCCGCCGAGTTCAAAAAGACGCTGAATCGGCTGAACATTTCGGAAGCATCCTTGCAGACAATATTGGATAACAACGCAGACGGACTGCTCCGCCTAATGGCAAAAGCCATTGGACTGACTTCACCCGAATCGCAGAAAGCCTTCATCGAAGGTGACATCGACCGGGCAATCTCGGCGCAAACTGAATGGGGCATTAAGTATGGGTTGCCCCAACGGGACATGAATTATTACAACCAACTCGGCAAACAAGTCAAGCAGGGCGCCAGTAACCGGGTTGAGTTGCTCAAAACATTGGTGGACGCTATTCGTAAGGGTGAAATCGCCGTCCCACCCGACCTCGGCAAGATGCTGGAAAACGCATTGCAACAATCACTTCGTTGAGATTGAGGAGTGGGATTGAATCGTCCCAATTCTACTCCTCAGTCACATTGTTAAACATAAACTATGAAGAAGACTACATTTTTCCGTCTGGTACTGTTGTTTGCAGTGTTGGCTTTTGCTCAAATTTGGGCGCAACAACCTGGCAAGAAGCAGCGCCCCAAAGTAGGCGAGCCTCATACCGTAGGTTGCAAAACCAAGGAGGAACGCTGTAAAAAATGCAAACTCTATGAGTTGGAATTACAACTCATGGCTGACAAGTTGAGTGAGACGGATTACCACGCCCAACGCACGGCGGAAGATTTTTGGCTGAACGCCAATTGCAAGGGTAGTGACACCATTCCGCCAATCCCATCTGACCCTTGTTGGGGCAAGCGCAACTTCTACCTCACGCAAAATCGTCTGACCGGCGAGCAAGTCTTCAAAGTTTGCCGCAACCAAGTGGTGAATGGCGAATGCCGGGCAACCAACGATTGTGTCGAAGTACTCAGGTTTCAAGCTGGCAAAGACATTGGCAATCGGTATGCTAATTTCCTGGTCAATTTTATTCCTGCCGCCAGCCAGCCAAGCAGCGGTAGCCATTTGCCATTTGCTTTGCCCAACAATCACCAAGCAGATTGGGCAAAAGCCTCCTCTGTGCCGGAGCGCCCTGCCAACCCGTTTTTTATCTTTTTGCCAGACGGCAAATCCGACACGGTCTGGATGTTGAAATCTCGCTCTCCGGGCAGCCAAGAGGCAGAGGCGGTCGTCTTGCCGCAATTCAAGGCATCCTGGTTCAACTTGGGTGGCGTAAAAGACGAGCGTATCGGGACGGTTGCAGCTTTTCTTAACCGGGTTTCTGCCGTGCTGGCAAACGACCCTGCTTCCACACTGGTGCGCCACAGCCCTGCCAACGACACCACGCAGTTGTTCGTGACCCTGCACGGCAAGGCAAAAGGCAGCCATTTTTTGGTCAGTACGGGCTTCTCCACGCAAGGTTTTTTGGGGGAATACGAACCCATTCGGCACGAAAACGGGGCTGAAATTTCCAGCCTGATAATTCCTTCGCTTGCTCGTGGCGAGCAGCTCGACAACCGGTTGGTAAGTATGATAGATGCCTGGAAAAATAGGCAAGCCAATTACCAAGTCGTCGCCGCCGCTCCATTTGGCTCATGGGACACACCCTTTCGGGCAATCGGCTCCCCAGTGGGGCAATCCTGCGAAGAAGTGCTGCGCCGTCAACTTCGGGGCGGTTCCATTGACTTGCTGGTGAAATCCAACAACGACTACTCTGTTTGGCGGCACGGAGCTGCAGAGCGGGAAAAAGTTGAATGGTTCGATGACATAGTGGAGCATTTCAAGCCCAACTGTTTCCTTCGCCTGCTCGCCATTGCTGACCCAAAGCTTAAAGTTTTGGCAGCGTCGCACGATGTGCAGAGCGGATTGAACAAACTGGTCTTTATTTATAGTAAAAACCCCGGGGTGGTTTACGCTTGGTCATGGAAAGACGACCAAGCACCATCTGAAAAAACGCCCCTGCGCGACGAACAACGATTCGAGCTAACCGGGGAGCCTGTTGCTCCCTATATTGCCAGCCTACGGGTGAGCGTCAACCCCGGTGAAAGGGATTTCTTGCTCCGCTTGGCTGACCAACCGAACCTCCACCTGCTCGACTTGTTTTTCAACACATCACCTGGTGAGCGTATTTTGCTGTATGCCAATGATTTGCCTCGAAGCGATGCCAGACGGATGCTTATCGAAGTCAAGGCGCATCGCCTTGCTGCGAGTGGTGCCATGCCAGACATATTGTTAAGAGCGCTGGACGTGAATAGCCAGCGCTGGACGGATTTTCAAGCCCGTTATATGGCAAATGGCGGCTGGCAACGTAAGGTATTTATCGAAAAATTGGCAAAAACCACCGTGAAGTCCCCCGAAGCATGGCTCAACGTCGAGCGTATGGGCGTGGTGTTGGGCTTGAGCAACGGTGACGCTCGCCTAAGCATACACCTTCCGGAGCCTCGGCGCTCGCCTTTTGGTCCGGCTGACTTTTCCCGCATTCGCAAAACCATTCAGGACGATGGGCTTATTTACATCGCTGGCGGCGCCCCCAGCCGCCCCGATGAATTGTTGCAAAGTTGCCTTCGGCAGACGTGGGACAGGCAGGTTTGGAGAGCCAACCCACTTGGCTATTTCGACCGATGCAAAACGCTTTAGGTCTTATTGTTCAAGCATTTCAAATTACAATCATCAACAACATTAAACATATCTAATGGAAAATTTTCTGCTTCGCATTTATTCAAGCCAAGTCACCGGGCATTCGCCACTCGACTTGCCTAAAAAAGCGGTGGCGCTGGCTTTCTGCGTCGCACTGCTTACATGTATTATTTTGGGAAATCTGTTTTTGCTGGGTCTGCAAACTTTAAACCTTGACAAGCTCGATAAGGCTCAAATCAATATTCCTGAATCCTTGCCTGAAGATGCTGTCAAATCATTGCTCACTCCCGACCTGCATTCGAAAGTAAGGCAAAACGAAATAAGCCCAGCTTTGACTCACTTGCTTTCAGGTACAACTATCACATTTAAGGATGCACAGCATTTTCTCGAAAATGTTAACAACAGCGACAATCGGCAAGTCGTCGAAGAGGAACTACTTGACAATAAAACAGGCGAAAGAAATTACCGGCTGGGTGTTGCCGGCAAATTGAACAGAGCAATGCTTGTAATCCCCAAGTTTGAAAGTGAGGTGCCGAGCGTTGTGTTGGGCGGTCAAAAAATGAGCTTCAAAACCGACCGACTTGACATGAAACAACTGGATTACGCAGCCGCTGTCGGATTGATAGTTGCTTTCCGGGAAAAATTAGGTACTAACTACGACAGTCCTCGGCGACTGATGCAAGCATTGGGGGACTATATCCAGTTTTTCACGTTCGTCTTGGCAGTCTGGGGGTTGTTGCTGGTGGCAATTCGCTTACAGTGGTGCAAACTGCAATTGCGTCTGGTGTTGGACGGCACTTTGAAGGCGGATGCCGATTCTGGTCAAAACCTCTGGGGATTCCTTGACACGCCCAGTGGGCAGACCCCACTGCTGTCGCAGTATTTTAAGCGTTTCGCCGACAGTTTCGTGCTGGTGCGTATTCTACGTGAGGCAATACAGTTACAGGGAAAAGACAAGCCTGTTGCAGCCGATGGATTCGTCAACGACCGCATTGACCTCATGGAAGCGGGGGTGGCAAAAGGAGAATACCATCTGCTTGATTGGATTTCCTACGCCATCCCGAACCTGGGCTTCCTCGGTACAATACTCGGAATAATAATGTCTATGGCAAACGTTTCCAACATCTTAAAGTCATCTGGGCAACTCGACATGGTGGAGGCTTTTGAAAAGGTTGGCGGGGCACTTGGCTTGGCTTTCGACACCACATTCGTGGCGCTGGTTTGGGTGCTGGTTTTGAGCTATTTCACCGCCCGTCTTCAAAAAGGCGAAGCAGATATGTTTGAACAATTGCGTGCCAAAGCTATCCTTTTCTTAAAGGAGTATTGGCAGCCTAATGTCAAATATTGAGTCATGGCAAAAAAAGAAGCATTCGGACTAAGCCTGCTTGACGTGTTGAGCAATGCGCTTGTGGGTGCCATCGTGCTAATGGTCGTAGCGGCTTCCTTCATCAAAGTCCTCAGCGACTTAGAGGAACACAACGACCCCTACGAAGGCAACAGCAACGATATTACCGCTGTCGAATTTCGACCCGTCTCTGACCCGAAGCGTTCCACCAAATGGTTGACTGCCTGCTTCGAGCTACACGGAGGCAAACCGGAGGATGTTCAGCTACTTTTCCACTCCGACCACCCCGACCAGGCGACCTGCATCGAGCGGTTTCAGGGAGTTTACGAAAAAAAATACTGGCTGGTAGTGCGGGAATGCCAATGGGATGACGGCGACTGGCGGCTGGAACTGCAAACCGATTCCGCAGCGGCGATGCCTGATAGCATCAGCATCCACGTCAATGCTGGCTTGCAACCTTTGTCACTAGCTGCTGATTTGCGAACGTTGAAAGATTTGCCCCGGCAGGCTGGCAATCACTACCTGTTCACCGTGTCGGAGAGCGCCCGTCTGCCTAAAATTTTCAGATGAAGCTCCGCTGCCAGATGAGTAGCAAGGGACAGCAAGCAGTTGCTATTGCAGCTCGTCTGAGAGGGAATCAAAATCATTAAAAAAATGAAACTGCGAATAGCCCGATTTCTCAAAGTCGTCAAAACCCCAATCGGCTTGTCCATGCTGGACGTGGTGAGCAATGCCTTGGCGAGCATCATCCTGCTGTTTTTCGTGATGGTTGCCATCCGCTCCCAACCACCAGTACCGGAGCGAGTGGTGGGCATTTTTATGATTGACTATGAATTGCAAACACCAGCGCCAACGCCAGAAATTAGTGTTTTCTTACAAAGGCCAGGCAAAAGCGCCGTCTTTGAAAAGCAAGTGGCGGATGAAATCCTGACACATGACATCGACAACATCCCCGGCATCTGGGGACATGCCGTTGTCTTGGCAAAGCCCGGACAGCAAAGCACCCACCGCCGCATTTTTTACATGAACCCAGAAAGTGAAGGCATCTGGCATGCAGGCATTATCTACGCCGACCACGATAAACTGACAGAAAAATCTTTTCAACCAGATGCCAAGTTGATAATGAAAGCCTATTTCATTACCAATAACAGCCCCAAATTGGACACCTTGCAAAACGTCAGACAAGTCCAGTTCCCCACCCAACTCGCTGGGATTGAGTTCGAGCTTCCGAAATATGACAAGTCTAATTAAATCATCGCAAACATGAATCAACAAGAATACAATCAAGAACTTTTCCGCTTTAATGCTTTCATCGAACAAACGAAAGACGAGCCACTGCTTGAGTCCCGGCACAAAGGCTACATGGCTCAGCTAAAAGAATTAGAAGAGAGATTCGGCGGCACTTTTCCTCCACCTCCGCCACCTCCCCCGCCTCCAATTACACCTCCCCCAACGCCTTCGTTGGGCTTTTTCAAAAATTTCAAGCAAGAAATTCTGGCTATGTTAGTGACTTTGCCTGCGGGTTGGTTTTTTTTATTAATCATCATTGCAGTTATTGCATTGGTTTCTTTTCCGCTCTATATGGTTTTATTATTAGGTTAATCCCAAGGTGAATTTGGTGTTTTCAAACACGTTGAAATAAGCCATTTTCTGTCGGTATTTCAATGGAGTGAGAGACAAAATCTTCAAACTCGACTTGAATCAGGACACCTTCAAAGGCTGTATTTACCTCGTCTCGTTCATTCACCAAGGTAAGTTTTTCCTGTCTTTTTTTGGGTAAGGTTCGGTTTTGGTTTAGGGTCTATCCGATTTTAGTTCCAGTTTCGGCTCCGGAGCTGGAACTTTCTGATGCAAAAAGAACTGCGAACCGAAGATTTCTTCCTAAATAGTGGGACACGGCGCTTGAGAAAATGAGAAAGTTGAGAAAACCGAGAAATTCTCAATTTTCTCAACTTTCTCATTTTCTCACCGCTTGGAATACACGCCGTGCTGGGCGCAGTCGAAGTGGCTGCCTGTGAGCGTTTCCAGCATTCTGTCCACCGTTGCACGGCTGAGGCCGTAGCCCTCGCCAATCTCGACGGCATCCTTTCTGCGAAATTCGGGAGGTAGGTTTTCGATGAACTTCCGCTTGTTGTTGGGCATAGTATTGAATGCTGCTGTGCCTGTCTTGGGCAGCTTTTCGAGCAAAAAAAGGGTGTGCTTGATGAAGACGTTTGCCAATCGGTTGACGGTCTCATAATCCATTTCTGAGCAATAAATGATGCTCGATGTGTCCCGCCGCTCGAACTTTCGGAGCGCCGAAAAAGTCATCGCCATGCGGAAGAAAATGACGCCCATTCGGAACACGGATGCCAGCGCATCGTCGCCATTCAGCAGATAGGTTTCCTTGAGCAGGCGCTGGAAGGTCTCAAAGTGGTGTGTCCACTGGCTACGGGAAAAGTGAAACTCGGTCGGGTGGGCAGCGAGAAAATTGTGCATTTCGACAACCTCTTGGGATTTCTCCCGAAAGTATTCCGTCAGGTTGACGCTGCCCTGCTGTGGCGAAACGTCCCGCCAATGCGGTTTCACGGCGAAGATGTAGAACAGGAAACGGGAAAACAAACCGTCCTCGCTCGAAGGAATTAGTCGCAGAACCTGGTTCGGCGTACCAGAAAGGGCAATGGAGAGCCGGGGCGACTCCAGTTCCATGAACTCGACGACGGACTTGCGGGAATTGGAATCGTCCTCGTGGCTGAAGCATTTTCGCATCAAGTCGGAGTATTTGCCCCAGTCTTGCTGTAAAACATTTCCAAGGGTATCGGCTTCCGTTTCGCAAAGGATACCGGAGCCACCGTTGTCGGCGAGGTGCTGACGGAACATGGCAGCGCTGGTGTTGGCGGGGATAAAAAGAAGCTTGACGGGCGGCTTCACTGGTTCATTTTCTTCCGCAGCTTCAAAAAGCGCTGATGTTTTTTTGCTCTTCAATAATCGGCTTTGGCGACGGTTGTACTCGATGATGTCTTTTTTGAATTTTTCAAAGGCGGTTTTGCTCTGCTCTTTGAGGGACTTGTGCAAGCCAGCTCCAAGCTGTTTGGCAAAGGTCATAACCGACTTGCTGCTGGCAGGCGGGGCGAGGATGAAAGAATAGAGGTTCGGGTAAAATTCCCGGCGGTCGTAAACTCCCTTCGTCGCTGGGATGCAGCCGGAAAGTATGGAAATGGCAGCGGTGAGAAAAACATCCCGCTCCCGTGGGTCTTCCAATAGGGCGCAAAGTTCTTTCAGTAAGGCGGGCAGGTCGGGGAAAATTTCGTCCGGGAAGATGGGCGTGTTGTGGAGTTGGGTGTAAAATTCTTCGGTAGGCGTTCCCTTCGAGCCATGCTCGATAGCATGGTGTTTGTAGGCGCTTGCGACTGTGGAAATGACTTCCCGACGAGTGAGGTCGGCGAAGCTGTCCAAAGAGAAGTCGAGCGTGTTCGCCTCGCTGACGCCAGCACGGTTGGCGTTGTTGGCAAACAGATAGAGGAAGTTGTTGCGGTTGCCCTCGATGTAGTCGGCGTGGCGCTGCGTTTCTGAAAAAATCACTTGCAAATCACTGGGCGGAACAGCGGAATTTTTACCCGATTCGGGTTGTGAATTTGAGGCATTGGGCGCCTGTTTTTTGATGGGTGCTGAGGAAATTTCGGTGTCATCGGCAACGAGAACGGGAAAAACTTCTTTGTCGAAATCGTACCACGCTTCCGAGTCGTGGGAAAGGAAACAAAGGCGGGTGATGTCCTTGCCGGAACGGTCAAGCAGCCCCCCTCCGGCTCCCCCCCATTGGGGGGAGAGCAAATCAGTGTAATACTTCGCCACTTGCTGGAAGGCTGCTTCGTGGCATTCCTGCTTACTGTCCACCCGGACGATGACTTTGTAGCCGTTGCCGCTGGGCGAGGTAAACCCGGCACAAGCGAAGCGGTCTTGCCGGGCTTCCTGTTTCAGTCCTTCCAATTGCTCCTTTTCCAGTTTGTCAAAATCTAGGATGACCAACTGCGTGTATTCGACCAGATGTTCGAGGGTGCGACCGCCGTTGAAATTGCCGGAGGGCGTGAAAGCGGGCAACTGTTTTTTGAGCTTGTCGGCTTTGGCTTTGTTGCTCCGCTGGAGGGCAAGGCGGATTTGGGCAACCTCGTTTTTGAAGTGGTTGCCCTTAATCGCCTCGATGATTTGCGCCAGGGTGCGATGCCCGGCGACTTTGGTGAAATGGTAGAAAAGTGTGAGTTGTTGCATGGCAGGTCTTATAACGATGGTGTCAAACAAATAGGGCGGCTAACGCCGTTGATGGAAGAGCCGCAGCATTGGAAGCTGGCGGCGACGGAACTGGCTTGGGCTGTAAGGGGAACGGCACGGCATCGGAATTGATGAAGGTTTCGGGGTCGGAGGAACAGTAGCAGCCGTCCGTGACCCTGAATCCGGCAGAATTGAGTGCAAGCCCAACAATTTGTGCAAAGTATTGGCACACTTTATTGAAGGTTCGCTGGTGTTGGTGTGCCTCCGTTTCAACAGGAACGAGTAGGACAAGTGCGTTCCCAGCGATGTTGCGGAAACAGGCGTAAACTTGCGGGTCGGCGATGATGGTTTGGCGGGTCTCTGCAATGTCCTTCTCCCTCAGCGGGTTGGTTTCAAGCATGACGAAGCGGGAGTATTGCACGAGGTCGTCCTTCCGGCGCAGCACCAGGAAGCGACCTGCCGGGGTGAAATAGGGCAGTTGGAACAATAGCTGGTCGGCCCAATCGTCCTTACCGTCAAAGAGCAATTGGCGGTAGTTTTCGACGATTTCACGGTCGGTGCCTTTTTGGATTTGGAGAAGGATGTTGCTCAATGGACGGTTCGCAGTGAGCTGGTGGTTGCGAAAAATTGATACGGTAGTCATGGCAGAAAAATTTTGAGTTAGGTTCCCTACTGGAATGACAGTCTTGTGTAGATGACAAGCCCTTCGGGAGGTGATGGTTACAGTCGGTGGCGCTTCATCAGGTGGCGGATTTCGGTTTCTTGGTAGTAGATTTTCTTCCCGATTTTTGTAAAAGGCAGGATGCCTTTTTCCCGCCAGGCTGCTGCGGTGTTTTTGCTGATTTTCAGCAGCCGGATGATGTCGCTGTTGTCCAACCAGTCCTCGGGTTGAGTGCCAGCATGGATGTCCAGCTTTTGCTGAATGGCATCCAGTCTTTTGAGAATGAGGTTGAACTGGTCGTCGGTCATGTGATTGCTGCACGGTCAAGTGCGTTTGTGCAAGCAAAAGTAGGCGGGCGGAAAAACGGATGGCAGTTGTACCACCTTGCACAACTGCCACTTAATGCATTGATTGACTGTGAGTTAGGGTAAATTATTTTCCCAAGTCTTTTTTCGCCTTCTGCATCAGGTGGACGAATTTTTCATAGCAGGTGTCCACTGCCTTTGGCATCGGAGCGTCGAAGTGGTTTTTGACACTGCGCCAACTGATGTCGCCGGATTGCTTGGTTTGAAAACTGGCAGCGATGAATTTGCAGACCTCCGTTTTGTACTGGCGGGGAATGAGGTCGAGGTCGTACATCGCCCGAAAGAAGTAGGCAAGTTCGGCGACGGAGAGGTTGATTTTGATTTTTGAAGCCGGAGCTTCTTCGTTCGGTGGCGGCAACTGTGGCGGCAAGGAAGTTGAAATAAGCTCTTCCAACTGGCGCAGCTTCTCTATTTCCAAATCAATCTGAACGTCAAAAGGAACGATGGTGGTGATGGAAAAAGTAGGTTTGTTTTGCAAGTAGCCAGTCTTGGCTTCCAACAGGTAAGCGTATTTGTCGGCGAAGTCAGGGAGCAGCTTGAGTTGTTCCTTCACCTCGTGGATATTGAAATGGATGTGGTACAACTCCGTAATCGTGCCTTCCAGTTCCTCGGAAATGCTTTGCCAGATAGCCCGCCTTGCACGCTCGATGTGGGCACGGGCAGTCTTGTATTTGTCGCTGAAATTGTGCCGCAGCAACAACGACTCGTTCAGCACGAGGAGCACCTCGAAGCGTTGGAGCCAAACGAAGGGCTTCTTCACATGGTCGCACTGCCATGCAAGAAAGGTGTCCCACCGACGGTGGGGAAGGTCAACGGTTTTTTGAAGCAAAGCCGAACAGTAGTTTTTCATGGAAACCTGCCCTTCGATGGTAAAATCGGGGTTGCAGCCAAGTCCTTCTGCGGTGATTTCAATGTCCGTGGTTTCGGTTTGCGTAAAATCGGAGAAAGCGAACTCCGGGAAGTCAACCAGTGTCAACTCGCTGAAATGTAGTCCCATAGTAAAATAAATATGCAAATGTGCCTAACGGTGTGTGTCGGGCATGTGCTGACCTGGGCGGGGGGATGAAGTTTGGGCGAAAGGTAAGCGTGTTTGAAAATAAAAACAAATTGTTTTTAGATAATTAAACAAAAAGTTTTATTTCCTTTTCCTGTTCCGCAGCATGACATACGTGGAGGCTTCTTTTTCAATGTCAACCTTTGTAGAAAGCCGGTTCCTTTGAAGCCACTGGTCGAGTTCCACCCGATTGAAATAGAGCTTCTTTCCATTTGGGCAGAAGTGCGGAATTTGCCGAGTACTGGTAAGTTTGTAGAGATGGCTTTCGCTCATTTCGAGGTACAGGCAGGCTTCCTTGAAGCTGAGGACTTCTTTTTGCAAGAGGGTTTGTCCGATGAGCAATTCTTCGATGTGGGTGAGCTTTTCGAGTATGTCAGCCTGTTGAGTCATCTGTTTGATTTTTCAACAAAGGAAGGGAGGTGATAAGAAAAAAGGGAGTTGTACAACCTGGCACAACCCCCTTTCATTTCATTGATAATCAATACTTTGCAACGAATATTTTCTTACCCTTCCAACAACAATTTCTTCAACGCCTCCTTGTCCGGCAGCACAGTGGAATACCGGCTGGCGAAAATCTGTTCGTTGTCTTCGGGCAAGGTGTAGCGAATTTCCCAAACACTGTCTGGGAAATCCCGATGGTTGCA